>DAISXE010000088.1:0-5318 GCA_036826015.1 Ilumatobacteraceae bacterium
TTTCCCACATGCGATCATTCGCCGGGTAATTGGGAACGCCTTCATACATCACTTGAGTTGCGCCGTTACTTAATGGTCCGTACACGATGTAGCTATGACCAGTGATCCAGCCAACATCAGCTGTGCACCAGAAAATATCCTTTTCGGGATTGAGATCGAAAACGTACTTATGTGTGTACGTGACATGCGTGAGGTAACCACCCGTGGTGTGCATGATGCCCTTTGGCTTACCCGTTGTGCCTGAGGTGTACAACAAGAACAACAACTGCTCAGAATCCATTGGCTCTGCGGGGCACACCGCATCGGCTGTTGCCATCAATTCGTGATACCAGTGATCACGCCCAGCTTGCATTTCAACTGCATTGCCACCACGTTTCACCACAACAACTGCAGTGATGCTCTTTGCATTTTCTACCGCTTCATCCGCCTGTGGCTTCAGCGCAAACACTTCACCGCGGCGATAGCCACCATCTGCAGTAATCAGAACTTTTGCTTCGGCATCATTAATGCGATCTGCAAGTGCTTGCGAGGAGAAGCCACCGAATACAACCGAGTGAGCGGCGCCGATTCGCGCACATGCCAACATGGCAACTGCGGCCTCTGGAATCATCGGCAGATAGATATTGACTCGGTCACCTTTGGCAACACCGAGTCCTTTCAATACATTTGCAAACTTTTGTACTTCATCAAGCAACTGCGCATACGTCACCGTGCGCGTATCGCCGGGTTCGCCTTCAAAATGAAACGCAACCTTGTCACCCTTGCCGGCAAGTACATGACGGTCGAGGCAGTTGTACGACACGTTTGTTTGCCCACCCACAAACCATTTACTAAACGGCAAATTCCATTCGCAGATGGTGTCCCAAGGCCGCGACCATTCAACAAGTTCGGATGCTTGTCGCGCCCAGAAAGCCTCATAATCACGATCGGCCTCTTCATACAAATGAGTTCCGGCTACCAACGTGTTCTTCTTGAATGCATCAGAAGGTGGAAACTTTCTTTGTTCCCATTGCAGTGCATCAATTGTGTCGTGGTTATCTGAATCGGCCATCTGAAACCCCCTAATGACTAACTATGAGACTAGTGAAATGAACTCGCTACTCACTAGGGCGGGCGGTAAGACTGAACGGGTGACACCGTCGAACCTTGGCCGAGATACCACCCAACAATTTGGGCCAGCCGAATGGGGCATGACAACGGCAGTGGCAATCACCTGGGGAGCATCCTTTCTTTTCATCGCTATTGCCATCGACCACGTTGCGACAGGAGTAGTTCCTATTGCCCGACTCGGATTTGGCGCTCTGGCACTCGCCTGCTTCCCCGCTGCTCGCAAGCGAATCGACCGCAAAGATATGCCACGCGTTGCAATGCTTGGGTTTGTTGCAATGACAATTCCGTTCTATCTGTACCCACTGGCAGAACAATCCGTCTCGTCTTCCATCACCGGAATGATCAATGGCTCTATCCCCATCACCACCGTTGTTGCCGCAGCCATCCTCACCCGCAACATGCCATCTGCTCGTCGAATCACCGCTGTACTCATCGGGTTCGTTGGTATCGCACTCATCTCGTTCGGAAGTGTTGGCGATGACAAAGGCGCAACATTGCACGGAGTGCTGTTTCTTCTAGCCGCTACTTGTTGTTATGCATTCACCAGCATCATGTCGCGCGAAATGCAAGTGAAATACGGAACGCTTCCTGTGTTGTTATGGCAAGAGCTCTTTGCTTTGTTATTTTCTCTGCCACTCGGCATACCGGCATTCTTCGATAGCACGTTTTCCTGGGCAGCCTTCTTTGCACTTGCGGTACTTGGCGCATTTGGAACCGGATTTGCTTATGTGATGTACGGAATGCTGATGGTGCGTGCAGGCGCAGTACGCGGTGTTATTGGCGTGTTCTTCACGCCTGTTGTAGCAACAATTCTTGGTTTGCTATTTCGTGATGAAAAAGTAACTGCCCTTGCAGTACTTGGTATGAGCGTTGTGCTCATTGGGGCATGGCTAACAAGCCGTCCTGACAAAGTTATTTCTTCACACTGAATTTTAAATACGTCTCTTTACTGACTGGTTCGAGTAATCCAGTTTCCCAAGTGAGGTACTGCATGATTGCTTCATCAACACCCTCTTTGCGTGCCCATGGCGGATACCACATATCATCAGTTTCGCTTAACACCAGATCATCGGTGTCTTCTCCGATTCTTTCCACTGGAAAGCCAGACCGCCTCCACGCTGTGCGACCTCCGTCTAAGTATGAGACATTGATGAAACCCATACGTTTCGCATCGGCTGCTGCATAAGCCGAAAACTTACCGTCTCCACAGCAAAAGACAAGAGTCTCGTCGTATCGAAATCTCATGAGAGCGTGGTTTAATTTTGTTCGCATTGAATAATAGGAATTAGGGATGCGTCCTTCCCGATACCAATAGCTCTCGCCGACATCAATGACGGAACACTTTTTGTCGTTGAGTAAAATCTCTAATTCTGAGGCTGTCACTTTCTTTTGCTTTGAATCAGCAATATTCAGCCTTGAAGAGGAATCGTGCTCTTTCTCAGTGAAGTGTTCACTTGCACCTTCTAGGACACAAACATCCCATCCCATTTGTTGTAACCAGTGTGCGGTCATCACTGATTGGACCAAGTAATCATCTACAAGAACAATCCGAGCATTTCTGACCGCAGCAAAAGAATCTGTGGCTTGTACAAGTTGTCCCCCGGGGGCATGAGTACTTCCGGGCAAATGACCAGATTCGTACGCATCACCCTGACGAACATCAAACAAATATGTGGTCCTTGATACATCCTCCTGAAACATTCGCAATTGATCCAAAGAGATAACTCGAACTTGATACTTATCTCTAACGTGGAGTGCATGAGATCTAGCCATTGCAATCCCTTCAACCTCAGGCTGTGGGGCAATATTTGACTGCCCCTGCAAAGTTGAGAATTTGGCTAACTGCCAACCCATTGTTCCATTCTTTAACGCAAAGACTGGATTCTTTACTCCCGCATTTCGCAAACTTTGTGCACCGATAATAGAGCGCGTCCTTCCGGCACAATTGATGACTATTGGAGTCTCATCATCAGCCAACAAAGCGGGGATCCGCAACACCAATTCAGCACCAGGGCAATCTGTTGCTTGCGGCAAACTTATTGTTCGGTATTCGGCTAGTGGTCTCGCATCAAATGAATGAAATCGCTTACCTGTGGTATGCCATTGATTAAGAACCTCAGCATCAATTCGTGGAGTGTCAAGTTCAGATTCCACCAACTCACCGAATGCTTTTGAAATTATCCCACTGCCGGAAAATAACTGGAAACCCTGAGATTGCCACGAGTTAATTCCGCCCGCAAGGATTGACACATCCTCGTACCCATTAGAAACCAAAATGTCAGCCGTCTTCTCCGCCATAAATTCGTTCTCATCACAGAGAACAATCCTGGTGCTGCGACGTGGAATCAATGTGGGAGCAAGAACCTCGCATTGTGCCAGTGGAATACTGACCGCTGCGAGAAGGTGGGATCGGGAATAGGGACCTCCGTCTCGAACATCGGCAATACAAATTTCTTCGCCATCATGCAGCCATTCCCACAATTGGTTCGGAGATACTTTTGCGTAATCCATCAGTTACGCAGACCAGCTTCCTTCATGAGAGGCAGAACCCTTTCACCAAAATACTCAAGGTCGGGTAGGTAATCATAAAAATTAACTTGGATGCCATCAATGCCAGCATCATGTAATCGCATCATCTTCTCAACCACCTGCTCTGGGGTACCAACAATTTGCATGTTGCCACCCACCGCCAGGTCATCCATTACGGCACCCTTCCATGAAACCGTGTCGCCACCAGTGATAAGAGAAAAGAAATTTTTAAGCGCTACAGGGTCGGCATGATCAATGAATGCCTGCCGGCGTGCAAACGCTTCTTTTTCGGTATCAGCACAGATGATGTGTGGGTTAATAATTGTCTTAACCGACTTCCCTTGCTCTGCCGCACGAGACTTGATGTTTCCATTGTGTTCCTTCAAAAGGCCATACACGTCTTTTCCTACTGGGCGTGTGATGAACAGAAGATCGGAGTGCTCCGCTGCAAAATCGAAACCAGGTCCCGACGAACTGGCATTCACAATGACGGGGCGCCCGTAGCGAGGTTTTGGCGATACGAATCCCTTCTTCATTTTGTAAAATTTGCCTTCGATGTCAAGGTTCTCATCGGATTGCCACAGTTGCTTCATAATGCCGACGAATTCATCAGCCATCTCGTAACGCAAATCATGTTCCACATGCTCTAGGCCAAACATCGCAAAATCTTCTTTTTTAATACCAGTAACCATATTGATTCCCCAGCGACCATCGGACATGTGATCAAGAGTCGCTGCATACTTTGCTAGATGTAGTGGGTGCCAGCCGTATAAAACATGCACGGTTGAAATCAACATGATGTTTTTAGTCAAGGCCGCCAGCCCAGCTGTTACTAACAACGGATCTTGCGTGGTCTCACGAAATTTCATGTCGCCACCCAATCCGCCCTTGCCTAACCACTGAGCAAGACCGAATACAAGGTCAAAACCGAGTTCCTCAGCTCGGACGGTACATTCGGCGTTGTATTCAAATGTCCAGTCAGTTCCTCGTGGGTATGTGGATGGAGTCCACGCACCATTTTGCAAAGGAATAAAAAGGCCAAGAATCATCTTGTTCTTGGCTGCCCGCTCAAGGGGCGTCAGCCCATCGGATTCATCGTGCTTAATTGCCGAACTTATTCGCGTCATATGCTTTCCACCCTCATGTGACGCACCAACTATACAACTCCAGCGGGTGGTCAAGAACCAGTGATACTTTCGGTAAAAATTTTACGGAAAAGTTTTACGGACATAAAGTTTGGAAGCGACGAAGATGAGTTCCAGGGTTACTGAAAGTGAAAATCTCATTCTAGAAAGCGCGCGTACCGAGATAGAAAAACACGGCGTTCTTGGTCTTCGCGTAGCTGAAGTGGCAGCAAGGGCGCACTGTTCTATCACCCAGATTGATCGAAGATTTGAGGACTGAAATGGTTTCCTTGCACGAGCTCTTGGAGATATTTACGAAGAGAGTGTCGAACAATGTGAAAATACTCGTATGACTGAACACACCATCTAGTCGCCCCTCTCTGCGGTGCGTTAAGCGTCACGGCGCGAGAAGAAGACTGCACCCAGTACCGCAAACACTGCTACAAAAGCACTGAAAACTGCTAACGAGACAAGCCACGAATTGCTTTCGTCTGTGTATTGAGCGATGAGCCTGAAACCATTACCTTGCACCGGAGCAAACTTCATCATGTTGCG
>DAISXE010000089.1:0-5300 GCA_036826015.1 Ilumatobacteraceae bacterium
CACTTTGCCGTCGCCGCGTGTTGCTGCTTGCACCAGGCGGCCATTCTCGTACCGAATGCTGATTGCCAAGCCGTCGATCTTCAGTTCGCACACAAAGCGCACAGGCTGACCATCGAGTCCTTTTGCCACGCGCTCACCCCATGCGCGAAGTTCGCTTTCGTCCATGGCGTTATCGAGGCTTGTCATAGGAACTCTGTGCACAACAGGGTCGAACGTGGTGATTGCAGCCGCACCAACGGACTCGGTTGGTGACTGCTCGTCGGCTAACTCGGGGTGCTGCGTCTCTAAGTCACGCAGTTCACGCATGAGCAGGTCGTACTCGGCATCACTAATTTCGGGAGCATCGGTGCCGTAATACTGCTCATTGTGGTGAGAGATCTGCGCGCGCAGTTCTTCAATGCGTTTCTTAGGTGAAGGGTTGCGCGCCATGACCTACAAACTACTCAAGGGGTAGAGCGCAAGAGATGGTCTGAAAACTACGAGCCAAGAGTGAGACGTGAGGCAGTGGCCTGCTCGCCCACTTTGGTAGCAATGTTTCGCACCTGTGCAAATACTTGTTCGGCCACAGCATCGGAATGGGTGGCTAAACCGCATGCAGGAGTCACGTAACTCATGCGACGCAACAGCACTGGGTCTACTCCAGCATTCACGAGCGAACACATGACATCCATGAGAGCTTTCCATGAGCGTTCCGAGTTCACAGAAATAGGACCATCGGTGCGAACAGCACCCCACGCAATACGACCACCATGAGCCATGTGGTCTGAAATACGGCTTGCTGCTGCCAACAGTTCAGATGAATCTTCGTTGTTTGCCACCGAAGGAACCGGAACAGACAACACACTTGCCCCGGTGGACAACATGGCACGCCAGTTTGTGTGAGCACAACAATGAAGTCCGTTGATGTTGTCTCGCGACACTGCTGCCAACGCGCCAGAGATCAAGTCGATGACTTCTTCAGACCCAATGTGAAAACCGAGTTCCAATGCTTCATCAAGCAACGGCTCGTCGAGCACGATGATTTGAGTAAGGCCGCCAGTTGCACGGCGCACTTCCTCTTCTAATGCACTCACGTGTTCGCGTACGGCTTGCAAAGCAAGTGGGAAAGCAATGGATGCCTCAAGACCAATACGTACCAATGCCATACCGAGAGTGACTGGCCCAACAAACTGCCACTTCACCGCTTTTGCGCCTTTGTTGCGCACAGGGAACGTTTCGAGGAATGCCGCAAAGGCTCCGTATGCATCAGAGGAAAGATCTGTGGTGATGAAATGATCAACGTCAAGCGCACTCACATCGACACTGATGCCGCCGTATTGGCCTACAGAAACGCCTTCAATACCAACAAGTGCCTGAGCGATCATGCCCTCGGCCGGCGAGCGTCGTGGCAACGAAGGAATGGTGGGAATGTCGGTAGACCTCCACACAAAATCGAGAGCCTGCGACACGCTGCGGTGCGGCAAGCTGCCCACCCCAAAAGAGGCACCAGCACGAAGTGGCACATTTGCATCTGTTGTCATGGCGTCTCCTTTCAGGCGTAGAACTGTCTCACACCATTGTCACAGTATGAGTTCGCAACAAACGAGCCGAAGGAATTACCGTTATGACCCTTCGACAAGGCAGGCTAGAGATATGGCGAAATCACTCCCATTCACTCCGCAACGCATTGTTGTCGGACTCGCTGCATTCGCCTGGGTTGTACTAGCCATTGTTGCTCCGTGGCAGTCATATGGTGATTCTCATTCCACAGCATTTGCAGTAGTTCTTGCAGTGTGGGGTTGGCTGTGCTGGACATCTGTTTTCATTGGTTTTCTTGTTCCTTCTCCCATCACTCTCACCATCACGCGATGCATCACACCGTTAGCCGTCGTTATTTCTCTCGTCGCCACTGCTCCACTTGCCATCTTTGCTTCCATCGTTGTATTCATCATTTGTTCATCTGCACTTTTTGTTGACGCGTTCGTACAAGGCGGCGCGTACGGCGACGAAAAACGATTCTCACTTCGCACTCCAGTTCCACACATGGCACCTGCTGCCTTGGTGTGGGCGTTGTTGTGTGGTTCGCTCATCGGTGGCTCGCTCTTCACTGCTGCACAGAATTACTTCGCTGGTGCGCCTCTACTTGTAGTGGGAATAGTTCTTGTACGCATCGTTCCAAAACGATTGCACCGACTCGCTCGACGCTGGCTTGTCCTTGTTCCTGCCGGTCTTGTTGTGCATGATCACATGGTGCTGGCCGAGACTCATATGACTTCAAAGAACGGCATCGCTTCTCTACGAGTTGTTACAGAGAATGGTGAAGCAGCCGATTTCACCGGTGGCGTTCTTGGGCCGCGACTCAGCGTGGAGATGAAGGAAGCCGACAAAGTGGTGCTGTCAAAGATCACTGCAAAAACTTTGGGCACTACCGAAGCACTGCATGTGAAGACTTTTGTTATTGCACCACGTCGCATTCACGTGGCAATGGCTGCACTTTCTTAAGAAAGAACAATGCCTCCGCCGAGCACCATGGTGTCTGAGGCGTCATAGAAAACAACTGTTTGTCCTGGGGCAATACGACGATGTGGTCGTGACCAGCGAATAGTGAGTTCGTCGCCATCAATCGCTACAACTCCTGCGCCACGATCACCATGTGCACTGCCCTGCACCAATACTTCTGTGCCATTCACTAGTGAGGTGTCGCTGTTGTATGGCCACGACAACGTGCCAATGCGAGTTTCGTTTACATACAACTCTGATTCGTCGCCCACGGTGACGCGACGCGCTGGAACATCGACAGCCACTACGTATCGCTTATCGCCTCCACCTAAGCCAAGGCCACGTCGCTGACCCAACGTAACTAGTTCAACTGCGGGCACTTCACCCACAGTGTCACCCGATGCATCTACGACTTGCGCAGGGTTGAACGTGAGGCGTGGTTCCAGGAAGCCGGCGCGGCCAATGGTGGAACCAATGAAACACACATCTTGACTGTCGGGCTTTGCTGCGGTGCGCAGACCGCCTGTTGTCGCAAGTTCGCGCACTTCAGATTTCTGCATGTGACCAACTGGGAACATCACATAACTGAGGTCTTCGCCAGACAACATATGCACTACGTAGCTCTGGTCTTTCAGTGCATCTGCACCACGAGCCAAACGCTTCACACCATCTTGTTCCACAATGCGCGCATGGTGACCAGTGGCAACAGCATCAAAACCTAAAGCGCGACCGCGCTCAATCAACTTGTCGAACTTCAAATGGCGATTGCACTCAATACATGGGTTCGGCGTTGTGCCTTCCACGTGTGACTTCACATAAGGGTCCACCACGTGTTGGTTGAACTCTTCCGAAAAGTTGAACACCAAATGATCAACGCCAACTTGTTGAGCTACTCGACGTGCATCGTCAACGTCGGACACTGAACAACAACCCGTATCGCTTTCGCCACCCCACAAGCGCATAGTGACACCAACTACATCGTGACCTTGCTCGCGCAGAACTAGCGCTGCAGCAGAAGAGTCGACTCCACCAGACATTGCAAGAAGAACTTTCATGACACACTCACTTTTGCACCAAGACGTGATGCTGCTGCAACTGTGGCTTCCACTGCGGCCTGCACATGCTGGCGCGTCGTGGTGTGACCAAGACTGAAACGAAGAGAACCCTTGATTCGTTCACGAGGCACGCCCATGGCTGCCAACACATGCGACGGCTCCATTGCCCCACTTGCACATGCCGATGCTGCCGAAACGCACACATCTGCTTCATCTAATAGATACAGCAATGATTCGCTCTCTAAACCTTCAAGACACACATGCGCAGTACCCGCAATACCAACACCTGGCGCAAGTGTGGCGGTTGCGCACTCCACACGACTGGTGATTCCGTGAATGAGCTCGTCGCGCAATGCACCAAGACGCGCCACTTCACTTGCACGGTTCTTGTCTGTAAGCGTGAGCGCTACTGAAGTGCCCACAATTCCGGCAACGTTGTGAGTGCCACTTCGCCTGTCGCGTTCTTGGCCACCACCAAGAAGCAGTGGTTCAACATTGAATCCATTGCGCAACACCATGATGCCCATGCCCTTTGGCCCGCCAAATTTGTGTGCAGACAATGTCAATGCATCTACATGCGGCCAAATAGTACGAAGATCTAACCAACATGCAGCCTGCACAGCATCGGTGTGGAAGATTGCGTTTGGTGCTTGCCGGCGAACTGCGTGCGAAATCAATTCGAGATTATTGATGGCACCTGTTTCATTGTTCACAGCCATCACAGACACCACTGCAACGTTGTCTGTAGTGCGAAGAGTCTCACGCATAACGTCGGGATCAACTGGGCCTTGTTCAGTCACTGGCACTACAACGCCGTGTACATGTTCCACACAATGCAACACCGCATGATGCTCGGTTGCTGAACACACAGCTGTGCCACCGGTGCGACGCACTGCACCAAGTACTGCAGAGTTTGCTCCTTCGGTACCACCACTTGTGAAAATGATTTCGCCAGGTGCACATCCAATGGCTTCAGCCACTGCATCACGGGCTTCGTCAATCACTTGTCGGGCTTCGCGCGCAAAACGGTGCGAACCAGACGGATTGGCATACATCACATCGCCATATGGCTCCATGGCGGCGTGTGCTTCAGGGCGCAACGGAGACGTGGCGGCATGGTCGAGATACACGTACTCGCGAGAAGGGATAGATGCCGATGCCATTGGCTTCAGGCTACCGATGTGCCGTGAACGGCACCGTCGTGGTGGACTATCTGTATGAGTGATTTTCTTGGGAGCAATGCAGCCGACGCCCCATTCGGCATTGCTGGCTACACCGAGACCACCTATGGCGACTCATTCGCAGATGTGTACGACGACTGGTACGCAGACCTCAACGATGCCGACTTCATGGTTGGCGTAGTCGCGACTCTGCCCGCACATAACGCACGCATCTTGGAATTAGGCGTCGGCACAGGCCGCCTCATTACGCAGTTACTCGAGCAACGTTCACAGTTCACCGACACCATCATCGGCATTGACTCATCTGAAGCGATGTTGTCGGTTGCTCGTGGCAGATCATTTCCATCTCATGTTGAACTCGTGTGCGCCGACTTTTCTCGCACTCTTCCCGATGGCCCATTCGACGCAATCTTCGTGGGCTACAACACGCTCTTCAACCTGCCAGATACCGACGCATTGCTGTCGTGCCTATCTCTTGTGTCGCAACGGCTCTCACCCACAGGCATCTTTCATATAGACGCTGTCATGCCCATGCCAGATGAAGTGGGTGACAATGTGACTGTTCGCACCATGACCACCAATGAAG
>DAISXE010000090.1:0-5269 GCA_036826015.1 Ilumatobacteraceae bacterium
GTTCAAGATCGTCTGGGTTGTCAACAAACGTGACCTCGATACCCATTTTTGGAAACGTGTAATGCAACAAGTTGTATGTGCCGCCGTACAACGACGGTGATGCAACGATGTGGCTGCCAGCTTCGGCAAGCGTGAGGATGCCGAGCGTTGCTGCGCTCTGACCAGAGGACACCACGAGTGCTCCGGGAAGGCCAACTGCAGTTGCTGTGCCACCTTCAAGGTCTGACAAACGAGCTTCAAGAACACCAGTAGTTGGGTTCATCAGACGTGTGTAGATGTTTCCGATTTCAGCAAGCGCAAAAAGATTTGCTGCGTGCTGTGAGTCGCGGAATTGGTACGACGTTGTCTGATAGATAGGAACCGCGCGTGCACCAGTCGCTGAGTCTGGTGTTTGGCCGGCGTGAATTTGACGGGTATCGAAGCCCCACTGTGGTGTTGTCATAGGGCGAAACCCTATCCGTCAATTCCCGACCAAACAACTCGGGTATTAGCCCCAACCCTGGATACGAAAAAGGGACCCGCCGAAGCGAGTCCCTTTCTCTCATTCTTCGCTGTGTGAAGGAATCAGCCGCCTGAAACCTCGGACACTGATTGCTTGCCTGCAGACAACCACGGCATCATGCTGCGCAATTGCTTGCCTACTGCCTCGATTGGGTGCTTTGCACCGGCTTCACGCAATGCGTTGAAGTTGGCGCGGCCCTCTTCTGATTCCTTGACCCACTCGCGAGCAAACTTGCCTGACTGAATTTCCTTGAGGATCTTCTGCATGGCTTTCTTTGTTGCCGGAGTAATCACACGTGGTCCACGGGTGACGTCGCCGTATTCAGCAGTGTCGGAAATGCTGTAACGCATTCCGGTGATGCCTTCTTCGTACATGAGGTCAACGATGAGCTTCACTTCGTGCAAGCACTCGAAGTACGCCATCTCTGGCTGGTAACCAGCCTCGGTGAGGGTTTCGAAGCCAGCCTGAACGAGGGCTGCAACGCCACCGCACAACACTGCCTGCTCACCGAACAAGTCGGTCTCGGTCTCTTCGGTGAAGGTTGTCTCAATAACTCCTGAACGTGCGCCGCCGATTGCTTCTGCGTACGAAAGAGCGAGTGCCTTTGCGTTGCCTGTTGCGTCTTGCTCAACTGCGATGAGGCAAGGTACGCCGCCGCCTTCGGTGTAGGTACGACGTACCAAGTGACCTGGACCCTTTGGCGCGATCATGATGATGTCGACACCCTTTGGTGGACGAATGCGCTTGAAACGAATGTTGAAGCCGTGTGCGAAAGCGAGAGCCTTGCCAGCTTTCATGTAACGCTTGATGTGATCGTTGTATGTGGCCTTCTGCTCAGTGTCTGGCATTGTCATCATGATGACGTCTGCCCACTTTGCAGCATCGGCGATGCTCTTCACGGTGAGTCCAGCAGCCTCGGCCTTTGCAGCAGACTTCGAACCTTCACGAAGTCCGACAACAACCTGGACACCGCTCTCCTTCAGGTTCAACGCATGTGCGTGACCTTGTGAGCCGTAACCGATAATTGCGACCTTGCGGCCACGAATAATCGAAGGATCAACGTCCTTCTCGTAGTACATCTTTGCTGCCATCAGCTTGCCTTTCCTTTTGTGGCACCTTTTCGTGCCTCGCGTTCCAATTTGGGTAGGGCGACCCGACCCGTTCTTTGGCTCTCCACGATGCCATAACCACGCAATAATTCCTCAAAATCATCGATTTTCTCAGGATTTCCATCAATTGAGATGGTCACAGCGTCGGCTCCGACGGCCAAAACCTTGGCTTCGAAGAGGTTTGCCAACTCGGCGATCTGCCCCCGATGCTCCCCATCGACCCGGACCGTGGCAATCATGAGCTCACGTTCCACAGACTTTCGAGGGTCGAGTTCAGTAATTCGAACGACATCAATCAGTTTGAACAACTGCTTCACAATCTGTTCAAGAGGCGTCGCAGAAATATCTACCACGATGGTGATGCGGCTGTAATTCGGATCGTCAGATGGCGCTACTGCCAACGAGTAGATGTTGTAACCACGTCGGGCGAATAAACCAGAGACACGTGCAAGTACACCCGGACGGTTCTGCACCATCACAGACAAGATGTGATGGTGACGAGAATCCCCATATGGATTGTTTGGGTTGATGGAACTCATTTGAGGAACTCCCTTCGACTTTCTTGATTCGGATGCAACAACACTTCATCGTTGCTCGCACCTGCAGGAACCATTGGAAAGACTTTTTCAAATTCCTCAACACGGAACTCAACAACAACAGAACGATCGTTGATGCTGTTCGCCTTCTCAATCGCTGCATCAATCTCATCGACTGATTCCACACGAATTCCAACACAACCCATTGCTTCAGCCCACTTCACGAAGTCAGGACAACCAGCGAGATCTACTTCGGAATACCGTTCTCCGTAGAACATCTCTTGCCACTGGCGCACCATGCCGAGGTATGTGTTGTTCAAGATGGCAATTTTCACGTGAATGCCTTCAGTTGTTGCCGTAACAAGTTCTTGCGCAGTCATTTGGAAACAACCATCGCCATCGATGGCCCACACTGTGCGTTCTGGCTTTGCTGCTTTCGCACCAATTGCCGCAGGCACCGAGAAACCCATTGTTCCGAGGCCACCAGAGTTCACCCATGTATATGGCTCGTTGAATTCCCAAAACAAACTTGTCCACATCTGATGCTGTCCAACACCACTGACAACAATCGTGCCTTCAGGTGCTGCATCGCGCAGTTTTTCTAAACAGAATTGCGGCTTCAGTTTGTCGCCAGGACCAGACATGTCGTATGTAAGCGGGAATTGTTCTTTCCAACCGTTGACACGACTACGCCACGGAGTGATATCTGTTGCAGAAACGCCTTCAGCCATTAGTTCTTTGATGGCTTTCAGAAGTTCTTCTACTACTTGTCGACAGTCGCCAACAATAGGAACATCAGGCTTACGAACTTTGCCTTGCTCTGCAGGGTCGATATCGACGTGAATGATTTTTGCATCTTGTGCAAACGAATTCACTTTGCCAGTGACGCGGTCATCGAATCGAGAACCCAATGCAATCAGCAAGTCGCTCTTCTGCATTGCAGTAATGGCAGTTGCAGTTCCGTGCATACCGGGCATGCCGTAACACAACGGATGATTATCTGGGAATGCACCACGTGCCATGAGAGTGGTCACAACTGGAATCTGCAACAACTCTGCAAGTTCCTTCACAACTTCAGCTGCGCGCGCTTTCAATACACCGCCGCCCAAATACAGAACTGGTTTTTCAGAAGCAAGAATCAGCTTTGCTGCTTCCTTGATCATCTTTGGATGACCCTTTACATTTGGGCGATATCCGGGAAGTGAATCAACTACTTCTTCATCTGTTGGCCAATGCCACGTCATGGTGTTTTGCAACACGTCTTTTGGCATGTCGATAAGTACAGGACCTGGACGACCAGTGGTTGCAATGTAAAAAGCTTGGCGCACTGCCATTGGAATATCTTCAGCACGCATCACAAGTTCGTTGTGTTTGGTAACGCTTCGCGTAATGCCAACGGTGTCGCATTCTTGAAACGCATCTGTACCGATTGCAGACGTTGATACTTGACCAGTGATACACACCATTGGAATGCTGTCCATGAATGCATCGCACAATGGCGTGACCATGTTGGTTGCAGCCGGACCACTTGTCACCATGGCAACACCAGGCCGACCAGTGACGTGTGCATAACCCTGGGCCATGTGCCCGGCACCTTGTTCATGTCGCACGAGAACGTGTCTGATGCTTGACTTCAACAGCGGGTCATAGGCAGGAAGGATGCAGCCACCTGGCAAACCAAACATGATCTCGACGTTTTCCATCTCGAGAGAGCGAATGAGAGCCTCGGCTCCTGTGAGTGTCTCTTTTGTGGACATCTGATGTCTCCTAATTGTGATTGCAATAACTACAAGTGTGGCGAGAAATGAAAAAACCACCCGGAAGGGTGGTTTTCAGCGCGTTCGGCATGGTGCCGACGCGCTACAGAACTACTACGACGAGTACTGAGGTGGTGAACTCCGTTGTCATTGGGTTCAGTCTGCCACCCGTTCGTACGGGTTCGCAACCCCCAAAACCTGGGCGGGCACCACATGCCCAGTGGCCACGAGAGCCCCCAAGACCAAGAGAAAGATGGTGACGCCAGCGTTGAGTTTGATGGCCGAGACGAGGTCCCCCGACAGCACGTAGAGACCAGCGCGTGTGCCTCCACAACTGGGGCAAGCGATGCCCGTGATGCGCTGCAGCGGGCACAGGCTTGGTCGATGGTTGAGGTAGTTGGCCAACCTTTGCGTGGCAGGGCTGGCCAGAACGACTCCGGCCAACCCCAACAGCAGCGTTCTATCCCTCACGTACCACCGTGGTTTTCGCGATGTAGTCCCAGACACCTTGCCTACTTGGCACGACCAAAATCAAAACTGCACTGATCAGACCCGTGATGCCCGTGATGGAACCAAGGAGAATCTTTCCTAATCCTTCGCGTAACAACATTTGCGTCATGGTTGCCGGTGCTCCGGTATTGACATCAACAATCTTAAGTTTCAACATTTTCTTTGCCGGTGACGTGGACTGTTGCCACAACACGATGCTCCAAATCAGCCATCCAATTCCACATGTAACGACAAAGAGCAACGAATCGAGGAGCAGTGCCCCAAAGCGAACGCCATTGTCACAAGGAATAACAGAACCTGAACCAGAACTTCCGAAACTATTGCTACCTGTTGGCGGAGGTGGTGGCGGTGGTGTGGAAAATGGATCAGACATTGAAGTCTCCCTATAAATAACTAGCAGGCGAATAGAACCTGCTCGACACATCGTAAGCCATCAGGGTTTAGCGTGTGAACAACCAACGAAAGGTCCAACATGAAATTTGCACGCACTCCAGATGATCGCTTCACCAATCTCCCCGACTGGCCGTACGAACCTCATTACACAGACGTTTCAGCAGGTGACGGAACCTCTGACACATTGCGTGTTGCACATCATGAAGGCGGGCCGAAAGACGCAAAGACAACCGTGTTGTTAATGCACGGAGAACCAAGTTGGTCCTTTTTGTATCGCAAGATGATGGCTCTTCATATTGCAGCGGGCCATCGCGTCATTGCACCAGACCTCATTGGATTTGGTCGCAGCGATAAGCCGTTGCAAACAACCGATTACACATATGAACGTCATGTTGCGTGGATGAACGAATGGCTGAACAAAAATGACTTCACCGGAATGACTTTCGTTGGCCAAGACTGGGG
>DAISXE010000091.1:0-5267 GCA_036826015.1 Ilumatobacteraceae bacterium
TAGGAATTACTCGTCTGCGTTCTCGTGGCGACCGCGAAGCGTCTACGGTCAATGAACATGAGTGAATGTTTATATGAAGTCCGTGAGCCAGGTATTGGTCTCATTACTTTTAATCGTCCCGATCGTCTGAATGCTTGGACGGGCCGCATGGGCAATGAGTACTTTGCTGCAATTGATGCTGCAGTTGCAGATCCAAACGTACGAGTCATTGTTGTGACCGGCGCCGGCAAGGGTTATTGCGCAGGTGCCGACATGGGAACGTTGCAAGCGATTCCATCGGGTGATTCTGCATCATCACAAGACGGTGCAAGCATCGTCGAGGGTCGAATGCAAGATGAAATCACGCGTATTACGAAACCAGTGATTGCAGCAATCAATGGTGCAGCTGCAGGACTCGGATTAGTTCAAGCATTGATGTGCGACATGCGCTTTGCAGCAGACACCGCCAAGTTCACTGTTGCATTTTCCAAGCGTGGTCTTATTGGTGAATACGGCATCTCGTGGGTATTGCCACGACTAGTTGGTCAAGCCAATGCGCTCGACCTCATGATGTCGAGTCGCGTTGTTATGGCGAATGAGGCACAACAAATGGGCATGGTTAACAAAGTTGTTCCTGCGGATCAACTCATGGATGTCGTGCTTGCGTATGCCACCGACCTCGCAATGAATGTGTCCCCATCTTCTATGGCAGTCATGAAACGACAGGTCTATTCCGACTACGAAAAAGATGTCTCTAGCGCCAGCAAAGAAGCGCTTCGCTTGATGCAGGAATCGTTCACACGGTCAGATTTCAAAGAAGGCGTGCAGAGTTTCTTGCAAAAGCGTCAGGCAGAATTTCCGCCTGTTCATCCGAACGCCTAAATCTGTTTGCGCCTTCTCGCTAGAGGGCTCGTAGGCTAGAAGCCGTGACCCAGTCAGGTAGCCCCATTTCCGCATCCGACGTGGCCAAAGTGGCTCGTTTGGCGCGTCTCGACATTGATGACGCTCAAGTTGCTCACTTCACCGAGCAGTTGGCCAAAGTCATGGGACATTTCAGCGACATCGACGCCCTAGATCTTGATGGTGTTGGCCCAATGACTCAGCCCTATCCACTCGTCAACATCATGCGTGAAGACATTGAGCTCCCATGTCTCGACACAGATGAAGTGTTGGCAGCTGCTCCTGCATCTGATGAGCGTCGTTTTCGTGTTCCACCGATTATCGGATTGGACGACTAAGAGTGTCTGCTATTCCTTCCACGGCATCCGAGATTGCAGCAGCAGTAGCAGCGAAGCGCATTACAGCGCGCGCAGTTATTGATGAGTACCTTTCGCGCATCGACGCGCGTGAATCTGAGATTCATGCTTTCAACTTGGTGATGGCACAAGATGCGCGCGCGCAAGCCGATGCGATCGATGCAGATATTGCCGCTGGTCGCTCAGTGGGGCCACTTGCGGGTGTTCCCATTGCCATCAAAGACAACATGTGTACGCATGGCGTCGAGACAACATGCTCATCCAAAATTCTCGAGGGCTGGAAGCCGCCGTATGACGCAACAGTGATCACACGTTTGCGCACTGCTGGCGCTGTAATCATTGGCAAGACCAACATGGACGAATTCGCCATGGGTTCAAGCACTGAAAACTCTGCATTCGGTTCCACTCGTAACCCGTGCGACATTTCACGAGTACCTGGTGGTTCAAGTGGTGGCAGTGCCGCCGCAGTTGCCGCTGGTTTTTCTCCCGTCAGTTTGGGTAGCGACACCGGTGGAAGTATTCGCCAACCTGCAGCAATGTGCGGTGTTGTGGGCGTGAAGCCAACATACGGAGTAGTCAGTCGTTATGGACTCGTTGCGTATGCAAGTTCACTTGATCAGATTGGTCCGTTTGCGAACACGGTTGCCGACGCTGCTCTTCTTACTGAGGTAATCGGTGGGCATGATCCCATGGATTCCACGTCTATTCCACTTGCATCGCCATCGCTTTTGCCGTCCGTCAGCCAAGGTGTTTCCGGCATGCGTATTGGTCGCGTCACAGATCTTCCTGCTGGTGCAGAACCAGAAGTTGCTGCGCGGCTAGATCAAGCCTTCGCTGCATTAGAAGCAGCCGGAGCCACCATTGTCGACATCACGCTCCCGTCATTGTCGTATGCATTGACTGCGTACTACCTCATTGCACCTGCAGAGGCCAGTAGCAATCTTGCTCGTTTTGATGGTGTTCGGTTTGGTCTGCGCGTCAATGCTGCAGATACAAACTCAATGTACGGAGCAACGCGTGCTGCAGGCTTTGGCGATGAAGTGAAGCGACGCATCATGTTGGGAACCTACGCATTGTCTGCTGGTTATTACGACGCGTATTACGGAAAAGCATTGAAAGTGCGCCGGCTTATTGCACAAGATTTTGAACGCGCATACGAACAAGTAGATGCCATCTTGACTCCTACATCACCAGTCGTTGCTTTCAAATTTGGCGACAAAGTAGACGACCCCATGTCTATGTACCTGTGCGACATCTACACAATTCCCACAAACTTGGCAGGCCACCCTGCAATGAGTGTTCCTTTCGGAACTGGCGCGCATGGTTTACCAGTAGGTATTCAAGTGTTGGCACCAGCGCTTGGAGAACAAGCAATGTTCAGAGTCGGTGGAGCCCTTGAAGTTGCTGCGGGAGGCGCACAATGAGCGATAGCCCTCTTAGTTCCATAGTTGCGACTGAAGATCAATTACTTGAAGGCGGTTGGGAACTCATTGTTGGTTTAGAAGTGCATGTCGAATTGGCGACACGCACGAAACTATTCAGTGGTTCACCAAACAGATTTGGCGACGAGCCGAACGTCAACATTGACCCCGTCACATTGGGCTTGCCTGGTGCATTGCCAGTGTTGAACAGACAAGCAGTTGAACTTGCAATGCGTATTGGTGTGGCGCTGAACTGCAGAATTCAACCGTGCATCTTTCACCGTAAGAACTATTTCTATCCAGACATGCCAAAGGCGTACCAAATCAGCCAGTACGACATTCCATTGAATATCGACGGCTTTCTTGAGCTGCCAAGTGGAACCACCATTGGTGTTGAGCGCGCGCACCTTGAAGAAGACACAGGAAAGAGCACCCATGTGGGTGGTGCAACTGGCCGTATTCACGGAAGTGATTACTCGCTCATCGACTTCAACCGCGCAGGTGTGCCACTTGTAGAAATTGTGTCGCGCCCAGATATTCGTACCAGTGAACATGCACGCGAATACGTGTCAGAACTTCGAGCAATTTTGGAAGTCATTGGCGCATCTGACGCAAAGATGGAAGAAGGCTCCATGCGTGTCGATGCAAACGTGTCAGTGCACAAGCCCGGAACGCCTTTTGGAACGCGGTGTGAAATCAAGAATGTGAACTCAATTCGTGCTCTTGGTCGCGCTATTGATTACGAAGCACGTCGCCAAATTGATGTTCTCGATACTGGCGGCGTCATTCGTCAAGAGACTCGACACTGGGACGATGCTGAAGGCCGTACGCACACATTGCGCGTAAAGGAAGACGCCGACGATTACAGATATTTCCCTGAGCCAGACCTCGTGCCAGTGGCACCAGACGACGCATGGGTACAAGCAGTGCGTGACAATTTGCCGATGCTTCCGGCTGCGCGTCGTTCGGCATTGTCTGCATTGACGGGTTACGACACTCGGTCTGAAGCAATCATTGTTGTTGTTGAGCGCGCCCAACATGAATACGTGCAAGCAGTAGCAGATGCTGGTGGCGATGCAGTGCGTGCACTCATTTATGTGCAACAAGCATTTGCTGACGCTGGCCCTACGCCAGCTGTACCAGCAAAAGATCTAGCTGCTCTCACCATTCTTGAGCGCGACGGAAAACTATCTGCAACACAAGCCAAGACAGTGTTGTCTGAACTAGTGGAAAATGGTGGGGGAGATGCCGCCGCTATCGCCGCAGCAAAAGGTTTTGAAGCAATGGACAACTCCGCGGTGGAAGCAATGGTGGACGAAGCCATCGCCGCCGACCCTGATGCGTGGGCTAAGTACTGCGCCGGTGAAGAAAAGGCTGCTGGCGCAATCGTTGGCCGTGTGATGAAAGCCAGCAAAGGCAAGGCAGATGGCAAGGTTGTCAGTGCCATCATGCAATCGCGCCGCGGTTCGTAGTTAACGAAGCATTGGGCGTACTGTTCGCCTATGGATTTTGAAATTCCCGCAGACGTTCAGGCAACTCTTGATGCACTTGATGCTTTCATTGAAAAAGAGATCAAGCCGCTACAGGCTCAAGATGACAACGAAAGATTCTTTGATCATCGCCGTGAATGGGCGCGTACAGATTTCGAGAACGATGGTGTTCCTCGTGCAGATTGGGAAGCATTGCTGCGTGAGATGCGTCGTAGAGCCGATGCAGCTGGCTGGTTGCGACTAGCACTTCCCGAAGAGTTTGGTGGTCAGAGTGCCAGCAACTTGAAGATGGCGATAATCCGAGAGCATTTGGCAACAAAAGGTTTGGGATTGCATAACGACCTACAAAACGAATCAAGCATTGTGGGCAACTTTCCCACTGTGCTGATGATGCGTGACTTTGGAACAGAGGACCAGAAGAAAGAATGGATGCCTGGCTTTCTAGATGGCACCAAACGACTTGCATTTGGTCTCACCGAACCCAATCACGGAAGTGATGCCACGTATTTAGAGACCACTGCCTACAAAGATGGCGACGAATGGGTCATCAATGGAATGAAGCGGTGGAACAGTGGCTTACACCATGCGACTCACGACATCATTTTTGCGCGCACAAGTGGAACACCTGGAGATCCGAAAGGAATCAGTGCGTTCCTAGTCCCTACGGACGCTCCTGGTTTCAAAGTGGAGTTCTTCTGGTGGACATTCAACATGCCAACAGATCATGCTGAAGTGAGCATCACCGATGTACGAGTGGGCCCCGAAGCATTGTTTGGTCCTGCAGAAATGGGACTTGAACTTGCTCAACACTTCGTACATGAAAACCGAATTCGCCAAGCAGCATCTTCACTTGGTGCAGCGCAGTTCTGTATTAACGAAGCGGTGCGATATTCAAATGAGCGCATCACGTGGGGCAAAAAACTCAGTGTGAATCAGGGTATTCAATTCCCACTTGTAGAACTTCACACAGAAGCTGCGATGTTGCGTCAACTCATTCGCTACACCGCAAGCATGTTGGACCAGAAGCACCATATGGAGGTCACTCACCTGGTGGCCATGTGTAACTACCGTGCGAATCGATTGGCCTGCGATGCGGCCGACCGTGCAATGCAGACTTGCGG
>DAISXE010000092.1:0-5265 GCA_036826015.1 Ilumatobacteraceae bacterium
ATAGAGGTTTGCTTGGAACAACATCGGCCACATCTTTCGATACCACGTCGTTGTAGTTCAATGCCCACTCTGGAAGCGCAGCACCAGATTCATCGGACACCATGTACCACCGCTTCACCTTCGGCAAACGGTCACGAACTTGTGCACACAAATCTGCGAATACTGCGTGGAACACCACTGCTTCAGCATCGGAGTTGTCAAACAAATACAGAATCTCTTCAGGTCCATATCTGTAGTTGGTATTTACTGGCACGTACCCACCCAAGAATGATCCAAATGTGGTCTCCAGGTATTCCGGGCAGTTGAACAAATAATGCGCAACCTTTGCTTGATGGCTGAGTCCAGCCTGCTTCATGTCATGTGCGAGCGCATTTGCTCGACGATGAAAATCACCCCACGAATAAACCGTGTCACCAAAAATCTGCGCTGGTCTCTGTGGGTCTGCTGCCGCAATCCCCTTCCACATGAGTCCGTAGTTCCAAACAGTCATTTCAAGCCCCCTTGAGCACACAGGTGTGTACATGAAATACCGTAGCAAGCCCCACAAGGCCCCAGCACAGTCATGTTGTAAGTGGAAGAAAGCAGCGGTACTTTGTGCATGTTCCAGCGGGCGGAGTTGGAGCCACCTACTGTTGCTCTATGCACAGATTGAGCAAAGCCGACGTTGAGTCTCTTCTCCAGTCGTACGATGCCGATCCCACCGGAAGCCTGACGCGAGCGCTTTCAGTTGTAATGGGAAAAAACTTGACCAACTGGCAAGAGGCTGTCGAGCAGTTGCCAAGCGACGAATTCAATATCTCTGCACTCGTAGAAGAAGAAACAGTTGCACTTGACGCTCTGGTCAAGCGCTTAGTTGAGAATCGAACTTTATAGAAGAGAGAAGGATTCGTTTTCTAATCCCTGAAGCACATGCCGCGTGCCCATTGCCTCAAACATCTTGTCGCCACGATCGGTGCGACCCACGATCTGTGATGCAATGACTGCCATGATGACGCCTGAAATTGCCTCGCGCCTATAGTGATTCCGAATCCATTCATGGTCAATTTCATGGCCATACGATTCCAGCCCGGCAATATACAAATCCACCAGTTCCCATTCATGCGCGCGTCGGTCCTCTGGCAATAAACCGGCACCGATGAAATAAGCAAGGTCGGCTACACCGTTACCGTGACCAGGTGTTTGCCAATCCACAACAGCACAAGCAACTCCCCCAGCTGGGGTGGCGAACAATAAGTTGTCGAGGCGATAGTCGCCATGAGTGACTGTGAACGGCTCGTCCTTAGCATTTACATATCGCGACATCATCGTTCCAAGTGTCTCAATGAATGCAATTCCTTCCTCACCGCATTCGCGTCGAATGGCTTCGCCATGAACCGCCAAGAAGCCGGGCTTCACCATGGCATACAGTCCTTCAAGTCGGGCCGCATCGTCTGCATCGCGGCGTTGCAACCAGTCAATTTGTGAAAGTGATGCGTCGCCCCAGCGCGGTCCGTGCAACTTGCTGAGTTCCGTCACCGAAATGCGAGCCTCATCAATTCCACATCCGCGAATCTGATCACCTTGTTCACAAGGAGTCATGTCTTCAAGCACAATGGCAATGTCTCCAGCCTCTTCATGCCAGTCGGCAAAGTAACAATGTGGTTTGCGCACATCAAGAGTGTTTGCAATCTCGTTGTAAAACTTCACCTCGCGCTCGTAATTACGAAGCGATATACCCGTTGCGCGACTTGTGGGATCTGGTGATGCAAGTTTGACCACCACTGACGCTGGAACATTTGCATCGTCCGACTGCAGTGAGTAACGAAGATTCATTCCCACTTGACCTTCACCAATACGCTTCGGCTCGCTCGCAATCACGGGCACGCCAAACACCTCTTTCCAAAAGTCCGCATCAATGGTTTGTTCGTTGTATTCCTTGTGTCCCACGACACTTACGGTAGCCCCCACCACCCCTTCCGATAGCGTTCAAGGTGATGATTCGTCGCCTTCTCACCCCGCGCTGGATTGTGGTTCACCTCGGCGTTCTTGCGCTCATTGTTCTCATGGTGAATCTGGCTTTCTGGCAACTATCGCGTCTAGATCAGAAAAAATCCTTCAACGCCACACTCACAGCCCACTCGAATGAACCAGTAGAGAACATTGAGAACATTGTCTCGACTAATTCGGACATCGAGTCCATCGAGTGGCGTCGAGTACAACTCAGTGGCTCTTACATAACAGACAAAATTGTCACCGTCATCAATCGTTCTCAAAATGGAACTGCCGGATACGACGTTCTCGTTCCATTTCGCACTACCAATAATGAAACTTTCCTCGTCAACAGGGGCTTCATGCAGTTATCTATGCCGCTTCCCACTCTGCCAACAACACCACTAAAAGTGCTGGGCTACATACGAGACACCCAGTCACGCAGCACACTTGGCGCTATCGATTCAACTGATACCTCCGTGCGCGAGTTTCAACGGTTCGACATACCCCTTATTGCCGAACGGTTAGGTGTAGAGACTCAACCATTATTCATTCAATTGCGAGATGAAGTGCCGACACCTACTCAAGCGTGGCCAGCCCCTGTGGCATTACCAGATCTCAATGAAGGCACGCATTTGTCCTATGCGGTGCAATGGTTTTTCTTTGCACTCACTGCCCTAGTTGCGTGGGTAGTGGTTGTGCGACGCAAGATGCGAGAAGTTACTGAGCCTTCTGCTCCATCGCATACATCCGCCTGAACTGTTCCACTACGTCTGGACTCTTGTGCGCACCGCTCAGTGTTCTGTACACCGTGTCGACATTTACCGCTAGTCGACCAAACTCGCCCCATTCAGCGAAACCATTCAGAGCAATATCTCTGGCTGCATCCCATGCATCCATTCCCCCGTTGAAACGCTCGGTAGCTTCGTCTTGCACGTAAGCCAAATAATCACGGATAGCTGTAACACCCGCTTTGTCAGTGAGTGGTCCATGTCCGGGAACAATGTGCTCAACATCAGACGAGCAGATGAGGTCACACGCCGCAATCCAGTTGTTGAGCGGACCTGCCCACACAATGGGAGTACCACCGATAAACAAAATGTCTCCGGTGTACACAGTGCGAGCATCGGGCACAAACACCAATGTGTCCCCAGCCGTGTGCGCGGGGCCTACTTCCACCAATTCCACAACTCGGCCACCCACTGTTACAGAATGCTTGCCAGTAAAAGTCTTGGTAGGCAGAGTTGGTTCGATCCCTTCGAAATCAAATTCGCCAAAGAAATGCCTAAACAGATCACCAACTTCACCAGGTGCACTGTTGAGAGCGGCCAACATTGCTGGCGGAACTTCCGACATCTCGTGTGCAGTGGCAGCAGAAGCGATGATCTCTTTGCCTGATAGCAATTGATTGCCGTAGCAATGATCACCATTTGCATGCGTGTTCACAACGGTTGAGATTGGAGCCTTCTCCGTTGCGTGCGCCATCGTGTCGAGCATTTTCTGAGTGATCTTCAGATCAAACAACGTGTCAACCAACAACGATGCACCGTCTCCCACAATGAGACCAGCATTGGACCAGCCCCATCCGCCGTCGGGCTGCAAGTACGCATGACAACCGTTGCTTAACTCATGTAATCCCAGTGTGTAACTCATGCCAATTTTCCCCCTAATGAACGACCAATTCGCGTTGCTTCTATTGTGACAGATGCAGCGGGAGTCTCCGACGGAACCGTTGGTAACCCGGACGCATCCGCAATGGTGACATTGGCAAAGCCACGCAATCCACCATCGGCATCAATCGCAGAAGAGCACGACGACGAAGCATGCGAGACAAATGAGAGATGACCTCTTATCCATTGATCAAGTTCGGAATCGCCCAATTTCTCCAGAGTGTGAAGGGCACCACCGCGGTCATCCACAACAATGCTTCTCGTTGTGCGCTGAACACTAGGTGAATTACAAATTCGAACAAGCTCTCGAACCGATCCTCTCATCCCATCTTTATCTGCTTGCGTGGACAACATGTTCATGCTTACTGAAACTTCACCATTGAGCATCGAGATAGCACCACGAGACGTTGGGCTCATGAGGGAAACCGTAATCAAAGCATCAGAAGAGATCTCGCGCGATACCCGTTCATAAGCCAGGACAATAAATCGACCTCCGCCATTCGTCACACCTTTCAGATGCACCGAAGCATCAAAGACTCCGCGGTCGTTATCGACTCTTGCCATGGTGAATGCAATGGTTGGATGGTCCTGCAACCCAACGCCAATTTGCGGATTCACTACGCCCATCCCAGATGACAACAACAACATTGGCGTTGCTATTGCTCCTGCGCACATCACCACGTGATCTGCCTCGATAACCGAGTCCTCCGTATGAACCTCATGTACGGCATCAGAGTCACCTGTCAGAAGAACAGCGTCTTGATTCACTACGGAGATACGACCTTCTTCCACCAAATGCTGCACTGCACGCCCCGGATTCCAACGTCCGCCGTTCCACCACAAACGCGATGGTGCGCCGCCGGCTGCGAGTAGCGCACGAGACACTGAACCCATCTCATCAACTTTTGCTAGTCGAGTAAGTCCCTCAACAGATGCGGGAGGTTCCCCCGACAAGATCATTCCGTTAATTGCACTTCCCCCACCCAACACATTGGCTTGTGCATAAGGAACTGCAATGCCGCCTTCCACCAAACTGACCATGGCAAAAGGCGGAGTGTTTTGTTCTGAGATCACGTCCATGAAACGAGGTTCATCGTCAAGCGTCGACACATTGCCCGATTCAATCAGCACGATTTCACGTGTGGTGGTGGCAGCTATTAGAGCCGCCACTGTGCAACCAGATGTTCCGCCACCAATCACTACAACAGGTCGACGCATTGGGTCACCCCTCTGAAGTTCGCAGATGAATATCGAACTGTTCGGCTAAATGAGCCGAATCGTTGAATCGAACTAGTCGCCACTTCGACCCCTGCACGTGCAGCAATTCAGTGAGTGATGTGTTGTTGCTATACAACTCAAATTTTCCGGTTTGGTGCATCTGCAAAGTGTTGCGCAAAATACCGTCAATGACGCCCGCATGACACACCACCACCACGTTTCCGCCAA
This sequence comes from Ilumatobacteraceae bacterium, assembly GCA_036826015.1. Taxonomy (GTDB): domain Bacteria; phylum Actinomycetota; class Acidimicrobiia; order Acidimicrobiales; family Ilumatobacteraceae; genus UBA2093. The sequence continues at coordinate 5,085 of DAISXE010000092.1, forward strand.
TGTTTTCACGAACCGTATTGCGCAACGTTTCCATCACGCGTTCATGAAACATTGCCACCGTTTCTCCGCCAGGAAAAACCACATCGTTTGGGTCGCCATCCCAACGTGGCACTCCATATAACGCGACAAAATCGTCGTACGGCATTCCATCAACGTCCGGACCTGGGTCATGTTCGCCCCA
>DAISXE010000093.1:0-5229 GCA_036826015.1 Ilumatobacteraceae bacterium
GCTGCTAGTTCTGCGAGTTGCTCGCTTGACACTTGCGCAACATTCTCGGTGCCGAGGTCGACGAGGATGCGCAAGTAGATAGGCAGACGCCCGAGGGCGGCTTCTGGAATTCGGCGGCGGGGGGAGTCCGACATGCATCTCCACGCTATTGCTTCGTGCATGGTTTCACGAACTCCGTTGGGCTGCCCCTAGCCTTTACTACCGTGACCTTGAACACGGCTCTTGCTGCCGCCTCTGCCCTTATCGCTGTTGCCTTTGGTCTCAGCACCTGGGATCGCTGGCTCAGGCGCCATCGCCCCCATGAACTGGCGTGGACAATTGCTATGGCTCTATTTGCCCTCGCGGCGTTTTCCCTGTGGTGGGGCGAGGCTCGTGGATGGAGCGAGCCGTCATTTCGCATCTTTTTCATGCTCGGAGCCGTCATTAATGTTCCCTGGCTGGCCCTGGGCACCATCTTTCTGCTGGCGGGGCCACGCGCTGGCCGTGTCACCACCAGGATCTTGCTCGTCTTCAGCGGGTTCTCAGCCGGCGTCATTCTCACAGCACCCATGAATGGCACCATCTCGCCAGATGAATTGCCAAAGGGCAGCGACCTGTTCGATCCACTTCCCCGCATCTTGGCTGCTGTGGGTTCCGCCATTCCCGCCACCATCATTTTTGTTGGAGCACTGTGGTCGGCCTATCGAGTACTTCGCGGGGCAAACCCAGCTTTCACCGCAACTGCCACGCGCAATGTTTCATCACCACGCATGTTGGCCTTAGGAAATATTTTCATTGCGCTCGGTGCAGCAACGTTGTCTGCCAGTGGAACATTCACAGGTCGTCTTGGGGCAGATACAGCATTTGCTGTCACCCTCATGGCTGGCATCAGCATTTTGTTTATTGGATTTCTCGTGGCAAGCAACGCCACAAGCGCAACTACTTCAAAGCGAAGCGCTGCACCTTTCCGCTGATATTGCGCGGAAGAGTGTCGACAAACAAAATCTTCGAAGGACATTTGTATCGGGCCAACTTCGTTCGGCAGTAATCGATAATTGCATCTTCATCTAGATGCACACCATTGCGCGTCACAATGTACGCACGAACTGCTTCACCAGTGTGTGGGTGCGGTGTGCCAACAACAGTTACTTCTGCAACATCGGGATGAGCTGAAAGCACACCTTCAACTTCTGCGGGGAAAACGTTGAATCCAGAGACAATGATGAGATCTTTTACACGGTCAACCATGTACAAGTGGCCATCTTCATCGACCACCGCAATGTCACCTGTACGCAACCAACCGTCACGAGTGAGAACTCGCGCAGTTGCTTCGGGATCATTGAGATAACCCGCAAAAATGTTTTCGCCGCGAATCCAAATCTCACCGCTGTCGCCAAGTAAAACGTCTTCGCCATTCTCATCAACAATTCGTAACTCAATACCGGGAACTGGTCGACCAATAGAACCAGGTGTCCAAGTCATACCAATTGACGTTGTAACAACAGGTGCTGCTTCTGTGAGTCCGTAACCCTCTTGAATTTGTAAACCGAAACGCGCACTCATGGAATGGCTGATTTGCTCAGGCAATTTAGCCGCACCAGACAACGCAAGGCGCACGCCTGCAAATCCGTGAGGAGTTGCATGATCCATCTGTGCGAGTGCCATCCACATATTGGGGGAACCCGGCATAACAGTGATGCCACGCTCAGCAATAGTTTCCATTGTTGCAACTGGGTCGAAACGTTGCACCAATACAACAGAACCGCCAGAAGCAAGTGTGGTTCCTAAAACTACGTTGAGACCAAAGATGTGGAACAACGGCAAGATTCCAAAAGTGACATCACCAGCAACCAAATGCTCAGCAACATTTGCCTGATGAATATTCGTCAGCAAATTATTGTGAGTAAGAATCGCTGCCTTCGGTGAGCCCGCTGTACCGCTTGTAAACATGTACACCGCAGGATGCGTTGCTTCAACATCAATAATTGGTGCAGCTTCGCCGTGCAGACATTCATCAATAGTGGTTGCCCCGGCAATGTCATGGCCTTCTGTGGCTACAACTATGCGCACTGCATTACGCGTGTCAGAAGGAATCTGAAGCCAGGTTGCAACAGCAGATGGCTCAACCACAACGACAGTTGGTTTCACAACATGAAGTTCGCCTTCAATCTCTGGAGCAGGACTTGTGGGATTGAGTGGAGAAACAATTGCGCCAACGCCAATAGCTGCGAGATACGACACCACGAAGTATCTGCTGTTTCCACACAGCAACGCCACAACGTCACCTTTGCCAACACCGTTGCGGGTAAGGGCGCCGCGCATGCTGCCAACTTGTTGGCGCAACGCGCCGTATGTGGTGACTCGACCACGAGAAATCAGCGCTGGTGCATCATCAGGATGTCCGTCAATGATGTGGGAAAGATTCATGAAGATCGCTCTATTTCATAATCAGCAAGTTGACAATGCCAGCAGCCATGATGATTCCGATTAGTAAAGCAATTGTCAAGGTTGTCGCTGGTCGCACAATGCAAACACTACTTGGCTGGGCGGATGCTCACGGCAGAGGTCTGACCATCGCCAGAGCCTGTAAAGACAAGCACTGCATCGCCTGCGCTGAGACGCAACGTTTCCGCTGCAGAACCACGGTCAACCGCCAGGGCCACCATGCCGTATGAATCAACAACTGCCCCGATGGCGCCGCCGTCAATCTCGGCAAAATGGGAGGCAACGCGAGCGCTTCGTACATCGTCACCCATCACGAGACGAACAGTGGTTCCGAACTGTGCAATGTCGTCTGGCCCAACATTGAGTTGGCAGTTTCCGTAACCGTCTACCCACGTCACTTCACAACGCAAGCCTTCGCCATATGAATCATGTTTCTCGACAGTAGGAATAGGAACAAGTCCGGGCATCACTGTTGCTGAATCAATTTCTGGTCCCACGTCTTCGATCGCGCCACCGTTGCATAAGTGCGCCGCAACTGGTGCAAAAATATCGCGACCAGCAAATGTTGTACCAGGCGCATCGATGTGCAGATCTTCATTGGAAAGTTCAAACACTCGTTCTGCTCCGCCAGCCATTGCCGCAGCCGACGCAAGAAGACCGTTGTCAGGGCCGATTAAGACTCCACGACCACCCGCGACTTCGATTGCAATAGCGCGTCGATTTGAACCAACACCTGGGTCAACAACTGCAATCACAATTCCTGGTGGCACGTACTGAATGGCGCGAGCAAGCGCAAGTGAACCAGCACGAACATCAAAAGCGGGAATGCCGTGAGTGATGTCTGTAATTCGCGCATGCGGAGCAAGATCTGTAATCACGCATTTCATCACGCCAACAAATTCATCATGTAGTCCGTAGTCAGTGAGGAGAGATACGTGCGAATGCATAGCTTCACCTTATTGAGTAAGAACTGACTTGAGATTCACTCGCAGAAGTTGCTGATGCTTTCTGCATTGCAACATGTGCTTATACATACGGGAGGGCTGGTGCCAACCCCCCGACGGCACCAGCCCTCTCGGCGCAGCTCATTGCTGAGCGCGACTCCCGATGCTGGTTTCCCACCATCGGTGACCTGTGTCACTAAACATACTCCTCACAGCCACAAAAAGTGAAAACCACCGCAGGAATTTTTGATGCCTTTATTTGCCCATCTCAGCACTGCGCGCAGCGGCCGCTTTCACTACGTTGTGCACGATTTCACGAAGTTTCGACTCTTCAAATACAGCCAATCCGGCAGCCGTCGTGCCATTTGGTGAGGTCACCTTTTCGCGAAGTGTGGCAGGGCTATCGGACGAATCAGCCAACAAAATTCCTGATCCACGAAACAACTGACGTACCAAGGCGTCAGCGACATCGTGAGGTAACCCCTCTGCAATTGCCGAAGCCAACAGAGCTTCAGCCATGAGGAAAATATATGCAGGACCTGAGCCAGCAACGGCTGTGACCGCGTCCATCTGCGATTCGGGCACACGCACCACGAGTCCAACAGCAGACAGCAACGATTCGGCCCACACGTAATCTTCTTCAGAACATGCACTGCTTCCACAGATTGCAGTGACACCTTCTTTTACCAATGCTGGCGTGTTCGGCATTGCGCGCACGGCGACAACTTTGCTCCCCACGGCCTGTTGCAAGGTAGCCACGGAAATACCCGCAGCAATAGACAACACTCGCGGTGTTCCGGTTGCAGCAACTTGCTCACATACACCCACAACATCGCCGGGTTTTACAGCGACGAGCGCGCCATCGGCAGCAACAACCACGTTGCTTGTGCGAACACCAAGGTCTTTTTCCAACTGTGCGCATTTGGCAGCATCAATCTCAACAACTGTGATGGTGGAAGGATCCCACCCGCTCTGCACAAGCCCACCCACAAGGGCAGAACCCATGTTGCCGCCGCCGATAACGACAAGTCGTGAGGTGTGTGAAGTCATGCAACGAGACTAATGGGGTGGACGCCGAGGACGGAACTGACTTCCCCGACCTTTCCGCCCCCGGCACAGTAAATGTGGGGATGGGATTTGCACTAGGGCAGATTTAGTCAGCGAATTTGCTGGCGAAGCCGATGCGAATGATGGCAGGAAAAACGCGCTCAACCGTGGCGTATAGCGTTCCTACCACTCGATCCAGTTCTGGTTCATCGACCAGACGTAACGGCAATTCGCCACGCAAGAAGATTGCATCTTCGACGCCGATAGAAAAATGAGCGCCAACTAAGGATTCATTACGACGTAAAACATGTTCATACAGAGCTTCGGCGTTCTCTTCGGGCGCAGGCATGACATACGTTTCATATCGCAAAGTGCGCTGACCCAATGTAAGCCACACAGTCGTGAACTCTTTTTCTTCACCACGCAAACGCACATACCAACGGTGATGATTTTCTTGGTCTTTGTCGACTGCAGCGATTGCCTCGTTGCGATCCTTCATGGCAAACAGCCATTCAGTAATTCGTCGTTCTAAAACGGCCACATCGGAGTTACTGAATAATTCACTCATGTGTTTACTTGCACACCACGCGATCACGTGAAGTGATGTCTGTGTATGCGCGGCGAAGTCGGGCAGCAGCAAAACTCCAGGTGTAGCCCTTTGCTCGTTCGGCAGCATCGTGCGACATTCGCGCAGAAAGTGCAGGGTCATCCAAAATATTTGCAATATGACGAGCGAAAATTTCAGGCTGACGATCTGGTACTAAGAAACCAGTTCGTCCGTGCTCGACAATCGTGAGCAAGCCGCCTACCGCAT
>DAISXE010000094.1:0-3222 GCA_036826015.1 Ilumatobacteraceae bacterium
AGAGTCAACATGGTTCAGAAACTCTGTAGCGGAATCAAACTTCACACACCAGGCAGTGCCAGCCATTCTGTCATCACAGGTGCCGTCACAAACGGGGGGACCATTTCTTCAGCAGTATCCGAAGAACATTTTTACTTTGTTTGGTGGCAAGACGGCAGTAGATGGAATTGAACCCGTCACGAGTCTTTGTCCCCACTCTGTCTGTCAGTCGGAGGTTGCTTCCTCTTTCGGATTTGATGTGGGTCGTTATGTGAAATTCGTTCGCGACGCAGGCTATGTATATGGCCATCGAGTGTTGCCCCCACTTGCGCGCACAAGGATTCCGTCCATTGAAGGAACATGGGGCGGCTTTGGTGCTGTGGCCAACAAGTTCAAGGAGCAGTTTGATACAGGTGCATTTTCTCAGGTAGATGCCATTAGTAATGGTGTCGATGCGTTTGTAAATGACTCATCGCAACGCGTGGAGGTGGTGCACGCACTAGTTCCACATGCTCCATGGAGGTTGACGCCAGACCATCGCGTTGCTCCATTGTCTGCTTCTATTTCTACTCAGAATCCAGACAATGAAGATGTGGTTCGAGATACCTATCAAACGTTCCTCGTGCAAGTGGGTGCTGCCGACAATGCAATCTCGGAGTTGATAGAAACTCTGAAAAAAAATGGACGGTGGGACAACACGCTCCTCGTTGTGACAGCAGATCATGGCATTTCGTTCCTCCCAACAATGCCTCAACGTCATACAGATTTCTCTGACATGGGTCAATCAAATGATGTCTATCGAATTCCCACGTTTATAAAGTTTCCAAAACAATCCGCAGGAAAGATCAGCGATTGTGCAATATCTAACCTTGATCTCTTGCCCACGATTATCGACGTCACAGAAATAGAAACTGCTTGGGAGTTTGCTGGACAATCAGTTGCAAAAGATTGCCCAGCGGGTCGCACGCGCACGGTGGTCTCTGCAACGGGCGAAACGGCTGTTTTGTCGGACGGCTTTGAAGTTGTAAAAGAACGTTCTGATTATTACGACTCTGTAGTAGCCAGAGAAGGATCTTTGCGCCGAGTTGCTGGCGTTGGACTCTCTGCATCACTGGTTGGCCAGGAGTTGCCCGCTGTTGCAAATTCAACAACTGTGACCGGGTGGTCGGTGGCCCAGAAGAAAATGTTTACGAACGTGTCGACGAAGAAGGGCGCCAGAGTTCCTTCGCTCATCACAGGCAGAGTCCAGTTGGCGAAACCACTGGATGTTGGAACAGAAGGTGTCGTTGCAATTGATGGCATAGCTGCAGGCGTGATTGGTGAACTATCTGGCGCACGTGATGTTGTGTCGTATACGGCGATCTTGGATTACGGATTATTGACGGAAGGTGCACACACGGTGGAGTTGTATGTGCGTCTCCCTGATGGGCAACTAGAGCGGGTGGGGAAGCCGTCTTAGTTGGTGTTTGATGCCCAGGCTTCTGGGTCTTGAATCTCGCGGACAATTCGCGGTACATCTTGTACATCAACTGGTGGGCTGATGAGGTAGCCCTGCGCGCGATGGCATTTCACCGACTTCAGGGTCTGTAGTTGTTCTTTACTTTCTACACCTTCAGCAACAATGTCGGCTCCCATTGCCTCGGCCATTGCAATGATGGTGCGAACGATGTTTTGTGTGGCGCTATCCGTGGAGATGTCGTTGACAAACGCTCTATCAATCTTGATGCATTGAATGGGGAACTTTTGCAATAGCGAGAGCGATGAATAGCCAGTTCCGAAATCATCGATCGCTATGCGAACACCCAGAGCGTTGAGTCGACGAAGCGAACTTAAGGCCTGCGTGGGTTCTGTGATCATGACGCTCTCTGTCACTTCAAGCCATAGTTGTTCAGGCGACACCCCTGACGCATCGAGGGCGTTGCTCACAATCGTCACGAACTCAGGGTCGTGCAACTGTCGAGGGGACACGTTGACACTCATTGTTGTGCTGGGGGTACACACGCCAGTGTCTACCCATGAACGTAATTGCTGCAATGCATCGTTGATGGCCCAAGAACCAAGGGGAACGATAGTGCCAGTTTCTTCTGCGATAGGAATGAAATCGAGAGGGGACACCGTGCCTGAATCTTTACGATCCCAACGCATGAGCGCTTCAAATCCGATAACAATTCCGAGATCGATATCAACAATGGGTTGATGAACAAGTCGCAACTCGTTGCGTTCAAGCGCACGGTATAACGCAGTCTCTACATCTAGCCGTTTGGTCACGCTTTCAAGCATTGAATCATCGAACAATGCGATGCAGTTACGCCCGGCCGACTTTGCACGGTACATCGCAGTGTCTGCGTGTTGCATGAGGTCTTCGGCAGATAAGCGCAGGTTTGGCACTGCGTACGCGACACCGATGCTTGCCGTGACAAACATGTCGCCTGCATTTCCCTTCATGGGGTCTCGCAGTGCGTCAAGAATACGCTCGGCAAGGACAACTGATTGTGTAGGGCTTTCAGTGGTGCTGTCGAGGACTACGAATTCATCACCTGCAATGCGAGCCACTGTTGCGTGTGGCGAGATGGCACTGGTTAATCGGCGCGCGACTTCGGTGAGTATGGCATCGCCTGTTGAATGGCCAAGGCTGTCATTAATGCTTTTGAATCGGTCAACATCGATAAAGAGAACAGTTGGACGTTGTGATGTTTTCCAGGAGGAGTGAATCGCTTTTTCTATATGTTCCAGCATGAGAATGCGATTAGGTAATCCGGTGAGAGAGTCGGTGAGTGCGTTTCTCACCAACGTGTCTTGAGTGGTGGCATTCAGGCGCACCGACTGAATTACCCGAAGCATGACTGCGGCAGCAAGCACGATGACGGACACTGTGCGAACCCAACGATCGGTGGAATCGTGTGGGTCTGTGATCGCCAACACAATGATTGGTGCGATAAGTGAGACGGTTGTTGTCATCAGTCGTGTCATCAGTGGTGCTGTTGAACGTGAGATGGCACCACTGTTGATGTGACGGATATTCGGATGCAGAAAACTGGCCCCCGCTAACGCGAATGCAATGAGGAACGATGCGTTGATTGTGGATGCTGATAGATGAGCATCAGTTCGCACAATGACCGAGCGAAGAATGATGCCCACTAACCCAAGTGATACGGCTAATCCCAGAAACGCAACGGGTGCCGATGGCGCAGTGTTGGAGAAAAGCAATGTTGCTAGCAAGAACAACACAATCATTGCTACGCC
>DAISXE010000094.1:3322-5194 GCA_036826015.1 Ilumatobacteraceae bacterium
AGGTGGCTTATGGGCGAACGAACCAATCAAGATCGCGCCAAGCGCTCCTGCGATGGCAATAGAAGCGGTAACGCTGGTGGTGCCGGCCTGAGTGATGCCGTGGATGGCGCCCAGTGCGGCAGCTCCGAGGGCCGCCAGCCAAGAGAGCGCTATGAAGGCTTTACGCAACATAAAAACCTGATTTTTTCATGATTGCACCGCCCAACAGAACGATTGTGACGGTACTACGCATCGGGTGACAGGGGTGGAATCATCTGGATTGCATGCAGGTAGATAGTCTTTCTCTAGATGTCAACTGTTGCCCCCACCGTCACGGTCGTTGTGCCGGGCACCCATCTCATGGCTGAACTGCTCGGGCCTCGAGACGAATACCTTCGTCGAGTGGAAGAATCCTTTCCCGATGTCGCAGTCACAGTGAGAGGCAACGAGATCACATGTAATGGTCCGCGCTCTCATCAAGTGGGTCGCCTGTTTGAGGAGTTGGTGTTACTTCTGCAAAGTGGTGAACGTCTCGACCAATCTGTCATGGACAGAAGCATCGTGATGGTTCGTGCTGAACAGCGGCCAAGTTCAGTTCTGACTGATGACATTTTGAAAGGGGCCAGAGGTCGCATGGTGCGTCCGAAGACAGCTGGTCAAAAAAGATATGTCGACGCCATTCGTGAAAACACCGTCACTTTCGGTATCGGACCCGCCGGTACCGGCAAGAGTTGGTTGGCAGTTGCAATGGCAGTGCAAGCGTTACATTCTCGACAAGTGCAACGCATCGTGTTGACTCGTCCAGCGGTGGAAGCCGGAGAACGTCTGGGCTTTCTACCTGGTGATTTAATGGCAAAGATCGACCCATACCTACGCCCTTTGTATGACGCGCTATATGACATGGTGGATCCAGAAGCGGCGATGAAACTGATTGAACGTCAAACTATTGAAGTTGCGCCTTTAGCATTCATGCGCGGCCGTACATTAAACAACTCGTTCATCATTCTTGATGAGGCACAGAACACCACTCCTGAACAAATGAAGATGTTCTTAACTCGAATTGGTTTCGGATCGAAAGTAGTTGTCACTGGAGACGTTTCTCAGATTGACGTACCCGATGGTCGCAGTGGGCTAGTGGGGCTAGAGAAGAAGTTGGGAAGCATTGACTCTCTCGGTTTTGTTTACTTAGACGGATCCGATGTTGTGCGGCACCGTATTGTTGCCGACATTGTTGCCGCCTATGAACGAGCAACAGTTGCCGATGCAAAACGTGCAAGTGCGCGAAAGTCCTCCACATGAGTGACATGAGGCCTCGAATACAAACCCCAAAGCGCACGGGTGGCGATGGAGTACCGGAAGTGTTCTGTTCAGACGAACAGTCAGGCATTGAAGTGGACCTTGTTCGCTGGCGAACATTGGCAGTGAATGCACTGATGCACGCAGGAGTTCGTGGTGGATGTGAGTTGTCACTGTTTTTTGTCGACACTGAAACCATGACCGACCTCAATGCTGAGCACATGGGCAAAGTTGGCCCCACAGATGTTCTCGCCTTCCCATTAGACGGAGTAGAGGTGACTGAGTCCCAAGGACCTGGCGCCTTGACTCGCGGGCCTTCCAGGCCACACCCTGATCACGACGACATGCCTACGTTGTTGGGCGACGTGATTGTGTGCCCTTCGGTGGCCCTACAGCAATATGCCGAGCACGCAGGAAACATGGACGACGAGTTGGCTCTATTGGTAGTACACGGCGTACTTCATGTTTTAGGGTTTGACCATGACAACCCAGAGACAACCGCTGACATGCGGACTCGCGAGTTAGACATCTTGACCACGCACCACTGGAGCGGTCCTGCTCCGACAACCTTTAGACAGGAACACAAAGAATGATTGC
>DAISXE010000095.1:0-5183 GCA_036826015.1 Ilumatobacteraceae bacterium
ACTAGGCGACGGGAAGCCCTAGTTGTGTGTAAATGTCACGAGTGGCAGTTGATTTATTCATTGTGTAGAAGTGCAACCCTGGCGCACCAGCTTCAAGCAAACCTGCACATAGTTCAGTTGCTGCATCAACACCAATGCGGCGAACATCCTCTGGTGTTTTGCCAGACTCTAAGCGCTCGCGTAACCACGACGGGAATGCAGCGCCAGAGAGTTCGGCCATTCGTTCTACTTGGCCAATGTTTGTGACGGGCATGATTCCTGGCACCACTGGTTTCGTAACTCCAAGATCGGCCAAATCATTCACAAGCGAGAGGTAGTGCTCGATGTCGAAGAAGAATTGCGTGGTTGCAAAATCTGACATGCGAAGTTTTTCAGCCAGATAGCGACGATCGGTAGCGAGATCTGGTGAACGTGGATGTCCCTCGGGATGTGCCGCAACGCCGATGGATAGATCGGAGATTTCACGCAGGTGTTCGATGAGGTCTGTTGCGTAGGTGTAATCGCTAGGACGCGCATCTGCTGGGTCTTTTGGCGCATCGCCAGCCAACGCCAAAACGTTCACAATGCCAGCCTCGACATACGTAGCAATGATGTCTTCAATTTCGGCGCGTGTATGGCCAACACAGGTGAGGTGTGCCATTGGAGGCACATTGGTTTCGCGCTGCACCCACAAGACTGTGTCGCGAGTGTGCTCACGTGTGGAACCACCCGCACCGTAGGTCACTGAAACAAATGATGGGCCAAGGGGTTCTAATTCGGCAATGGTGCGGCCAAGCGACATGGAGGCTGCTGCAGATTTGGGAGGCGAGAACTCAAACGAGAAGGTTCTGCCTGCAGCAAGAAGATCTGCGATACGCGCCATTTGTACAGTCTACGACTTGACTAGTGACGGAAATGGCGAGTGCCAGTAAAGACCATGGCAATTCCATGGGTGTTGGCCACCGCGATGGATTCTTCGTCTCGGACACTGCCACCGGGTTGGGAAATAGCAGTGACACCAGCGGCGGCCAACGCTGAAACGGTATCGCCAAAAGGAAAGAAGGCGTCGCTTGCAGCAACTGAACCAGTCGCTCTTTCGCCTGCACGGCTAATTGCAAGGCGAGCTGCATCAACACGATTCGGTTGACCCCCACCAATTCCCACAACAGTGTTGCCATTGGCTAAAACGATTGCGTTGCTCCATGTGGCAGCAACTGTTTGCCATGCGAGCAACAAACTTGACCATTCAGTATCAGACGGTGCGCGTTCTGTAACAACAGTGAAATCGTCGAGTGGTTCATCAACTTCATCGACAGATTGCACTAACAAGCCGCCATCAATAGAACGAACATCAATGGCCATTGAATGAAATGGTGCTGCTCCTTCGATGAGGCGCAAGTTGTCTTTCTTGCACAAAATTTCTAATGCGTCTGCAGAAAATGAAGGCGCAACAACTACTTCAGTGAATATTTCAGAAATTGCTCGAGCGGTGTCAGCGTTGACTTCCCCATTCACAGCCACAATGCCGCCAAAGGCACTCACTGGGTCTGCACCGTGCGCTTGCGTGTATGCCTCGAAGATTGTCGACGCAATTGCGACGCCACATGGATTTGCGTGTTTCACAATCACTGCCGCTGGTTGATCGAAACGGCTCACTAATTGCCATGCAGCTTCAGTGTCGAGAACATTGAGATACGACATCTCTTTGCCGTTCAACTGCACTGCAGCATCCCACCAGCTCTCCACTCCTGGCAGGCGATATCTCGCGCCAGTTTGATGGGGGTTTTCTCCGTAACGCAACACTTCTGCACGTTCTGCAACAAGCGTAAGAATTGGTGGCACGGTTGCGTCTTCTCTGTCGCTCGTTTCTTCTGCCATCCACGAAGCAATTGCAGCGTCGTATGAACTTGTAATCCGAAAAGCTTTTTGTGCCAAGCGACGACGTGCATCAATTGTGAAAAATCCACCTTCGATCATCTCGATGACATCTTCATAATCTGCAGTGTCCACGACAACGCCAACATGTGCATAGTTCTTTGCTGCGGCGCGCACCATCGCTGGGCCACCAATGTCGATCAGTTCGATGCTTGGATTTGAAGCAAACGGATACAGATTGACAACAACAAGATCGATGCCCTCAATGCCATGCAGTTTCATCTCCGCTACATGATCTGCATTGTCCCTGTCGGCAAGAATGCCGCCGTGCACTTTGGGGTGCAACGTGACAACACGATGATCAAGAATGGGACCAAGGCCAGTGACGTCTGCAACGTCTGTAACTGGAAGACCAGTTGCTGCTATTGCCGTTGCTGTTCCGCCACTTGACACCAATGTCCAGCCACAGTTATGCAACGCCGTGGCAAATTCGATGATGCCAGTTTTGTCGTAAACCGAAAGGAGTGCGCGTGGCACTTAGCGCAGTCCTGCCACGATCTCGGCCATCAATGAACCAGCTTCGGTGGGGTTGTTTCCAACCTTCACACCCGCATCGCGAAGAGCGTCCATTTTGCCCTGAGCAGTTCCTTTGCCACCAGAAACAATTGCGCCAGCGTGGCCCATCTTCTTTCCTGCCGGCGCAGTAACGCCTGCAATGTATGCAGACATCGGCTTGGTGACATTGGCCTTAATGAACTCAGCTGCCTCTTCCTCTGCGGAACCACCAATTTCACCAATCATGATGATTGCGTGAGTTTCAGGATCTGCTTGGAATTCACGAAGACAATCAATGAACGATGTTCCAGGAACAGGATCGCCACCAATACCTACACAGGTAGATACACCAATGCCGCGTTGCTTCAATTCGTAGAGAGCCTGATACGTAAGAGTTCCTGAACGCGAAACAATTCCGACGTTTGGACCTTTTGCACTTGGAAGTTCTGCAATTTCACCAGCTGTAATACCAATGTTGCATTTTCCTGGGCTAATGATTCCCGGGCAGTTTGGCCCAAGCAAGCGAACCTTTGGATAATCGCGTACCAAAGTGTTGTATGTGCGTGCTTCGTCTTGGGCGGGAATGCCTTCGGTGATGCACACGATGAAAGTGATACCAGCAGCTGCGGCTTCCAAGATTGCAGCAGATGCAGCCTTTGGTGGAACCGTTACGAATGATGCAGTTGCACCCGTTGCAGACACTGCTTCGGCGACACTGTTGTACACGGGGATGCCTTCAACGTCGGAGCCGCCTTTGCCAGGTGTTACACCAGCAACAACTTGTGTTCCATATGCCTTGTTGCGTAAGCCGTGATACTTACCTTGACCACCAGTAAGTCCTTGCACAATTACTTTTGTATTTTGATCGACGAAAATTGCCATGACGTAGTCCTTACTTTGCCAATGCCACTGCTGCTTCAGCAGCTTCAAGCATGGTGGGTTTGCTAGTGAGTTTTGATTCTGGAATTCCAGCGTTCTTCAAGATCTCGCGACCTTCTTCAGCGTTTGTTCCGTCGAGACGTATAACAATTGGAGCTCGCAAATCAACGCGACCCATTGCTTCAACAATTCCCTTGGCAACTTCTTCACCACGAGTAATACCACCAAAGATGTTGATGAAAATACTCTTGACGTTCTTGTCCGAGTTGATGACGTCGAGTGCGCTTGCCATCAGGTCAGCGTTTGCACCGCCGCCAATGTCAAGGAAGTTGGCCGCAGAGCCGCCAACCTGATTTACAACGTCGAGTGTGCTCATCGCCAGACCTGCACCATTGGCGATGATGCCAACAGTTCCGTCAAGACCGATGTATTGAAGTCCCTTTTCGCGAGCAAGTTGTTCACGCGCATCAAGTTCTTCAGTTGCTTTGAACTCTTCCCACTCTGGGTGACGGAAGTCAGCGTTTGAGTCAAGGCTTACTTTTGCGTCCAGTGCGTGCACTTCTCCAGTTGGCTTCAGAATCAGCGGGTTGATTTCTGCCAAGTCACAATCGCCTTCAACGAAGCAGCGATACAACTTCACAAGAATGTCGGCAACGCCTTGCTGCGCCTTCTCTGGGATCTTGGCATCAATTGCTGCCTTCTTTGCGCCAGCAGCGTTGAGACCGTCAACTGGGTCAATGTGCAGCATGAGAATTGCATCAGGGTTCTTTGCGGCTACTTCTTCAATCTCCACGCCACCTTCAGCACTCAACATGAGCAAGTGCTTCTTTGCAGCGCGATCAAGCGTGAATGATGCGTAGTACTCCTCAGCGATGTCGGATGCATTTTCTACCCATACACGCTTTACAACATGGCCCTTAATGTCCATACCCAAAATGTTTCCGGCGTGTGTGCGTACTTCATCGGCATTGTTTGCCAACTTGATGCCGCCAGCTTTTCCGCGTCCGCCCACTTGCACTTGTGCTTTCACTACTACTGGATATCCAGCAGCATCTGCAGCAGCAACTGCTTGGTCAACGGTGACTGCAACGTCACCCTTTGAAACTGGAATGTCGTAGCGCGCAAAATATTGCTTGCCCTGGTACTCAAAAAGGTCCATGAGTTACTCCCTATTGTCGAGTTCTTCTTCAAGCCATTGGCAGATTGCTTTTAGCGATGAGCCTGGCCCAAAGATGTTGCCTACGCCTTGCTCGCGAAGTGCGCGCGCATCTGCATCAGGAATCACGCCACCACCGAAAATCAAAATGTCGGCCATGTCGCGATTGCGAAGTTCTTCCATCGTGCGTGGGAAAAGAGTGAGGTGTGCACCAGACAGAAGTGACAGCCCAACAGCGTCTGCATCTTCTTGTAATGCGGTCTCCGCGATTTGTTCTGGCGTTTGATGGAGGCCTGTATAGATGACTTCAAAACCGTGGTCCCTCAGGGCACGGGTGATGGTCTTGGCTCCTCGGTCATGACCATCTAGGCCTGGCTTGGCAACGACTACTCGATACGGGCGCTTCACAGAAGGGAAACCCTACGCTGAACAGGGGTTTAGTTACCAACCCGCCACAATGGGGGGTATGGAATCTCCCAGACTTCGCTCCCCGTTAGCTCGAGCCGTGGTGCCCGTTTTCGGCGGAATTGCCTTCTTTGCCCTGTTTTTCTTGGGTTTGTGGGGTGTTGCCACCGTCATCAACAACCGCGCCGAGCCCACCTCGGCCATTGGCAACAAAGTCTTTGAAGTGGGCAAAGTGGAGGCCATGGCCAAGTCGATCGCCAAAGATGGGCCACTACTTCTCCCCGATCTGAAGAGCCCCGATGGGGTTCGTTCCGTAGTGCTCGACCACACGGGT
>DAISXE010000096.1:0-5117 GCA_036826015.1 Ilumatobacteraceae bacterium
AGCCAATCGATTCAGCGGTGATTGGCTGGAACGGCGTTCAAGGCGATGTGCAGTCGTGGCGCGCAGGGCACGGGCGTCCGTGGCAAGCGTTGTGTATTTGGTCAACCGATGCAATTGACACATTGCGCGCCGAAGGTCATCCGATTAGTCCAGGGTTTGCCGGCGAGAACGTCACAGTCTCTGGGATTCCATCTGGCGCATTCCGTCCTGGTGCACATTTTCGGATTGGCACCGTGCGCGGTTTTCTTACTTCATACGCAATCCCCTGCAAACAAAACAACGATTGGTTTGCGAACAAAGATTTCAAACGCATGAGCCACGAACGCGGCGATGAATGCCGGCTCTACGCAATGGTTACGACATGTGGAACCATCAGCATTGGCGACACATTCGAGTTGTTCACAGATCGTTAGACCACAGCGATCAACTGTGCCATTTCGCTAAATCTGGCAGTGGCATACGGCGTGCTGCACGGCGAACCTTGAGCCCACCACAAGTGGGGGTCTTCACAAAGTTCTACAATCATCGAAGCCGTGGTTGCTTCGACTAGCTCACCATCACTGTTGGCATGCATGCACACAGTCCATCCACCGTCTCCGCCCACATGAGATTGCAAATGTTGTTGCAACAACTCAGTGGAGACTGAATCGGTGGCTAGTAACTCTCGCGAAGCATTCAAGCGTGGGTCGACCAACAGATGTACTGGCTGTTTAGGGTGACGATAAGCAGCATCGAATGCAGGAATGGTGGTGCGATTCGAAATTGCCCACGCACCGCTCACTTGCATTGCCTCCACAACGTTGCCACTGGTCTCCACCACCCACGCATCGGCTGGATCGGCAATCAGGAAACTCGACCAATATGGTCGTGCGCGCTCACCATTGCTTGTGTCATGCCCACTTCCGCCTTGACCGTACGTATCAATCATCTCTGAGACAACATGTACGGCCTCCACAGCGCTTGTCGCACGCTCTAGTGCTAATCGCACCAAATCCATGCCGATGAGTGCAGGAGGCGCCGTACGAGGATCATTGGTGGTGTAGATGGTTTCGTTTCCCATCGCAACACCTGCTTCGTTCACACCGTGCTCTGCGCCCCAACACCAATGTGGCATCGACAACACGGACGCCAATGTCTCCCCGCGCGCCGGCGCCACATTTATATGCGTGGTGGTTAACGAGCCAATGTCTCGACGCGGCGGATTCCAACGAATGATTTGTTGCTCTGTTGGTGGCCTGTCTGAGTTCTTTGCAAACAGTGTGTGCCTGGTGGCGCTATGTGACGGCAGCGCTACGAGGCAATCACACATGCGATGAAACAGGAGCTTCGAGCAGTGCCTCACCAGATGCATCTGCTGTATGCCAATTGATGTCGGCACGTCCGCCAGATATTAATAATCCGGGCGCGCCAGTTACTTCCCACAACACAGCAGGGCGCGCACCATGCCACCGCACTGCGTACGCGATGGTGCGATGCGGGTCTGCGGTGAGGCCTCGAGCATCAAACGGAGCCCCCCACCAAGTTTCGGGAATGCCATATGGCAATAGTGCGCAATGACCACCACTCGGAGAGGCCTGAGCCAACAGAGTTTCGGTCCACGCAATCAGCGAAAGATCACTGGGTGCTTCCACGGGAAGTTCTTGCACGTCGCGGTCGGCCATGCGTAACCACGATGCGCCAATGTCTCCGGCTGCAACGTCGTCTCCTAACAACACGCATGCGCGAGCTGCTGCTGCCAATTGATGCGGTGTATCCCACGCAAGAATCTTTGAACGCTTTTCCTTCTTCAAAAGTCGCTGAACAGACTCCACCACATCAACAATGGAATCGTGATGCGTTTCACCGAGCCTTGCTAATTCAACTGCAGCATTTTCTGAAGTAACTCCGAGCAAAATATCGCTACGCAGACGCGCAACTCCGGCAGCCACTGTGTGATCGGGAACAGTCATACGAGAAGCCACATCACACGCCGTTTCCCAACCACGCACAACCTGTTGATGCGTGGGCGTATCTTCTGGAAGTCGACCAGCGTGGGGCGATGAATGCGCCAATGCAATACGCACGGTGCTCTTGTGACCCACAGGCAAGACAATCGAGCCTGCTGGCAGATCAATGCCTTGTGGTGGGTTTTCTGCCGGCGCGCGTGTCGTAAACACATCAGAACGCGTCACAGCGATTGCCACAGGAAGTGTTGATTCGTTCTCGAATTCAATCACTGTCATTCCACCAAGGTCTGCCACGCAATACACGCGCTGCACCATGTCTCCGTTGGGAATTCGAATGCGTGTTTCAGAAATCGGAAAACCTGCGTACCACTTCTGACGAAGCGTGGGTTCGTTTTGTGGGGTGTACCACCGATCATCAGCTGCAACATGCCATGACAACTCCGCAGACCCGTCTGAAGGAATAATCGAACCGTGATCCGTTACAACACCACGCCACGTGCCTCCACGGTTACCAATGACGCGCGACATTATTTGATCTCCGGACGTGCTCGACGTGACATCAGCGCAACAAGCGCATCGGGAACTGAAGCACCCTGGTGGCACACCGCCACGACTTGTTCAGTAATTGGCATATCGACATTGTGCCGTTGCGCTAACTGCAACACAATTGCCGAACTACGCACACCTTCAGCGACCATGGTGGTGGAACCCACAATGTCTGCGAGAGATTCACCTTTGCCTAGGCGAATACCAACCGAAGTGTTTCTACTGCTCGTCGAAGAACATGTTGCGATGAGGTCACCCATGCCTGCAAGACCAGACAGCGACATGGGGTGACCCCCAAGTGCAACCGCTAACCGTGTCATCTCTGCAAGACCGCGTGTAATCAATGTGGCACGGGTGTTGTCGCCAAAACCCATCCCTTGTGCCATGCCCGATGCAATTGCAATCACGTTCTTAACAACACCTGCAATTTCACAACCCACAACATCGGGGTTCGTGTACACGCGAAATGTCGGGCTTGAAAACAATTCCTGCAGTGCGGTTGCGATCACAGCATCATCGATTGCAACCACTGTTGCCGCAGGTTGACCGAGTGAAATTTCAGATGCCAAGTTCGGTCCAGTGAGAACTGCTACAGGATGACCAGGGAGAACTTGTTTTGCCACTTCCGACATTCGAAGCATTGACCCTGCCTCGAGGCCTTTCGACAAACTGACGACTGGTACCCATGGTCGAAGAAATGGTTTTGCTTCTTCTAACACTTGACGGAAACCTTGAGAAGGCACTGCCATCACGAGTACGTCAGCTGAACTAACCGCTTCTTCCAACGAACTAGTGGCACGGAGTTTGGCTGATAGAGGGACAGAGTTGATGTAGTCCGGGTTCACATGATTGGTGTTGATGGCCTGCACCACAGACTCACGGCGCGCCCACAAGACCGTGGGTGTATTGGCAGCTGCCACCGAGGCCACCGTGGTTCCCCATGAGCCTGCGCCAATGACTGCCATGCGGATATCTGCCATCTCTTCAGCGTAGAGCACCCACGCCACAAGGTTCGTAGGCTGACACTGTGCAGTGTGCCGTAATCATCCCAGTGAAGTCATTCACCATTGCAAAGGGTCGCCTCGCTGACACTCTTCACGCTGATGAACGCGAAAAATTGGCACGTACATGTGCAGAGACAGTGGTCCTTGCTGCCCGCCCATTACCCACGTACGTGGTGTGCAATGACGACTCCGTTGCACAGTGGGCTATCGCACTCGGAGCCAACGTAGTTACCTGCATTACCCCTGGTCTCGATATTGCAGTCAATGCAGGTCGCACCGAGGCCACACAAAATGGCGCAGATCACATCATCGTTGCCCACGCAGACCTGCCACTAGCCGTCACGTTCGAACATGTGGTGCGCGAAGGAAAAGTAACTCTTGTCCCCGACCGTCATAACGATGGAACAAATGTGCTCGCCTTCCCTGCCCACAGTGCGTTCACTACTGCTTACGGCCCAGGAAGTTTCGACAACCACAAACGCATTGCGCAACAGGCTGGGCTCGACTGTGAAGTCATAAAGGACAACATGCTCGAACTAGACCTCGATACTGCCGATGACCTCACAGAACTAGCCCGAAGAGAAAGTGAAAACGATGAGCGCGAATGAACCAGGCCAACCACCAGTGAATGCGACGACATTTACGTACAACCTTGCGACTCCCGCAATTGTGCTCGCCATCGGCGCACACCCAGACGATGTTGAATTCGGCTGTGGTGGCACACTTGCAAAATGGTCAGCTGCTGGTGCAGTCGTTCATCACCTTGTGTGTACAGATGGCTCGAAAGGCACATGGAACCCTGAAGCAGACATTGCCGCACTAGTGACATCTCGCCAACAGGAACAGCGAAATGCTGCACGTGCTCTTGGCGCCACCGGCACTGTGTCTTTTCTTGAATACGTCGATGGCGAACTTGAACACTCAAAAGAAGCCATCGACCGAATCGCACTTGCAATTCGCACCTTGAAACCAAACATCGTGCTCTCACATGATCCATGGAAGCGCTACAGGCTGCATCCCGATCATCGCAACACCGGACTCAATGTGTGCGATGCAATCGTGGCAGCGCGCGACCCACATTTCTTAAAACACCACATGACAGAACACGGCGTACAACATCATCGTCCCGATGCCTTGTTGCTGTGGGAAGCAGATGAACCAAACCACGCTGAGGACATCACGTCACAGGTCGAAATGAAGTTCGCGGCCCTCGAGAGCCACACAAGCCAATTTGAATCAACAATGAAAGCCACCGACGAAGATGGAATGGCTGTATTTCGAGATCGCATGCGCAATCGCATGGCTGAACTTGGCGCGCCACACTCGTTCGGTGCAGCCGAGATATTTCATCTCATGAATCGTCTGTAGATAGAGAAATGGAGGGCTTTCGCCCTCCATTTCAACACTCCGAACCAATTTGGTTCTACATTTTTTGAAGATTTAGTGAAGGCCAATGACCTTCAGCAAAATTACTTCTTTGCTGCAGCCTTTTTACGGGCTTTTTTGCGCTTTGCAGGAGCTGCCTTCTTAGCAGCCTTCTTGCGCTTTGCAGGAGCTGCTTTTTTGGCAGCTTTCTTGCGCTTCTTTGCAGGAGCTGCTTTCTTAGCAGCTTTCTTGCGCT
>DAISXE010000097.1:0-4962 GCA_036826015.1 Ilumatobacteraceae bacterium
CACCACACAGTTCCATCGGTCGCCAGCACACACGTGTGATTCAGTCCAGCAGCAATACGAGACGGAACACGACCACCGCCAAGTGCGGCTACTTGCACGGGCGTCGCAGTATCCATTAACCCTGAATGTGCAGACGACCCCAATTGACTAAACGAGTTATCGCCCCAACACCAGATGGTGTTGTCGTTACGAATGACACACGTATGTTTTTCACCCACTGCAATGCGGCCGGTGGGGTCAACTGCAGAGACAGTGACAGTGGCCTGCACAGGTACAGACACAGGCGAAAGAAGTGCGCACACCACTAAGACAATGCCAAGAAATACGCCTCTCCCCCGGGAGCGAGTGCGTCGCTCCGCAAGGAAGTCCCCCATTCACTGAGGGAAGATAACTAAGCCTGATTGCCTTTTTCAAGCATCTCAATCTCAGCACGAATTTCTTCCATGTTGAGACCTTCGGCAGTAGTGATGATTTCCTCTAACGAGTGCTCTGGCATCGCGCCAGCCTGATTGAAGAGCAAAATGCCATCACGGAAAATCATGATGGTAGGGATCGACTGAATCTGCAGCGCTGCTGCCAATCCTTGCTCGGCCTCGGTGTCTACCTTGGCAAAACGGATCTCTGGATGCGCATTGGACGACTTCTCGAAAATGGGACCAAACATCTTGCAAGGCCCACACCACTCTGCCCAGAAATCAACGATGGTGATTCCCTCGGCAAGAACAGTTGACTCAAAGTTTGCTTCATTCAGTGCAATGGTGGACATGGTTTTCCTTACGTGGTGACAATGGGTAAACCCAATGTGGTGGCTGCTGATTCCAGATCGCCGAGATCGGTCACCTTGGTAAACCCGGCTTGTGCCATCAGGTTCGCTGCAATGGCAGAACGACGTCCGCTACGACAATACAAGGAGTACGACGCCTTTTTGTCAAGCGAAGAAATGAACTCTTGAAATGCTCCCGATTCAACATCTGCATTATGTGCACCTTGTACGTGACCTTCGGCAAATTCTTCTACGGTGCGAACATCAATCAATTTGGTAGCTGGTATCAGGCTCATGACTGGCGTGGTGTCCTTTGTTTGGGCCCCACCCGCGCATGCACTCAAAACCCCAGTAAAGGAAATTAAGGCAACGACAGCAAGGGTCTTTCTCATACCCCCTAGGGTATCAGATGAACAGACCATATCAACCTACCGAAACCTTCAGCCTCGTGGACATGGCGGGGAAATTCCGTGACTTTGCCACTTTCAAAGTGAGATAACAGGCGGTCTTGCTAGCCGGCGCAACCAGACGGCCACGCACTATGGAGCACCGTCCCTTTTCACTCCAGGTCTTCTTTCCCTTCGACACTGTTGTAACAACAGACGACAAGAGAGTGCGCGATTTTTTCTTCACAGTTGTTTTCTTCACTACAAATCCGGGCCGCGCAGTAATCACCACTGCGGATGCACCTACTTGTCCAGAACTGGTTCTCGTTGTGACAGAGAAGGTGTACTGCGTACCGTTTTTCAGTCCGACAAATTTGCACGACACATCTGTTGTTGTGCATGTGGCTCCACCCGGTGACGCAACAACCACGTACGTGATCGCACTAGTGGATGTGGGTGTAACGCTCGGCCATGAAACTGTCACAGTCTTATTGCCAACTACAGACAATGCCTCTACTGGTGTATCTGGAATGCCCTCGGGTACTACTGGTGTATCTGGAATGCCCTCGGGTACTACTGGTGTATCTGGAATGCCCTCGGGTACTACTTGCGTCACAGTTGACGCCGCACCAACACCAACAGCATTTGAGGCAGTGACCGTGACTGCATACGTTTGACCAGCAAGTAGACCCGATATCTCACATGTGAGAGCAACAGTGGTGCAGTTCTGACCGCCCGGGCTCACCGTTGCTGTGTAGCTGGTGATTGCTGATCCATTTGCAGACACTGGCTCCACCCATGAAACAACTGTTGATTTAGATGCAACAGTCGCTACCACTGAAGTAGGTGCGCACGGCACAGCCGCTGGAGCTTCGACTGCAAGTAAGCGATTGGATGTCCGTGGCAAGGCAGTTTGCGATGCGTGTGCAACCGCATTACATGTTGCGTTGAGTTTCAACCAACTCCAGGTATCGGACGGCGTTGTAGATGAGACTGTGGCGGTCTGCAAATAGCGAGCGGCTGCACCCGAGACGTGCGGAGCTGCCATTGAAGTACCGGACTCCACAAAGTATGTATTAGTAGCTGAGTAATACTTGGGCCATGCCGAAATAATCGAATCACCTGGCGCAAAAATATCGACGCAATCACCAAAGTTGGACCAAGGAGTTTCAGAGTCATTTGCATTAATCGCACCAACTGAAATCGTGCCAGGCGTTCCTGCCGGAGTGGTATTACACGCGGTCTGAGCTGAGTTGCCCGACGCAGCAACCACTACGACTCCCTCGGACAACAAATTCTTGATGGCAGTATCAATAGAAGAGGCCGAAACATCGAAGCCAATGCTCATGTTCAACACTGCACGTTCACCGACTTGATGATTTGCCAATATCCACTCGAGACCTTTTCGCACCATGGTTGCAGTGCCAGCTCCACAGGAGTCGAGCACACGAACAGGAACTAAAGACACTGCCTTTGCCACTCCGGAATATGTGCCTCCAATGGTTCCGGCGACATGTGTGCCATGACCATCGTTGTCTGTGGTCCCTACATCGGAAGGATCAGCGATGCCGTCCATCGATGCTGGATCAACAGTATGAGTTGGCCCATTTGCACAGGCCACTATCCCCTTACCCGGATTTGTCAACTCATAGTTCAGCGAGTTGTTGTAGGTCTGAAGCGCAGTCGCATCGGACCGATAACTCCATCCCGGTAACACTCGCCCCGTCAGATCTTCGTGCGATGCGTTAATGCCAGAGTCGGCTACATATACCTTCACGCCAGTTCCATCAGTGGAATAGGTGAATGAGCCATCTTTTCCTGAGCGCGCATCGAGACGATCGAGCCCCCAAGGGACAGTGCCCCCGGTAGCAGATCCAAGCGCAACCGGCCCGACTGTTTGTGTTCCCAGTGCACGTGCGATTAGTTCAGGCAACTTCTTGCGCTTGTGCAGCAGGAACATTCACAACTGCAACTGATGCTGTTGCAATCAATGTGACGGCTAACAACAATCGACGCATCATAATTTCACGCCTTGCATCACTGCAGCATTTATTGTGTTTTCCATCAAACATGCAACAGTCATGATTCCTGTGCCACCGGGCATGGGTGTGAGAGCACCTGCAATGCCCGTCACTGAATCTGCATCAATGTCTCCCACAATGCCAGCTTCGGTACGTGAGATACCTACGTCTATGCAAGTAGCACCAGGTGCGATATGAGCAGCAGTGATTGAATGTGCAATTCCTGTTGCCGAAACGACAATGTCTGCACTGCGACACAGTTCCTCTAAATGAGTGGTGCGTGAATGCGCCAGTGTGACAGTTGCATCAATACCTTTACGAGCAAGAAGAACCGAGAGCGGTAAGCCCACCAATGTGGAACGACCAATCACAACAACATGTTTGCCGCTTGTTGCAATGCCGTAGTGCTGCAACAAACGCAACACACCAAGTGGCGTGCACCCGATATGGCCGGGAACATCTCGCATCAATCGGCCCATAGATGCTTCCGTTAACCCATCAACATCTTTCTCAGCTGGAATCAATCGCAACACCGCTTCGGTATTGAGATGACCAGGCAATGGCATTTGCACCAAGATGCCATGAACGTTCTTGTCTGCAGCCAAGTGGCGCACACGATCTTCCACTTCGGTCTGAGTCGCAGTTGCAGGCATTTCCACTTGCACTGACTGAATACCGATTGATTGGGCGACCTTGTGCTTGCTTGCCACATACTTGCGGCTTGGAGCATCGTCACCTACTAATACGGTGGCAAGAGAAATGTGGGGCGAACCGGCTGTGGCCATGCGATTGGCCAATGTTTGGAGAATGGCATCACGAGCTGGTGCACCCGCCAATACAAGAGTGGAAATGGGGGCACCAGACATGCCTCCATCGTACTTGTCCGCCTGCGAAAGAATTTTGCGGCTTAGTGAAGAATGGTTAAAGAATCGTCTGCTGTTGGGCGTGCAGGCAAGAACTTCAATGCAAATATCGCCCCTACAAGAGCCATGCCGGCTCCCACTAGAGAGGCCGCCTGAAAACCATGCACAAACGAGTCACTCACTGCATTAATCACAAGCGGTTGCAACCCGGCAGGTGTTTGCTGAGAAATGGCAAATGCCGCACCAACAGAATCTTGAGCCATTGGATACAACTCAGGGTTCGTCTTGTTCAGACCATCAATAAGTCCGGGAATTTTTTCAAAACTGCGCATGAGTTGTGGCGTATACAAACTGACGAAAACAGAACCCACAACTGCGACTCCCAAAGTTCCACCCACTTCGCGACTGATGTCGTTCACTGCGGATCCAACTCCAGCTTTTTCACGCGGCAAAGAACCCATCACTGCATCGGTTGATGGTGATGTGACGAACGACAGTCCGTTTGCCATCAACACCATCGAGATAATCACATGGCCCCAATACGAACTGTCTGCATCCATACGAGACGCGATAAGCAAACCAACAGACATGTTGAAAAGACCTAGAGCAACAATCCGTTTCGTTCCGAATTTCAATGCAGCACGCGCAGCCAACGGCGCAGTAACACCAGCACCAACTGCAAATGGAATTGTGTGTAGGCCCGCACTCAATGTGTCGTACCCGCGAACAAATTGGAAATACTGCGTGACCAAGAATGTGAAACCAAAGAGACAGAAAAAGGCAATACCGATACTTCCCGTGGCCGCACTAAATCGAGCACTTTTGAAGAAGGTGACTTCGAGAAGTGGTGCTTCCTTTTTTGATTCGAACAAAACGAAACCGATGAGAGTCAGAACTCCAATGCCGAAGCCAAGATTCGACTTTTGACT
>DAISXE010000098.1:0-4929 GCA_036826015.1 Ilumatobacteraceae bacterium
TAGTTGCGGCTTCCTAAACCGCAGGTCGCATGTTCGATCCATGCCGAGGGCGCCAATCAGGCGCAGTCTGTTATCGGTTCATGAATGCGTCGACGGCTACGCCCATGGCTGCAGCGACGCGCATATCGAGTGAGTCATCGTCAATGCGAATCTCGTAGGTGTCTTTGATCTTCATATTGGCGCGATTGACATGGCCAATCTGTTGACCAGCAGAATTCAAAATACTGAACTGCACTCGTAACAACCACGGCACATCGACAACGAGACCCACCACACGGCGAATGATCGCTTGCACTTGACTTGTCTCGGTCACCGTCCACTTCCCGGTCGGTGTTTCTACGTGATAGGTCGACCGTCCGAGAGAGGCAGCAAAATCCTTGGTCATTGTGCCTAGTGGTGCACCTGAGCCATCGGTGATGTCATAGGTGGTGGCGAGTTCAAGTGCACTACGCGCCTTGATGGCAAACCACAGTCCGCTGCCATCGGGAAGGGTGCACTTCACCTGTTCTTTGAGCTTCATGCGAGCCTGCTCGATGGTGCCGAGCGAAGTGTTCTGGCCGTCAATACGAGACAGTTGCCAGACGTTCTTCATCATCGTGAGTTTCTGAGTGAGGTCAAGTGTGTAACTCATAGGTGCAGTCTATGGAAACAGAATGGGCGACGTATTGAGACACGAGGGCACCGAACAGGTTCGTTGTTGAAGCAACAGTAAGAATCCCGTAACGACATCATCTAGATTGAAAGAATGCTTGTTTCCTCTCGGGCGAGGAGATTTTTTCTATCAAACCCGTTCCGACTTCTGCCTGTGTCCTTCGCGGCAATGATAGGCATCGGGACAATTCTCTTGATGATGCCCCAAGCCACAGCCACAGGCCGCAAGACGTCCTTTCTTGATGCACTTTTCACTGCAACAAGTGCCGTATGTGTGACGGGTCTTTCTGTTGTCGACACCGCAACGCATTGGACAGGTTTTGGCAAGGGCACCATTTTGTTCCTGATACAAATTGGTGGACTCGGCATCGTGACCGTCGTTAGCGTCGCAATTCTTCTTGTCGCTGACCGCATCGGATTGTCACATACCCGCATTCTCGCTGCAGACTTGAGCACCGACAGTTACAGCAGTGTAGGAAAACTTGTTCGCAACCTCGTATTGACGACGTTGGCATTCGAGGCATTGTTTGCGGTCGTTCTTTCGGCGCGCTTTTTCTTGGCATACGACTACGAGATGCAAACTGCAGTCGTGCACGGTGTCTTTCACAGCATCTCCGCCTGGAACAACGCTGGCTTCGCGTTGTACACCGATAACTTCATGGGTTTTGCGACTGATTGGTTTGTGAGCATCGCTATATCTCTTGCTGTCATCATCGGCGGAATCGGCTTTCCTGTGTTGCGCACTCTGGCGATACACAGACTGAACTGGCGTCGGTGGCCATTGCATTCCAAGTTGATGCTGAGTGCGACTGCCGTGTTACTGGTGCTTGGCACAATGACGTTCTTGATCTTTGAGTGGTCGAATTCGCGCACACTTGGTGCGCTTCCAGAGTCGGCCCGGCTGCACAGTGCGTTCTTCCATTCAGTGCAAACACGAACTGCAGGTTTCAACTCTGTTGACATAGCTGCGCTGAACGAGGAGTCGATGCTTGTCTCCACATTCTTGATGTTCATCGGCGGTGGTAGTGCGTCAACGGCTGGCGGAATCAAGGTAACGACGTTTGCCTTGTTGGCTTTTGTGATTTGGGCGGAGATTCGTGGCAATCGTGATGTGAACATGTTTGGTCGTCGCATCTCTGAAGAGGTGCAGCGGCAAGCGTTGACTGTGGCACTTGTCGGGGTCGGAGTGCTCGCTGTGTCGACGCTTGCACTCATGGCAGCGGGGGATTCAAGCCTGACGGCCGCTGCATTCGAAGCGGTCTCTGCCTTGTCGACAGTGGGGCTCTCCACTGGCGTGACTACGGAGGAAGGATCCCTGACGCGAATCATTCTGGTGATTCTCATGTTCATCGGTCGACTTGGCCCCGTCGTTCTGGCGGCGGCGATTGTTCTTCGTTCGCGGTCCAATATGTTTAGGTTCCCCAGTGAACGCCCACTCATTGGTTGAGAACAGGGCCGCACGTATGCCGAATATCCTCGTAATTAAAGAACGGATGAATTGAACTCATGGCTATCCAAAACCCCGCAAATCCACGACACAGTGGAGCCGAAATCAATGATGCGAATCGTGGTGGTGTGCTCATCATTGGCCTTGGCAGATTTGGCGAGTCGCTGGCCCGTGGGCTGGTGGAGCAGAACATTGAAGTGCTTGCAGTCGACTTCGATGAAGAGATTGTGCAACGTGTGTCCGGGGATATTCCGAATGTCGTGCAATGTGACAGCACGTCGTCGCGTGCGCTTCGTCAGGTTGGTGCCGAGCAGTTCTCGCGCGCAGTAGTTGCGATTGCATCAAATATTGAGGCGTCTGTGCTCTCCGCTTTAGTGCTGATTGACGAGTTGAAGATTCCGATGGTGTGGGCGAAAGCAGTTTCACTTGACCACGCAAAGATTCTTGAGCGAGTGGGCGTCACGCGTGTGATTCAACCTGAGCACGACATGGGGTATCGCACTGCACGCAGCATCGCGCGACGCGTGACTGACTACTTCCATGTTGACGATGATTTCGCACTCGTTGAGATGGAAGCCCCCAAGCGTTACCTGGGTCGCCCGTTGGGGGAACTAGGAATCCGGAAGAAATTCGCCGTGACGATTGTGTGTATCAAACCGCCTGGAGGCGAGTTTCAACATGCTGAACAGACGACGATTCTGCAGCCAGGAGAGTTGATTCTTCTAGCCGGCAAGCCTTCGGATCTTGACGCGTTTGTCATCGACGCCGAATAGATCGTGTAGAACCCGACGGTAATCACTTACGTATCGGGTCTGAACATGTACGTGCCAGCACATAGGGTTCGTACATGAAAGCCGACGACATTCCTGTAGCTCACACGCCGCCTGGCGGATACGGACAAAACTTCCCACCGTTAATTCTTGGCGGATGTAATGAATCGTTGGCGGAAGGTGCTCCGGACTTACGCGGTATTTGGCGCGCTGTGAGTGCGACCCGCGGTGGAGAATCTGTTCCTGAAGGTGATCGTTTGTTGTCATACACGGAACGAATCGAACAATGCGGAAATCGCATCGTTGACTGTGGTGGCGGGACCATCGCGGATGCTCGGGCCGATGGGACGGAAGAAAATGGCGTTCACGATGTTTCTGTGTTCGATTACGTCACTCCGATTCACGTTGTTGCTTCTTACGAAGAAGGCGTGTTCGTACTTAGACCAGTAGGGATTCCCGGGATAGAAGTGCGACGCTGGCTTGACGAAGACGGACACATGGTGTGGACCCGGCCTGACATGGGTGGAATTCGCGTTGTTCTTGAACGTGTGAGCGCTCCACAGTAAATAGTGGTGCCGCCACATGATGGTCGGTTTGACAGTCGTTCGTTATGGTCATACCTTGTGGCACAGCCGACGGTGGGGGGGGTTACCGATGGAACAGGCCATATTTGCGTTGATGAAGAGGGTGGAGCCCAGCATCACGCATATCGAGATTGAAGAATTGCAGCCCATTCCGGGTGGATTCTCTCGCGAAACATTTAAATGTGATGTTCGAGTCACACGGAACGGCGCAGAAGAAGTCTTACCGTTAATCATTCGTAAGAATCCTCCTGATGTAGAAGCAATTCTCAACACCAGCCGATCTGTGGAGCATGATCTCATCGAGGCATTGCGTCTGCGCACCACCATCCCGATTAGTCGCAGCTACGGATACGAGATGGATCCCGCCCCATTCGGCGAGGCCGCAATGATTCTTGAGCGCGCATCGGGTAGTGGTCAAACTTCTGCATTGTTTAATGGCGGCGCCGACGAAGATCAGACTGAAGATGTCATCAAACATCTCTGTGAAGTACTTGTTGAGTTGCACTCAACAGATATCTCACTCATTGATCCTGATGGTGCATTGGTTGACCCACGAGGTGTTGGCATCACTGCCGGCTCGTGGGACGAGTACATGGACAGCACGTTTGAGTACTACTTGCGTGAATACAAGACAATTGCCTGGGACCCAACGCTGATGGTTCTTCTTGACTCATTTCTGACGTTACGTCGTTTGAAGCCACGGCCAATGAAGTTGTCCGTGGTGCACGGGGACTTCAACCCAGCAAACTTCCTTTATGCAGATGGCAAAGTGACCGCACTCATCGACTGGGAGAACAGCCGTATCGGTGACCCACGAGAAGACCTTGGCTGGATGGTGCTGATGGACATTCTCAGCAATACATCAGTCATGAGTTATCCGAAGAAGGAAGGTGGATTCCTCGCGTATTACAACAAGCTCACAGGTCAAGACATCACGCCAGAAGAACTCGGTTACTTCACGTTGTTCGGTACCGCGAATATTGCGGTACCCATTCATCAATCGGTATCACGGCGCATGAAGAAAGAACACCTGTTGCTACTTCCGCTTTATCTCACTCAATCAAGTATGCCTGCAATGCCTGCAATGGCCCAGTTGATGCAATACCCAGGAGCAAACGCATGAACACAGTCCCTTCCGTTGATGATCTTCTTGAAGGATTCATCATTGCAATCAACAATGAGATCATGCCTTTTCTCAATAATCCGAAAGCAGTTGCGACTGCAGCGATGATGCAATCGTTATTGCAAGAAGTGCGCCAAGTATTACCTATCTTCGACAAGTCAATTGCTGAGGAACACAATCAGATGACGACGACTTTGCGTGAGGTCGCTGCAAAACTTGAGGGCATCAGCGGCGCTGAAGCTGATCGAATTCGTGATCGTGCTGCGACTCTTGGTGCACTCTCTGATGTTGCGATTCCAGCTGATCAGTCACCTGTTCGTGAAGCCCATCAGAAACTGGGATACGCATTGCAAG
>DAISXE010000099.1:0-4909 GCA_036826015.1 Ilumatobacteraceae bacterium
CCCATAGTTCCAATATTCACGTGTGGCTTATTACGCTCAAACTTTGCTTTGCTCATGATTGATTCCGTTTCGTTGTTGGGGTTAGTGAGTTGTCAATGATCTGTAAAGGTTGTTCTTGGCTATTCGCCGCGAACTCGCTTAATAATTTCCTGCGCGATGACTTCAGGTACCTGCTGGTACGAGTGGAATTGCATCGTGTAGGTGGCACGCCCCTGGGTGCGTGACCTGAGGTCGGTACTGTATCCGAACATTTCGGAAAGAGGAACCTGGGAGCGCACAACCTGTGTATTTCCGCGTGCTTCCATGCCTTCAATGCGTCCGCGACGGCTGCTGAGGTCGCCCATGACGTCACCCATGTACTCATCGGGAGTCACGACTTCAACGGCCATGATTGGCTCGAGAAGCACTGGACGGGCCATTTCAGCGGCCTTCTTGAATGCCATCTGACCAGCAATCTTGAACGCCATTTCGCTCGAGTCCACGTCGTGGTACTGACCGTCTACCAAGCTGACGCGAACGTCCACTGTTGGGTAGCCGGCAAGAACGCCGTTGTCGAGGGCTGCTTGGATTCCCTGGTTTGTTGGCTGGATGTATTCACGAGGAACACGACCACCAGAAATCTTGTCGACGAATTGGTAACCGCCGCCGGGGCCTGATGGCTCGACGGTGATCTTTACAACTGCGAACTGACCAGAACCACCGGACTGCTTAATGTGGCGGTACTCCACAGACTCAACTGTCTTAGTGATGGTTTCACGGTATGCAACTTGTGGCTTACCAACGGTTGCATCCACGTTGAATTCACGTTGCATACGGTCAACAAGAATTTCCAAGTGCAATTCACCCATTCCTGAAATAACCGTCTGGTTTGTTTCTTCATCGGTACGTACACGGAAGGTTGGGTCTTCGTCTGACAATGACTTCAGTGCCTTGCCCAACTTGTCTTGGTCGTCTTTTGTTTTTGGCTCGATAGCAACGTGAATAACCGGCTCTGGGAATTCCATACGCTCGAGAATGACAAGGTTGTTGCGGTCACACAGCGTGTCACCAGTTGTTGTTTCTTTGAAACCAAGTCCGGCAACGATGTCTCCGGCCATTGCAACGTCGAGGTCTTCACGCTGGTTTGCGTGCATCAACAAAATACGGCCGAGACGCTCTTTGCGCTCTTTCGTGCTGTTGTACACCTCGTCACCTTTGTTGATGGTTCCTGAGTACACACGGAAGTACGTGAGCTTGCCGAATGGATCGGCAACAATCTTGAATGCAAGCGCAGCAAATGGTCCGTTTTCGTCGGCCTTGCGCACAAGCTCTTCGTCACCCTTTGCGTTTGTACCAGTTGCTGGTGCAATGTCGAGAGGGCTTGGAAGGAAGTCAACAACTGCGTCGAGCATTGGCTGAACACCTTTGTTCTTGAATGCAGATCCACACAAGATAGGTACGAAATCAAATGCAAGTGTTCCGGCACGAATAGCGCGCTTAATGTCGGCTTCAGTTACTTCTTCACCGGCAAGGTACTTCTCCATGAAAGCGTCATCGCTTGTTGCAATGGTTTCAAGAAGTTCTTCGCGGTACTGATTTGCTTCGTCGACTTGGTCGGCAGGAATGTCTACTTCGTCCCACTTTGCACCAAGTTCTTCGTCTTGCCAGATGAGAGCTTTCATCTTGACGATGTCGATAAGTCCAGCGAAAGGCTTGTTGCTTTCTGGACCACCAGCACCGACTGGAATTTGAATGACTGCAGGAACTGCCTGCAAGCGCTCTTTCACCATGTCGACTGTGCGATAGAAGTTTGCACCAATACGGTCCATCTTGTTGATGAAACACATACGTGGAACTTTGTACTTGTTGGCCTGACGCCACACGGTTTCGGTTTGTGGCTCAACACCAGCAACCGAGTCGAATACTGTGACGGCGCCGTCGAGAACGCGCAATGAACGCTCTACTTCAATGGTGAAGTCCACGTGGCCTGGGGTGTCGATGATGTTGATTCGGTGGTTGTCCCAGATGCAAGTAGTAGCAGCTGATGTAATGGTGATACCGCGCTCTTGTTCCTGCGCCATGTGGTCCATGGTTGCTGCACCGTCGTGCACTTCACCGATCTTGTAGCTCTTTCCTGTGTAGTACAGGATGCGCTCGGTCGTTGTTGTCTTGCCGGCGTCGATGTGGGCCATGATGCCGATGTTGCGGGTGCGCTCGAGTGGAAATTCACGCTTAGCCATTTGGATTCACCTTGTTGTCTGTGGGGGGTTCTAATAAGTGCTTGTTACATACGGGAGCGCACCTCAGTGGTAACTGGCGGTGCGCTCTCGGAGTAGATCGATTGTGGGTGTCCGTGACTACCAGCGGTAGTGCGCGAATGCCTTGTTGGATTCGGCCATCTTTTGCATGTCGTCACGCTTCTTCATTGAGGCGCCAAGTCCATTGGCAGCATCCATGAGTTCGTTCGCCAAGCATTCAGCCATGGTCTTTTCACGACGGTCGCGTGAGTAGTCAACAATCCAACGGATTGCCAAAGTAGACGCACGACGTGGCTTTACTTCAACTGGTACTTGGTATGTGGCTCCACCAACACGACGGCTACGAACCTCGAGTGGTGGCTTCACGTTTTCAATGGCGCGCTTCACTGTTGACAATGGCTCTTCGCCTGTCTTTTTTTCAATGAGGGTCATTGCGTCGTACACAATTTTTTCAGCGGTGCTCTTCTTGCCGTGCAACATCACCTTGTTGGTGAGCTGTGTAACGAGCAATGAGCGATAGATGGGGTCGGCGATTAGTTCGCGTCGAGTTGCAGGGCCCTTACGTGGCATGGCGTGTCCTTTTTACTTCTCGCGCTTTGCGCCGTAACGGCTGCGCGACTGCTTGCGGTTCTTAACACCGGCTGCGTCGAGCGCGCCGCGAATGATCTTGTAGCGAACACCTGGAAGGTCGCGAACACGACCACCACGCACAAGCACGATGCTGTGCTCTTGCAGGTTGTGTCCTTCGCCTGGGATGTATGCGGTGACTTCAACGCCACTTGTCAAACGAACACGAGCAACCTTGCGCAAAGCAGAGTTTGGCTTCTTTGGTGTGTGAGTAAACACGCGTGTGCATACTCCGCGGCGCTGAGGGGAACCCTTCAATGCCGGCGTCTTTGACTTTGTTACTTTCGTGCTGCGACCCTCACGGATCAACTGCTGAATTGTGGGCACGCATCTACCTCTTGCTAAAAAAATTGAGTTGTTGACCGGCTACCAGAACACGATTGTTCTGACGGCCATGGCGGTCAACAAGACCATGTAAGGCTAGGGGCGTATGTTCCCCGGTGGCAACCCGCCCCCGGTTCACAACGCCGATGATTCTGGGGGTTCTTCCTCGGAGGAAACCTCGTCAGCGATGGCATCCACCACTGGCTCGGCCTCAACAGGGGCAACGGCTTCAGGGGCAATTTCTGCCTCTTCGGCCACTTCTTCAACAACTACGTCGGCGATAATGCTCTCAATAATCTCGTCCTCGGCGGCGAGATCTTCGAAAACATTGTCATTATTTGCCACATAGGTGCCTTGGAGACCTGCCAAGTACGCGGCTGGATCAGCCTCGTCGCTCGAGAAGTATTCCATTGGCTGGTAGTCAGGCGCATCGACATCGAAGTAGCGATAGCGCTCCATACCAGTACCGGCCGGAATGAGCTTGCCAATGATGATGTTTTCCTTCAGACCAACGAGGCTGTCCGCGCGGCCATCGATGGCTGCCTCGGTCAGAACACGTGTGGTCTCTTGGAACGATGCTGCCGACAACCATGAATCGGTTGCAAGTGAAGCTTTGGTGATACCCATAATTTCTGGGCGACCTTCAGCAGGACGCTTGCCGCCCTCAACCATGGCGCGGTTTGTATCGCGGAATGTCTTTGCATCAACACGCTCACCTGGCAAGAAACCAGTGTCACCGGTTTCTTGTACACCAACACGACGTGTCATCTGGCGAACAATAAGTTCGATGTGCTTGTCGTGGATCGCTACACCTTGGTCGCGATACACCTTCTGCACTTCTTCAACGAGGTATTGCTGTGTCTGACGAATACCAAGGATCTCCATAATTTCTTTTGGATCCCATGGGCCGTCTGTGACTGGCTCACCTGCTGAGATGTTTTGACCATCTTTAACTTTTGGACGGCTACCTGATGGAAGCAAGATGAGGTGTTCTTCACCCTTGTCATCAATCACATTGATGGGGATGCCCTTGCCTTCATCTTCACCAATGCGTACAACACCACTTGCTTTTGCAAGACGTGCTGAACCCTTTGGTGTACGAGCTTCGAACAATTCAACAACGCGTGGCAAACCACCAGCGATGTCTTTACCTGCAACACCACCAGTGTGGAAAGTACGCATGGTGAGCTGAGTACCAGGCTCACCAATTGACTGTGCAGCGATAACACCTACGGCTTCGCCCAATTCAATGGACTTACCGGTAGCAAGTGAACGGCCGTAGCAGAGTGCGCAAACACCAAGCACAGCGTCACAAGAAACAACAGAGCGAACTTGTACGCGTTCTACTGACGAATCGTCACGAAGTGCATCCATCTCATCGTCACCGATGATGGTGTTCTTCGCAATGATGCTTCCGTCAGACAACGTGACATCGTTCAACAATGCGCGTCCAAACAACTTGGTTTCAAGATGTGCGCGAACTGTTCCAGCATCGCGCTTTACATTTTCTACCCAGAGGCCAAGACGTGTTCCGCAGTCGTCTTCGCGAACAATGAGTTCCTGTGCAACGTCGACCAAACGACGTGTGAGGTAGCCAGAGTCTGCGGTACGAAGTGCGGTGTCTACAAGACCTTTACGAGCACCAGGAGTAGCAATGAAGTACTCAAGTGTTTCGAGGCCTTCACGGAAGTTGCTCTTGATAGGACGAGGAATCATGTCAC
>DAISXE010000100.1:0-4863 GCA_036826015.1 Ilumatobacteraceae bacterium
GCGATAGACGAGAGTCCCACTAACTGACGAATGAGATATTCCTCACTGCCGCCAACACCAGGCACACACCACAACAAGTTCATGGCAACACGTTTCGCAGCCATCATGCACGTTCCAATGTGTCACGGTACGCCGCAACTGTGAGTTCAGCCGTGGTTGCCCACGAAGCTTCACGCGCACGTTCAAGCCCACGCGCACGTAGTTCATCGGCTGAAGACATAGCTTTGCGAATGCCGTCAACAATGGAATCAACATTGAGTGGGTCAACGAGCACCGCCGCGCCACCAGCTACTTCTTCAGTAGAGATTCCACGCGATGTAACAACAGGAGCACCGTGCGCCATGGCTTCAATGACTGGCAAGCCGTACCCCTCGAAGATGGATGGGAATGCAAACACTGTGCAGGCTTCATAAATGGCAGGCAAATTATGCGCGGGAACAAAACCAAGGAATCGAACTTCATGATTCAGCACTGGCGCTTCTTCACCCCAGCCTTCCATCCCGGCAATCAAGAGTGGCGGCGCATCTCGCATAGATGACACAGCCTGTATCAATCGGCTCAAATTCTTTCGCGGCTCCAACGTGCCCACAAAGAGAATGAACTTCTCTGGCAATTCATAGGTGGCCTGCACTCTTCGGCGGTCCACATCCGTCACTTCGTGCGTGGTAACACCGAGTGGCACATGGCGAAGTCGTTCTTCATCAAAACCAGCTGCGCGGCAATCGTGCATTGTTGCTTCCGATGAACACAGCACCATCGCTGCATCATCCACCAACATGTTCAAACTTCGACGAAACACTTTGTTGCCTCGTTTTGTAAAAAACTCTGGGTGATGCAAGAACGCAAGATCATGCACGGTGACAACAAGTGGTTTACGAGTAGCCGGCGGGATGATGGAAGTTCCATGCACAAGGTCGATGTTGTCGACAACAGATTCCACCAGTGGCCATCGAAAGCGCGTCCATGTCTCGTATAACCATGGCGACCCCAATGGAAGAGTGGTCACGGATACTGGCGGTGTGAACCCTGCCGTTGGCCCATGACGGTGTCTGCCCGCCACCCCAATCAGTTCTATTTCAGGGGTCTCCATCAGGTGGCGAGCCACCTCGATCGCCGAAATTCCGGTGCCACCTGGGACTCGCTGCCAGCACTGTTCGAGGGTGTAGGCGATACGCACCCCTTCATTCTGTCCGTTCCCGTCCTACGATGGCATCTATGTCGGAATTTTGGTCGGGTCGCAGCGTCGTTGTCACAGGTGGTAACGGTTTCCTCGGACGGGTCGTGGTGCGGTTATTGACCGAAAAGGGGGCCTCAGTGGTCGCCCCCACCCATGACGAGTATGACCTCACGGTTCCAGGGCGAGCAGACGCCATGTTGAAGGCCTTCTCCCCCACTCACGTAATCCACCTGGCCGCACGAGTCGGAGGTATTGGCTACAACCAAGTTGCTCCAGCCCCTTTGTATCTCGACAACCTCATGATGGGAACTCACATCATTGAAGCCACCCGTGCTGCAGGAACTGAGAAAACTGTTTTGCTCGGCACCGTGTGTTCGTATCCGAAATTCACACCAGTGCCATTTAAAGAAGAATCCTTGTGGGACGGCTACCCCGAAGAAACAAATGCGCCGTACGGAATTGCCAAGAAGGCACATCTCGTGCACGCCCAAGTGAATCACGCTCAATACGGCCAACAGTTTGCATATCTCATTCCAACAAACCTGTACGGCCCTGGCGACAAGTTTCACCCCTCCGTTTCACATGTCATTCCCGCACTCATCAAGAAGTGTGTTGAAGCAAAAGAAAATGGTGACCCTTTCATTGATGTATGGGGAACCGGGTCAGCAAGTCGCGAATATCTGTACGTAGAAGATGCAGCTGCTGCAATTGTGTTGGCAGCAGAATCGCATAACGGAACAGAGCCAATCAACCTTGGATCAGATCGAGAAATCACAATTCGTGAAACCGCAGAAACGATTGCCCGCGTTACTGGCTACGCAGGTGAGCTGAAGTGGGACTCTTCAAAGCCAGATGGTCAACCACGTCGTCGCATTGACGCACATCGTGCAGAAGAATTGCTTGGCTGGAAAGCCGCGATGGAATTTTCTGAAGGGCTCTCCCACACAGTGCAGTGGTACTTAGAAAATCGCGAACAAGCCGAAGCGGCTCCTCGCTAATCCATTCGTCAGATGTCACTTCCCCCACCCATCCTCGAATACTGCACACGACATCCACAGATTGTTACTGGTCGCCACTGCACACGATGTGACCGTCCAGCGTGCAATGACTGCTTAACCCTGGCGGACGTCGGTTCACACTGCACCGAGTGCGTACGGCGCGCGCGTCCGGCAACGAGCGAACGAATTCGTTTTTGGAATGCTGCACAACCTGTGCTTGTCACGCGGCTACTCATTGCCGTGAACGTCATCGCCTATGCGTGGGTTCTTACTGGTACTCGAATGAGTTCCATTGCTGGATCCATCAATTCAAATGAATTAGACATGGGGCTTTCGCAAGTCTTCATCGACAACGGTGAGTGGTATCGCATCATCTCGTCGGGATTTCTTCACTTTGGTCTCATCCATGTGGGCATGAACATGCTTCTGTTGTGGCAACTCGGCCAACTACTCGAACCGGCTCTTGGTCGGTCACGTTTCACGTTGTTGTATTTCACCGCCATGGTGGGTGGCGCAACAGGTGCATTACTCATGAACCCGAATGGCCTGACCGGCGGCGCATCTGGTGCAGTGTTTGGCTTGATGGCAGCAGCCGCGGTTGGCTTTCAACAACGTGGAGTGAACCCGATGCGCACAGGAATTGGCGCAACACTCATGCTGAACTTGCTCATCACATTTGCAATCCCTGGTATTTCCATAGGTGGCCACCTCGGCGGAGCACTGGTAGGCGGCGTCATCGGTTACGCAATGCTTGAACCAAAGTGGCAACGTGACGCACCGTGGATTGCCTGGGTCGCACCAGTCATTTGCATTGCAAGCTCATTGCTTTTCATCTCCACCTTCTAACGACACACCCGCTTTCTACGCTGGCCTCGTTTCCCCCACCGTTACTTGCCAATCACCTCGTAGGGAAACCATGTTTGCTTCCACTCTTCTCGATGTACCGCGTCCGTATATCGATCCCATTTATTCACTCGTTGAAGCGCTCGGTGTCGCGTGTCTTGCACTGCGCCGCCCCGTCGTTGATTCCACCATTACTCTCGTGCTCGACAACCAGCGGCGCGGCATACATCTGTTTCCTTCAGCACCCCTCACGCAATCAACCATTCATCACATCATTGGCCATGTCAGTGCAGTTCCGAACGCTTGCGGGGTTGTCATCATCTCCACTCGCACTGCTGCACCTATTTCGCCACAAGACTCAACACTTCTTTTTCACACAACCGTGGCGTGCCAGTCTGCTGGCATTGAACTTGTCGATTGGGTGGTCGTCGGGTCCGGCGGTCTTTACTGCCCGCGATCACTCACCGACGCCCCAGATCCTTGGTTGGCATCTGCCACATTTTTGTAGTCGCGTCGCTCTTTCGCCGTCACGCGCAACCCTGCTGCATTCAACGCTCGCAACAATTCTCTACTAGTCACCTCTAGGGCGCCATGCGCTACCGCCATCTCACGAATATGTAGTGGCACGTCGTAATGGTCGCCGTGAAATCCCCGTTTAGGTATTTCCAGACTCTGCGCAAACTCGTGCAGTTCTTCAAGCGATACATCGCTCACCATGTGGCACCATTGGCGTTCTTTGAACCACCACCGACACTCGTCCACCAAAATCGTCACTCTGCGTCCACCTGTGGCATCTCGTCAGTGTAGGACGATGCCAACTCGTGGTTGACTGTGTCTATGGCTACTCCGCTTAAGACCAGACCAGCAGAAGTTCGTCCCGATACCGAAATGGTGCCAGAAACTGGCGAGCCAATTGTGGCCCACATCGTGAAGACCGAACCAGGCGAAGATGCTGCAGCCAAAGTTCTTGAAGCGCGCATCAATGGCACTCCACTTGAAGCGCTGTGCGGACATGTCTGGGTTCCATCGCGCGATCCAAAACAAGTTCCAATGTGTCAAAAGTGCAAAGAGATTTATGAGACGTATCGAATGTTTAACGACGGCCTGAACGAAACACCCAACGAATGAGCTCATCGCCTCGTTTGCGCCCCGCAGTTCGTGGGCTCATTATCGACAACACCAACTCTGTGCTCATGGTGAAGTTGGTGTTTCCTCATGGTGCGTGGTGGGTGATGCCTGGAGGCGGAATTGAAGAAAATGAAGATCTTCACACTGCGTTACAACGTGAACTTGCAGAAGAAGTAGGGCTCACAGAGTTCGAGGCAGAAGGTGTGTTGTGGTTGAGAGATCACCACTTCGCTATGTCATCCACTGACGGCGTGCAATGGGACGGCCAAAGCGAAACCGTGTTCGTCGTGCGCACCGAACGTTTCACTCCTTCACCAGGTATGTCGCAATCGGAACTTCATGCGGAGAATCTGCATGCTCACCAGTGGTGGAGCATCGATGAAATGCAGGCACATTCCGAATGCGACAATTTCTCTCCACCTGACATTGCTATGCGTTTACAACAGTTCGTATCGAGCAACTCTTGGACACCGTTGCACATTGTGCAGCACAACGACTCCATAGTGAGCGAACGCCCTCTCTAACGAAAATCTCGGCTGGGGATAGTTGCCGGAGCAAACAGTGGCGTGATGTGCTCTGCCACAACATTGATGACACCGCTTGCAGATTCAATACGACCCCGCACCAATAACGCAGAAGCATCTCGTGCAACTGCGCGATGACGCGCCCAGCATCCTTTTGAACACACCACATTGATGAGACCTGTTTCATCTTCCA
>DAISXE010000101.1:0-2637 GCA_036826015.1 Ilumatobacteraceae bacterium
CCGTTGATTGC
Source organism: Ilumatobacteraceae bacterium (assembly GCA_036826015.1). Lineage (GTDB taxonomy): Bacteria > Actinomycetota > Acidimicrobiia > Acidimicrobiales > Ilumatobacteraceae > UBA2093. The sequence continues at coordinate 12 of DAISXE010000101.1, forward strand.
AGTCATCACGATTGGCGTGTGTGTTGGTTTCTTGCCGTACAACTTCAATGGAGCCAGCATTTTCATGGGTGACGGCGGCGCGTATTTACTTGGGCTTTTAGTTGCAGTTTCTACGAGCGTTGTTGGTGGTCGTGCAGATCCAACCACGCAAGCATTCAGTGGGCAAACATATTTCTTTCTCGCACCATTAGTGATTCCACTCATCATTCTTGGTGTGCCGGTATTCGACGTTCTGTTTGCAATCATTCGTCGTGTGAGCAAGCGTCAAGGTTTTGCCACGGCAGATAAAGGCCACTTGCATCACCGCCTCATCAACTTGGGTCACGGGCCACGACGTGCCGTTGCAATTTTGTGGTTGTGGACCGCGTTGTTGTCGGCGTTGGTGTTGTATCCGGTGTTCAACAAGAGCGCCACAAACTTTGCGCCGTTTGGTTTAGTTGCACTCGTTCTCTTTTTGTACACCGTGTTGCACCCAGACCTCGAGCGACCAGCCAAAGACGACTCAACTTCACTCTCTGAGTAACACCGCGGGGGAGCCGCCCCGTGCAAGCAATGGGGAAGTGGCTTGCGTAAACAGTCACATAGCTCCCGTTTGACCAACGCTGTTACCTGACCTAGATTGTTCAATGTTTCACAAGGTCCTCTGCAGAGGAATTCAAAAGGATTCGCATTGAAATTGCTCCCCAAACCAAAGCCTGTATCGCTTGATTCAGGCGTCTCTCAAGGAATTGAGATGGCTGTGGGTCTTGTGGTCTTTTTTCTCATGGGCTGGGGCCTCGATGCCTGGCTGAACACCACGCCGATCTTCATGATCGTCTTCACCGTGTTTGCCATGGTCGGCCAATTCGTCAAGATGTACTTCATCTACAGCCGTGACATGCGCCACCTCGAAGATCAACGGGCTGAAATGGTCCGTGGCGGGCAGCAATGACCGAGCATTTATCGCCCCTCGCAATGGCCTCTCAAGGCCGTGCTCCAGAGGTCACCGTTTCGAAAGACATCATCCGTCGAGGGCTCATTATTGCCCCCATTGTGATGGTGATTGCCGGGGTTATTTGGGGCCTCACGGGCGCCTGGTCTGCGGGCCTCGGATTGGCTGTAGTCCTTATGAACTTTGGGTTAGCGGCCGCTCTCATCTCCTGGGCAGCCCCCATTTCCCTTGCCCTCATGATGGGTGTCAGCCTCTTTGGCTACCTCATCCGCCTGGGCCTCATTTCTGTCTCCGTCTACCTGGTTCGTGACGTGTCCTGGGTATCCCTTCCCGCGCTGGGGATCACCATTATCGTCACCCATCTCGGATTGCTGTTCTGGGAGATGCGATTCATCGCAGCCTCGCTTGCATTTCCTGGATTGCGTCCCAATGCGCAAGAATATCCCTCGTCAAGCGCCGCTGAGACACCCTGAAGGACCACAACGTGATTGCTCTCGATTTTCCCGAAATTAACTCGATCTTGGTTTGGAAAGACATCTTTCCTAATTTCCCATTCAACAAAGTTGCGCTCATTGCTGTGCTTGCAACGTTGATCAGTGCAACCATTTTTCTTCTTGCAGTTCGTCAGAGTCACAAAGAAGCTCCAAAAGGAATTCGTAACTTCGCTGAGATGATTGTTGAATTCGTTGAAGACGGAATCGTGATGCAGACAATGGGCAAAGACGGTTTGGCATGGACGCCATTCCTTCTCACCATGTTCATGTTCATTTACCTGTGCAACGTTCCAGGAATTATTCCGTTCTTCCAAATGCCTGCAACTGCGCGTATGGCAGTACCAATGTTCCTTGCACTCATGGTGTGGGTCATCTACAACGTCACCGGCATCAAGCACCAAGGTGTTGGCGGCTATCTCAAGAGCACACTGTTTCCTCCAGGAGTACCTAAAGCTCTCTACATTCTCGTGACACCGATCGAGTTCATCTCGGCAATCATCGTGCGTCCGTTTTCTCTCGCCGTTCGACTCTTCGCCAACATGATGGCTGGTCACATTCTTCTTGTGACTTTCGCTCTCTTGTCCGAAGCGTTGTTCCAAGCGAAAGACAAAGTGCTGATTCCTGTCGGCATTTTGCCGTTCTTCATGCTCGTGTTCTTGACTTCATTCGAAGTCTTGGTCGCGTTCCTGCAGGCATACATCTTTGCAATGTTGACCGCCGTGTATATCGGTGGCGCAACACACCCAGAGCACTGATCAATAAAAGATCTCCCAATCAATCAACTAACTAACTAGGAGAAAACAATGGAAGCAATTGCACGACTCATAGCGGCTGAGGCAGCAACCCCAGCCGATGCGAAGAACACTGCAGCAGCAGCAAGCGCGGGCTACGCCTACGGTCTTGCTGCAATCGGGCCTGGCATCGGCATCGGTTACCTCGTCGGCAAGTCCGTCGAGGCGATGGCACGCCAACCAGAGGCTGCAGGCATGGTTCGTACCACCATGTTCTTGGGTATCGCGTTTACCGAAGCGCTCGCGCTTATCGGTTTCGTGGTGTTCATTCTTCTCAAGTTCGCTTAATCCGCGAATTTGAGTCCACGTCCACAATCGACCTCTGCGCGAGCAGAGTCCAGGAGCTGAGATGCCGACTGCGATAGTCACACAATCGAACGGACGCCTTGTCCATGTGCGTTTGGTGTCAG
>DAISXE010000101.1:2737-4843 GCA_036826015.1 Ilumatobacteraceae bacterium
AAGGCTGCACCAAACCCCATCGCGCCAACACCAAAGGAAGCACTGTGGTCCGCCGGATCATTCATTGTTCTCTTTGTTATTTTGCGCTACTTCCTCTTTCCAAAGTTGAAGAAGGGAATGGATGCTCGCTATGCCGACATTCGTTCAGACATTGAAGGTGCCGACACGGTGAAAGCCGACGCACAATCAGCAGTTGCCGATTACGAAAAGGCACTTGCCGCAATTCGTGTTGAAGCCTCTGGTCGTATCGACGCAGCTCGTCAAACAGTCGACACCGAGCGCAATGCGCAGTTGGCACAAGTCAACGCACGCATCGCAGCAGCTCGCGCTGAAGCCGACCAACAAACAGCGGCCGCTCGTGCTGCTGCTCAAGGTCAAGTTGCAGCAGCAGTCGCACAGGTAGCAACTAAGGCTGCACAACTTGCATCTGGTCGTGCACCAGACGCTGCCGTTGTGCAAGCAGCTGTTACCGCAGCAATGGAAAGCGCAGGTTCACGATGAACGCACTGTTTTCTCTTCTCGTTACAAGCGCAGAAGGCGAACCACTCACATACGAGACGCACCACTGGTTGCTTCCAGAGACCGCTGAAATCATTTACGGCGGACTCGCATCTGTACTGGTTATTAGTGCACTCGTAAAGTTCGCTGGCCCAATGATCAAGAAGTCTCTTGCTGCTCGTACCGAGCGCATTCAGGCCGACATGGACAATGCACGTAACACCCGTGAGACTGCAGAAGTCGAAGCTGGTCGTATCCGTACCGCACTTGGCGACATCAGTGCAGAGCGCTCACGCATCTTGGCCGAGGCCGATGCGCAAGCAGCCGCAGTGTTGTCCGAAGGTCGTGCACGAGTACAGGCTGAAATGGTGGAAGTGGAAGCAAAAGCAATGGCAGACATTGCAAATGCAGCCGGTCGCGTTGGCGACGAACTTCGTGCCGAGATCAGCCGCTTGTCAGCAGTTGCCATTGAGCGCGTTGTTGCAAACACGGTTACCGACAGTGTTCGTCAAGACCTCATCGAGGGCTTCATTAGCAAGGTAGGAGCATCACGATGAGTTCATCAATCGACGCATACGTTGCAGCCATTACTTCCATTGCTGAAGCAGACAATGTTTTGCCACAAGTTGTCAACGAGTTCGCAGCAGTTGCTCGCGCAATCGACAACAGTGACGATCTTCGTAACAAGTTGGGCGACGAATTGTTGCCAATCGCTGTTCGTCAAGGCATTGTTGAAAAACTTCTTGAAGGCAAGGGTCATCGCGTGACAGCACAGTGTGTTGCTCTCGTCATTGGCGCCGGCCATGGTCGCGACCTTCGCACCATCTCCGAAAAGATCAGCACCAACTCGGCTCATGCAAATGGTCGCGAAGTTGCAGAAGTTCGCAGTGCTGTCGCACTCTCCGAAGACCAGGTGAAGCGTCTCTCCGATGCTTTAACAAAAGCAACTGGTTCTCAAATCAATCTCACCGTCATTGTTGATCCTTCCGTTGTTGGTGGCCTCGTTGCCACTGTCGGCGACAAGGTCATCGACGGTTCCGTCCGTAACAGCCTCGACCAGCTCAAGAGCCGGTTGTAAAGAACATTCGCGAAAGTTAAGGAAGACATGGCAGACATCACATTCTCCGCAAGTGACATCGCATCAGCGATCACAAGTGGCCTCGATGGATTCACTCAGTCACTAGAGGCACGCACCGTTGGTCGCGTCGCTGAAGTGGGCGACGGTATTGCTCGCGTATCGGGTTTGCCCGACTGCGCAGTAAACGAGTTGCTTGAATTCGAAGACGGCACATTGGGCCTCGCACTGAACCTTGAAGAAGATCAGATCGGTGCAGTAGTGCTCGGCGACGCCGACTCAATTGAAGAAGGTCAAACAGTAAAAGCAACAGGTCGAATCCTTTCGGTTCCTGTTGGTGACGCAATGCTTGGCCGCGTTGTCAACGCACTTGGTGCACCAATCGACGGCAAGGGCGACATTGTTGGCTCTATCGACCGTCGTGTTGAAGTGCAAGCGCCTGGCATCATGGGTCGCAAGCCAGTACACGAGCCATTGCAGACCGGCATCAAGTCGATCGACGCAATGACCCCAATTGGTCGTGGACAGCGCGA
>DAISXE010000102.1:0-1296 GCA_036826015.1 Ilumatobacteraceae bacterium
GAAAACGGCGCAAAGGTTTCTGTCACCATCGTGAAGGTGGACAACTGAGCGAACACGTCGTTCCCGACCTGCCCCCCGGTCATCACATTCATCTTCCGGGTCGCGGCGACACCTTCTATCGAGAGATGGAAGGCCCCGTTGGAGCGCCCACACTTATTTTGTTGCACGGCTGGACAGCAACTGCAGACCTCAACTTCTTCATGTGTTACCGCGCACTCAGCGAACACTTCCGTGTCATCGCAATTGATCATCGTGGTCACGGGCGAGGCATTCGCAGCAATCAACCTTTCCGTTTATCTGATTGTGCTGATGATGCAGCTGCTCTTGCTGATCAATTAGGTATCGCTACGTTTATTCCTGTTGGCTATTCCATGGGTGGCATTGTTGCACAACTCATGTGGAAGCGTCACGAGCAACGCGTACGTGGCCTAGTGCTAGCTGCCACCGCTGCACACTTCATTACTTCCAAACAAGAGCGCACGGCATTCAATGTGCTCGCCGGGTTAGGCGCCATTGCACGATTCACGCCAAAGTCTGTTCGTGAAGCAATTAGTGACCGCATTTATCTGTCACGCAAAACGATGACATGGGAACCGTGGGCCACACAGCAAGTAGCCGACCACGATTGGCGACAGATTCTTGAAGCGGGGGCAACACTTGGTCGTTACGACGCGCGTGCATGGCTTGAAAACATCGACGTACCAACCTCAGTCATCATGACTACCGATGATCATGTGGTGGACCCTGACCGTCAGAAAATTCTTGCTGCCACTATTCGCAACGCGCACGTGTATCAAATTGCTGCTGATCATGATGCTGTCTTTGCGCGCTCTCACGAGTTTGTTCCAATGCTCGTTGAAGCGTGCCTTGCGGTACATAACGATGCACTACGCAAGGCAACACAAGGAGACACCTTGTGAAAAAAGCAATCATGCTTCGGTCGCGGTGGCGACGCAACAGCAAGCTGGCCAGACTCGGCGCGCGCGTTGGGCTCGCCCACGCCGGCACCTCGGCCAGAAAAGTATTCGCTAATGCAGAACGCAAAGAGGAACTCTCTCGCGCCCGCGAACTAAAGACTGCACAACAAGTAGCGACTGAATTAGGCAACATGAAGGGCGCCCTCATGAAACTTGGCCAAATGGCCAGTTACCTCGACGACGGATTACCCGAACCAATGCGCATGGCGCTTGCACAACTGCAATCACAAGCACCACCAATGGCAATCGAGTTAGTACATGAAGTGCTACTAGCAGAACTTGGCAAACCCGTGAGCGAACTGTTTGTTGAGTTCGACGA
>DAISXE010000102.1:1396-4802 GCA_036826015.1 Ilumatobacteraceae bacterium
CACAACTACTCAACATCTCGAGTTCTCATCACGGAACTTGTGAGCGGTTCTTCATTTGCTGAAGTTCTTGAATGGACACAACAGGAGCGCAATGACGTTGGCGAAGCAATCTTCCGTTTCGTCTTTCGCAGCTTGTATCGGTTCCGTGCATTCAACGGAGACCCGCACCCCGGTAATTACATTTTCCACAAAGATGGTCGCGTAACGTTCCTTGACTTTGGCCTCATCAAACACTTCACCGTGGAAGAGATGCAGATGTTCCAAGGCATGGTGAAAGCAGCAGTGCTCGACCATGACATGGAGGAATACCGCCGCATCATTGAAGACGCGGGCATGCTGCAGCTCGATGCGCCGTTCACAACAGAAGAAGCCGGTGATTACTTTGCACATTTCTATGCACCTGTGCGTGAATCTCACGAGATGACATGGACAACGGAATACGCAACATCAATTGTTCGTCACACATTTGACCGCACTTCAGCGATTGCACAATATGCAACTGTTCCAAAGTCATTCGTGTTTATTCAGCGCATCAACCTTGGTTTGTATGCGCTGCTTGGGCAATTGGGTGCCGCTGGAAACTTTCGACGCATCAGCGAAGAACTATGGCCGATGACGAATGCTCCTGCATCTACGCCTATGGGTGAAGCTGAAGCTGCGTGGCTAGCGCAACGCGACTAAACAATCGTTTGTAAATCGAGGCCAACGTCCAAGATGGGCGACGAGTGCGTGAGCCCACCAACACTGATGAAATGCACCCCGGTTGCTGCCACATCTTTTGCATTGCTCAATGTGAGCCCACCACTTGCTTCTAACAACACGGCATGACCAGTTGCGGCTTCGTGGCGTTGTGCAATCTCAACCGCTTCAGACATCACCGCAGGAGCCATGTTGTCGAGCAACACCACATCTGCACCAGCTTGTATCGCTACAGCTAATTGATCCAGAGTGTCCACTTCAATTTCTATGGGCAACGTTGCGGCCAATGCGCGAACCTTTTCAAACGCTTCAGCTACTCCCCCTGCAGCAACGATGTGGTTATCTTTCACCAACGCTGCATCACTCAGGCTCATGCGGTGGTTTTGTCCGCCACCGCAACGCACTGCGTATTTTTCTAGGGCACGAAGCCCAGGTGTGGTCTTACGCGTATCGCGAATGATTGCTGTGGTACCAGCAATGGCATCTACCCACTGTGCAGTTGCAGTTGCAACACCTGAAAGATGACACAACAAGTTCAATGCTGTGCGTTCCGCAGTAAGCATGAGCTGCGTTGGTGCTTCTACTCGTGCCAACACATCTCCGGGCACCACACGATCGCCATCTTTTTTCTTGTACTCAAATGAACTAGCCGACGCGCCGCACACCATCTCAATGACTGCGGCTGCAATGTCTAGTCCCGCTACACAGCCGTGAGCGCGTGCACCGAATGTGGCAATGCTGCGCTGCGCAAGCGGCACAGTGGCTACGGAGGTGACATCAATGCCGCCATCCAGATCTTCAGCAATCGTGTGGCGAATAATGTCGGCTACATATTGTGGATTTAGGCCTGCACCAACTAAACGATCGTGTGTTTGCTGAGACATTTCGTGTAACTGCATTAGTCCACCTCTACTCGGCCATCAACAATGCGACACATGAGATGACGTTCCCACGCAGCAAGCGGCTCTGCAACATCCGTGCGACGATGACATCCACGACTTTCTGTGCGTGTTTTCGCGGCGGCCACCACAGCAGTGGCAATAGTGAGCATGTTTGTCGCTTCAAATGCTTTGCGCGTTGGTACAACCGCCGCCGATGCATTGTCTGCCAGTGTGCGCAAGATTGCAGATGCTGCTTCTAAACCATCTGGCGTGCGCAATACACCTACATACTTCGACATTGCATTTCGTAATGCGGCTCGGTGGTACGAGTCAATCAATGCCCCATCGGCTTCTACTTCTTGTGGCTCCACAATTTCTGGAAGCGACCAGCTGAGTGCGCGACCCACACGAGTGCCAGCAACAACGCCTTCAGTCAAACTGTTTGACGCCAATCGGTTTGCGCCATGAACACCAGTACACGCGGCTTCGCCCACTACAAACAAACCCTGCAAACTTGTGGTGCCATCAAGAGTGGCTTTTACGCCACCGCACACATAGTGCGCCGCAGGAGATACAGGAATGAGTTCTGTCACCGGATCTATTCCCACGTTTCGACAAGACGCCGTTATGGATGGGAATCTTTCTTCAAAGTTCTCAATGCGTCGTGCGTCGAGATACACATGGTCATCCACACCTGCTGGTGCTTCGGCCATGCGTCTACTAATCGCAGCAGCCACAACATCGCGAGGAGCAAGATCTTCTTGCGGGTGCACACCTGCCATTACGCGTCCACCTGCTGCATCGAGAAGAATTGCTCCTTCTCCGCGCACTGCTTCACTGATGAGTGCTTGTTGTCCAGTTGCTTCACTACCTACCCACAACACGGTGGGGTGAAACTGAATGAACTCTAAATCTGATGCGGCGACACCTGCTCGCAATGCAAGTGCAATTCCGTCGCCCGTCACTGCAGGCGGGTTCGAGGTGCTTGCATACACTTGCCCGTAACCACCGGTTGCAACGATGACCGCAGGCGCATACACAATGCCCACACTTTCTACGCCGCCATTGCTGTCGAGTATCGCTACCTTCACGCCTGCAACAGCACGCACTCCACTCTTTGTGTGTCCAACAACAAGGTCAATACCAAAAGCCTTTTCCACCACTTGCACACCAGCCAAACGCACAGACTCATCGAGTGTGCGTTGCACTTCAGCACCAGATTGATCGCCACCAGCATGAACAATGCGTCGATGTGAGTGGCCACCTTCGCGTGTGAGTGCAACACCTTCGTGCGCGCCAGGGTCGAATGATGCTCCGAGTTCCATGAGGTAACGAATTGCGGTTGGTGCTTCGCTTACCAGCGTGCGTACTGCTGCTTCGTCGCATAAGCCACCGCCAGCTTCAAGGGTGTCTTGCACATGGTTTTCGATGGAGTCGTTGGGGTCTAATACCGCGGCCAAACCGCCTTGTGCCCAACTAGTACTTCCAGCTGCAAGAACATCTTTTGTAATGAGCACCACATCACGCACAGGTCTCGCCGCAAGAGCAGCAGAAAGGCCCGCAGCGCCAGAACCCAAGATGACGACGTCGGTAGTGACTGTCCATGTTGGTTCTGGTGCGGCCAGTTGGCGCGGAACACGATTGTTAGATGGCACGAATTACTCGCCGATACGAGACGGTGTGCCAATGGCAATCATTCGCTCTACCGAGAGGCGTGCTTTATCTGCAATGTCTCTAGGCACATCCACAATGTCGGTGCCATGCAGAAGCGAGTGTTCAAGTTTTTCAGGCGTAATCATCTTCATGTACTTACACACAGCAGCTCT
>DAISXE010000103.1:0-4793 GCA_036826015.1 Ilumatobacteraceae bacterium
TTCCCACCCCAGCAGTTGTCATCGATATTGCTGCCTTGCGCAAGAACATCGCCACTATGGCCGACGTTCATCCAGGCAAACGACTTCGGCCCCACGTCAAAGCCCATAAGTGCACTGGCCTCGCCGCCGAACAGGAAGGCGCTGGTCACAGTTCTTTTACCTGTGCCACGCCACGCGAGGTACTCGGCATGATTCATGCCGGCGTTGGCAACGATTTTCTTCTCGCTAACGAAGTGCTCGACCCTCGTCGTTTAGAAGCACTAGCAAGCGCACAAGACCAAGCACTCATCACGCTCGCAATTGATTCCGAGGAAACTCTCGATGCAGCAGAACGCGCCGGAATTCAAAACATCATGATTGATGTAAACGTCGGGCTTCCCCGATGTGGTTGTGACCCCAGCATTGCTGGTCGTCTTGCAGACTCTGCACGAGTACGCGGCATGACTGTGCGCGGCGTCATGGGTTATGAAGGCCATCTCATGATGGTGAATGATCGCGAAGAAAAGAAGAAGAACGTTCGCGATGCCATGTCTATTCTCGCACTCGCACACGAAGACGTTGGCGGAGACATAGTTTCTGCCGGCGGAACAGGCACATACGACATGTTTGCGGGCACCACAGTGAACGAAGTTCAAGCCGGCAGTTACACATTGATGGATACCCAATATGCACAACTTGGAATTCCATTTGTGCAAGCGATGTGGGTAGTTGGAACAGTTATCTCCAGCAACAACAAGTGGTCAGTCATCGACGTGGGTTTGAAATCCCTCGGGATGGATCATGGCAATCCAAGCATTGATCAACATTCCGTTTGGTTTTGCTCGGACGAACACATCACCTTTAGTGCAAACGAAGGTACTCCTCGTCCTCAAGTGGGCGACAAAGCATTTGTGGCGCCGTCACACATTGATCCCACCATGGCATTACATGAAGAAGCGTTCGTGGCTAATTCGTTCGGCGAAATTATTGCCGTATGGCCAATTGACCTACGTGGTTGGTAAGCCAAAAACCCGCGCCAACAGTTCGGGCAATTGAGCAAACGCTTTTCCACGATGCGACAACACGTCTTTTTCAACATCTGACATTTCTGCGAATGTTCGCCCATCGCCGGCAGATGGAATAAACACCGAGTCATACCCGAATCCGTTCACACCTGACTCTGCTCTCGCAATAACGCCCTCGCAGACGCCTGAAACAAAGTGCATATCGCCCTTGGAGGACACAAGTGCAACCACCGTTCGAAAACGTGCGGAACGCACTTCTTCATCTGCCATTTTCGACAACAACAATTGACGATTTTCAGAATCAGTCGCATTGTCTGACGCAAATCGAGCGCTGTGCACGCCAGGTGCTCCGTGTAACGCATCAACTTCTAGTCCTGTGTCGTCAGCGAGCGCCCATTGGGAACAGAAGTTAGCTACTTCGACAGCTTTAATGATTGCGTTTCCCTCGAGGGTTGGCGCTGTTTCGTCAATCTCGCTTAAGTCGTGAGGGCGCGGCAACAAATCCACCCCATCAGGCATCATGCGTTTCATTTCCGCAACTTTGTGTGCATTGGCACTTGCACACACAATGCGCAACATGGTTTACCGATTCATCGGACGCGCAGGCGGCGCTTCAGACAACAGCCCGGACTGAAGATCAAAAATTCGATGAAGGCCAGAGTCCGCCAATTGAAGCAATTGATCAAGTTCGTTACGCGAGAACGCCACGCCTTCGGCAGTTCCTTGCACTTCCACGAAACGTGATTCTCCTCCACCCACTGGGCGCAGCATCACAACGTTCATGTCTACTTCTGCTGTTGAATCCTCGACATATGGAAGGTCGAGAACAGGAACTCCGTTACAAACGCCAACCGAGATAGCTGCAACATACGAGTGAAGAGGATTTTCTTTGATTGCACCACTTTGCACTAACCGAGTGAGTGCATCGTGCAGTGCCAAGAAGCCACCGCAAATACTTGCAGTACGTGTGCCGCCATCTGCTTGCAATACATCGCAGTCAACAACTACTTGACGCTCTCCCAGTGCACGCATGTCGCACGCCACTCGCAATGAGCGGCCAATGAGGCGTTGAATTTCTACAGTGCGACCACTTTGCTTGCCTTTTGCGGCTTCGCGATCAACTCGTTCAGGTGAAGAACCAGGGAGCATGGAGTATTCAGCAGTCACCCACCCTTTACCTGAGCCCTTCATCCAGCGAGGCACATCTTCATCAATAGAAGCAGTGCACAACACCCTGGTGCGACCAACAGTGACAAGTACCGAGCCCGCAGACATCTCTGTGAAATCTCGTTGAAAAGACATAGGACGCAATTGGTCTGGTGTTCTTCCGTCTGGGCGTGTCATGTGTTCCTCCATGAAATGTAAGCAACGAGCAGGTTACGCCTGTTTGTCACTCGAACGTTGCCATTGGCTGGCACTTGAGAGTTCAGGCCCGAGAAGTCGTCGCCCAAAATCAGCAAACCATTCCACATCACCTGACGACAAGAATGTATGTGAGCCGTCTTTGTCGGACCCAGACAACAAGTCCGCATCTTTCAACATCTCGGCTAGTGCAAAGGCCGTTTCATCTGCGCTTGATACCAATGTGACGCCGGTGCCCATCACTTCGCTGATCACTCGCGACAAGTAGGGATAATGCGTGCATCCCAACAGAAGAGCATCTATCCCTGCGTCAATGACCGGGGCCAAAAGTCTTTCCGCGAGCAACATCACTTCGTCACCATGTGTTTGGCCACGTTCGACAAACTCAACAAACCCAGGACATGCAGTGGCCGTGAGCTCTAGCGATGCATCAACATCGGCAAGTGCGCGCTGATACGCACCAGAAGAAATGGTGCCAACAGTTCCGATGACACCAACCCGCCTAACAGTGGTTGCAACAGCAAGTGCGCGCGCGCCTGGTTCAACCACGCTCACAACAGGTACGGGTAACACATCTGCCAACTCGTTGAACGCGGCAGCTGACGCTGTATTGCATGCCACAACGATGGCCTTGGCATTGTGGTCGTTCACCAAACTCCATGCGATCTCCAAAGCAAACTCACGCACTTCACTTGCGGGTCGCGGCCCGTAGGGGTATCTACCGGTATCTCCGATGTACACAAGACTCTCTTTGGGCAAAACGTCGATGACAGCTCGAGCCACAGTGAGTCCGCCGAATCCGGAATCAAACATCCCAATGGGTCGGTCGTTGGTCCCGGTCATTTCTTTAGGCTAGGCGTAGTCTCGGTATCAATGCTGACTGCCACACTTCTCGCCCTTGCAGCAGCAGTACTTCACGCTGCATGGAACCTCTGGGTCAAGCAGAGCGGCGACCGATGGATCGCCCTGTGGGGACAAATGACCATGGCCGGTATCGGCAGCATCGTCATCACGGCCTTTGTTGGGCTTCCGCCAAACTTTGTGTGGTGGCCTGCCGTGGCAAGTGGATTTATCCATTTGTATTACATCGTTGCCCTTGCGCGTTCATACGACCTTGCTGATTTCTCAGTGACGTACCCGATTGCGCGAGGCTCTGGTGCTTTGCTCGCAGCACTTGGTGGCGTTTTATTCCTCAGCGATCATCTCTCACCACTAATGATTCTTGGAATCATCATCGCAATCGCAGGAATAATGCTGCTCGCAGGCCATGCGGATAATGCACATGTGCGTGCGGCACTCATTGTGGGCACATTTATTGCGTGCTACTCGCTTGTTGACAGCCATGGTGCACGCGTGAATAGCGGAAGTGTTTATGCGTTGACCATTTTCATTACAACCGGTTTCTTCACAACCCTCCATGGATTGATGGCAGGCAAGAAGCAACAAATGATTGTGGCAATGAAAACTTCATGGCTGCACTTTTCCTTTGCCGGCGCAGCGAGTGCACTCACGTACTGGATGGTGATGATTGCGGTACGGCGTGCACCAGTGGGATACGTGACGGCATTGCGCGAATCAAGCGTCGTCATTGTGGCTCTAGTGGGTACGCGTTATCTCGGCGAAAAAGACATGAAACGACGCGTGTTTGCTGCATGCATCGTGGTGGCAGGCCTCGGCGTGCTCATCGCTGGCCGATAATTAGAAGTAGATAATCTTTTCGGCGTTTGCTTCAGCTTCATCGAGGTCGGCTGTATACGCACCAGTTGAGAGATACTTCCAGCCACCATCACACACGATGAACACAATGGTTCCTTCTTGAATTTCGCTGGCGACTTTCACTGCACCTGCAAGTGAAGCACCAGACGACAATCCGGCAAAGATTCCACACTCTTGAACTAAACGACGTGTCCATTCAATAGATTCACGCGGACGCACAACACGCTTGCGATCAAGAACGTCGCGACCGTGCCAGTTTTCAAACACCGGCGGAATGTAGCCGTCGTCTAAGTTGCGCAATCCTTCAACACGTTCACCAAGTGGTGGCTCAATCGCAATGATTTTGATGTCAGCATTCTGCTGCTTGAGGTACGTACCAACTCCCATGAGTGTTCCGCTTGTTCCAAGACCAGCAACAAAGTGTGTGATTTCTGGGCAATCACGCCAAATCTCTGGACCAGTTGTTTCGAAATGTGCACGTGGGTTTGCATCATTTGCGTATTGATACAAGAAACACCACTCAGGATGTTGCGCAGCCATTTCTTGCGCGCGACTCACTGCTCCGTTCGAGCCCTCTTCACCTGGCGTCAAAATAATGTCGGCACCAAAAACTTCAAGCATCTGGCGTCGCTCGATACTGACCGACGTTGGCATGAGGATGGTGATGGGATAGCCCTTCATCTTTGCGATTGCAGCTAAAGCGATTCCTGT
>DAISXE010000104.1:0-4773 GCA_036826015.1 Ilumatobacteraceae bacterium
GATGCTCGACAACGACACATACGTATTAGGCGTGGACGAGCACACCGGACTCATCCTCGACATTGACACACAAGAAGCAACCGTGGTGGGCAACGGTGCTGTCACACTCAGGTTGCGGTCACAATCTTTTGTGTACCCCACAGGCTCCGTACTTCCGTTTTCTCTTTTGCAGAACCCGTTTCAATTACTTGACCCGAGCGCTACTCCAGCCAGCACTAATGCAGTGCGGGCTTCATCAACTGAAAGCCCTGTTCAGGATGCGCCGGCAAAAAGTGTTCCCAGTTCACTAGAGCAATCTCTACAGCACACTTCCCAAGAATTTGAACAAGCAATGAAGGCTCGCAATGCGGAGAGTGCAGTGCGTGCTGCGCTAGCCCTGGAACAAGCAATGGTCGATTGGAAAGCAGACACTTTGCAGGGCGACGTGTCCGACCGATGCCGTGCAGCTTTGCGCTCGATGATGAGTCAACTTGGCGATGCAGCAGTTTCTGGTGTGCGTGACCCACGCGAAGTGGTATCTCCCTACATCGAAGCGATGCTTGCTGTGCGCGCAATTGTTCGTGCAGAAAAGCGATTCGATCTCTCCGACATCATCCGCGATGCTTTTGCTTCATTAAGTATTGAAGTGCGTGATACGCCACAGGGCGCCGAGTGGTCTTTGCCCGCTGAGTAGCCCTACACGTGGTGAACGTGTGCGATACGTGATCGCCCACGAATGCCAGCCAACGCGTACACCGCGATAAACACAATGGTTGCGGTGAGAATAATGGTTGCGCTTGCAGACGTGTCGAGGAAGTACGACGCGTACATTCCCACACCAGCAGTCACCGCGCCAATGAGTGGCGAGATCCACAACATGCGGGCAAATGAATTGGTGAGCATGCGTGCAGTAGATGCAGGGATGACCAACATTGCAGAAATCAACAGGGTTCCGATGACACGCATGGTGACAAGAATGGTGAGTGACAACATTGCCATGAGCAATGCCTCTACCCACGCAACGCGAACTCCGGATACTTCTGCAACTTCAGGGTCAAATGTTGCAAATAACAGCGCGCGATAGAACGCGAGAATAAGCACAACTGTAAATACGGTCACCAGCACGACAGCCAAGATGTCAATTGGCTTCACACCTAAGACACTGCCGAAGAGAACTGCTTCAATACTCTTCTGCGCCTGTCCATATCTGTTCAGAAGCGCCAGACCGAGAGCGAATGAAGCAGTAGTCACAACACCGATGGCGGCGTCAGCCCCAATCAAACGTTTGCGTGCAATTCGCCCAATTAGAACACCCGAGATGATTCCCCACACGCCGGCGCCAACGAAGTAATTGATGCCCATCACTGCTGATGCTGCTGCTCCACCGAAAACTGCATGCGATAGTCCATGGCCGATGTAGCTCATGCCACGCAGAACAACAAAGACGCCAAGAAGTCCACACAAGCCGCCGGCAATCGTTGCCACGATGATTCCGTTCGTAAAGAATTGGTAATTGAAAGGCGTGAAGACGCCACCAACAAGAGAAATCATTACACCAACTTCCCTAACCGCTTTGCCACATCGGTGCCACCGTGATCGAGTACTACTGGCATGCCTTCATGCAGCAACACTTCCATTGGCGCTCCATATGTTTGCTCTAAAACTTCCGAGGTCAACACATCAATGGGCGCCCCATCGGCAATCACTTCACGATTAAGGCACACCATGCGTGGAAGGTGTGCGGCCAAACCATTCAGATCGTGGGTAGTCAACACAATCGACACACCATCATCGTGAAGGTCGGCCAAAAGATGCAGCACTTCATGACGCGTGCGAATGTCTACTCCCGATGTTGGTTCGTCGAGGATGAGTAGTTCTGGTTGATGGAACAACGCACGCGCAACAAACACTCGTTGCTGTTGCCCACCACTTAATTCGCGAATGTGGCGCTCATGAAGGCCACCAAGCCCAAGTCGATCGAGAACTTCTAAAGCCGCCGTTCGCTCTTCGGCAGTAATACGTGGGCGTCGCCCCATTTTGCTGCGCGTCATCACCATGACTTCAAGCACCGTGACGGGGAAATTCCAATCAACTGATTCCACTTGTGGCACGTAACCCATGCGTAGGCCGGGCTTCATAGTCACATGACCACTTTGTGGCTTGATTGCCCCAAGGACAGCTTTCAATAATGTGGTCTTACCCGAGCCAGATGGACCAACGATTCCTACAAAGTCACCTTTTCTAACAGTGAAATGCACATCATGGACAACAAATGCCGAGTCGTACGCACATGAGATATGCGCACACTCAACGAGAACTTCGGGACTCACTGAGGATAAAAGGCCTTATCGGTTACCCCTGCGTCAATCTTGACTGCTTTGAGTGCCGCAGAGTCTCCACCAAGTGCTTCCACCATGGTGATGAAGTTGAATTTCATGAGACCAGCCCAGGAATGGTCGGCATCGCCTGGCTTTCCTGGCAAGTCATCGTCACGAAGTGAATCGACATAGCGCACGCCGGTCTCTTTACCAATTTGTTCCAAAATCGGAGAAGGAAACACTTCACTACCAAAAATCGCTTTGACGCGTTCTTGCTTCACTTGGTCAATGAGAGTTGCAACATCTTTAGCGGTTGGCTCTTCAAAAGACTGCGGCTGCATCGCCCCAATAACTGAGTACTGATAATTTGCGGCGAAGTACGCATACGCATCGTGATACGTAAGCAGTTTTCTCTGGTTAGCAGGCACTGTTGCCGAAGCTGTGGTCATCGCTTCGTCTAATTGCATACCAATTGAAGAAAGAGCTTCATAGTTTTTGTCGTATATGTCCACATTGCTCGGATCTGCATTCACCAAGGCATCTCGAATAACTGTGGCAAAAGACAACGCCATGGGTGGGTTTGTCCACAAATGTGGGTTTGGCTTTCCGGCATCTTTTGGAAACGAGAAGTCATACAGCCACAGCGATGGAGCAAGAGTTGCGGTGCCCAATTCACACAGAACAGCATTCGTTGCATTGGCATCAGCCATCTCACGCGTGGGCTCTTCCAAGCTCAAACCATTCATGAACACGATGTCGGACGTTTCGAGAGTCTGCGCTGCACTTGGAGGAGGTTCAAAAGTGTGCGAATTAGTTCCTTCAGGGACAATGCCTGTCACTTTGGTGTCTGTGCCTGCCGCAATGATTCCGACAAGGTTGGTAATTGGCGCCACTGTTGATGCAACACGCACTGCTCGACCCTTAACTTCAGTGCCGCCCTTGCAGGCCGCGTACGCAGCTTGCAGACCTTCATCGCTAGCAAATGGGTCAGCCATGTTCTCTTCATCTATCCCATCTGGCGCAGGAGGCTGCGTCACAACAACACGATCCGAAGACTGATTATCGGAACAAGCAGGAAGTAGGAGGGCAAGAACTAGAACTGGAGCAAGTCTGCGTAGTTTCATATTTTCAGGCTACTTGCCCGATATGCCTTGTGACTAGCAGTTACCGGGGTGACACTTGCAGATGAAACGACTTCACAGCACGGGCAAAGATATTGGCTTCCACGTCTGGTTCAACGACTACTTGAAGGTTGGTGGATTTCTGCGTCATTTGGCGAAAAACGGTCGTCAGTACTAGGCGTGCCAAGTTTGCGCCCACACATAAGTGTGTTCCGAAACCAAAAGAGAGGTGCGGGTTCGGATCTCTATGAATATTAAATGTGAATGGATCATCAAACACTGCTTCATCACGGTTAGCCGAGGGGTACAACATCACTACACGGTCGCCTGCTGCAATGTCTTGGCCGCCCACATGATCATCAGTTAACGCTGTTCGGAAAAAGTTATTGAGCGGCGTCACCCAACGCAGCACTTCTTCTACTGCTGAATCAATAAGTGTCGGGTTCTTCGCCATCTCTTCCCACTGCGCAGGATGATTACAGAATTCTCGAAGACCATGACTGATAGCAGTACGAGTTGTTTCTGCACCGCCTGCGATAAACAATCCCACTTCATGCATCACTGATTCGGGTGGCAACTTCTTTCCATCTATTTCAGCATTAGCCCAAATAGACATGAAGTCATTGCGCGGACACCCAGAGACTTCGCTCATGATGGGCATCATTGCTGCAATGAACTCTTGATTAGCTGCAATGAACTCACCCATCACATTGAGGTCACGCTCACGCATGTCGGTGCGCATGAGCCGTTCACTCCACGATTTCAGTTCTGGCCACATGCTTTCTGGGAAACCAAGCAACCGCGATGTGAGACGAGCAGGTACTTGACCAGCCAAGTGTTCCACCACTTCAAATTCACCACGCTCAATGCATTCGTCAACAACTTCAGAAACAAGGTCTTCAATCTCTTGTTCACGAGTAGCGACTCCGGCACGAGTGAGTTGGGGTTGCACCAACATGCGCTGTTGACGATGCCTCGGATCGTCTTGCGCAATCATGTTGCTTTCACCTGGCGACAAGACGGCGCGATATTGACCGTTTGATGAGAACACAGATGAGCGACGTTCAACGTCCATGACGTCTGCGTGACGAGATAATCCCCACAGAGCATTTTTCTCGTCGCGGTACACGGGTTCGTTTGCACGCATCCATGACCACACATCGTGTGGATTTGCCTGATACAAGAATGGATCAAGAAGATCTACTTCTAGTCGCTGATTAGTTGTGCTCACTGCGAACTCACTTTCCCCCGTTTGACCACGGTAGTCCCGACGTTGGGTCTGGCTCTACGGGGAGACCCAATACGCGTTCACCCAAAATGTTGCGCTGTACTTCCCCCGTGCCCCCACCAATGGT
>DAISXE010000105.1:0-4765 GCA_036826015.1 Ilumatobacteraceae bacterium
ACGGCTTTGGCGGTCTATTCCTCATGGGGCTCGGCATTCGGGCCATGCTGGTGGGTCAGGCCTAAACAAAAAAGCCCCCGCCAGAGGCAGGGGCTTTTTCAATAGAGTTTTTGAAACTACGCGAGTGCTGATTCCAGTTCGGTGAGCGACGCTGCCAACTTTGAAGGCAACTTGTCTCCGAATTGTGCGTAGTGCTCACGAATCTGTGGCACTGCTGCTTTCCAACCGTCGGTGTCGAGCGACAACAACGCATCAAGATCAGCAGAATCAATCGCAAGTCCGTTGGTGTCGATGTCTGCAGGCGCAGGCAAGTAACCAATTGATGTCTTCACTGCATTTGACTTGCCGTCAACTCGATCAAAGATCCACTTCAGTACGCGGCTGTTCTCGCCGTAGCCCGGCCAGAGGAAACGACCGTCTTCATCGCGACGGAACCAGTTGACAAAGAAAATCTTTGGAAGGTTTTCGCTCTTTGTTGCCGAACCAACTTTGAGCCAGTGGCCGAAGTAGTCGGCCATGTTGTAACCACAGAAAGGAAGCATGGCCATTGGGTCGAAGCGAAGATTGCCAACCGCACCTGCTGCAGCTGCAGTGGTCTCAGACGCCATGATGCTGCCGAGGAACACGCCGTGATCCCAATCGAATGCTTCTGTTACCAATGGAACAGTGGTGCGACGACGACCGCCAAACAAGATGGCTGAGATGGGAACACCTGCAGGGTCTTCCCACTCTGGAGCAATACATGGGCACTGTGATGCAGGCGCTGTAAAGCGAGCATTTGGGTGCGCAGCAACTGCGTCACTCTCAGGAGTCCACACATTGCCTTTCCAGTCCGTTGCACGTGCTGGAGCGGTGTCACTCATGCCTTCCCACCACACGTCACCGTCTGGAGTGAGAGCAGTGTTTGTGTAGATGCTGTTGCCCCACAATGTTTCCATTGCATTTGCGTTGGTGTCGTAACCAGTGCCTGGTGCAACGCCAAAGAATCCGGCTTCAGGGTTGATTGCATACAGGCGACCATCGGCGCCGTACTTCATCCAGCAAATATCGTCACCGATTGTTTCTGCTTTCCAGCCTGGAATTGTTGGCACCAACATTGCAAGGTTTGTCTTGCCGCAAGCGGAAGGGAATGCTGCCGCGATGTATTTCGACGCGCCTTCGGGATTTGTGAGTTTCAGAATGAGCATGTGCTCGGCAAGCCAACCCGCATCGCGAGCCATGACGGAAGCAATGCGCAATGCAAAACATTTCTTTCCAAGCAACGCGTTGCCGCCATAACCAGAACCGTACGACCAGATCTCGCGAGTGTCAGGGAAGTGCACGATGTACTTGTTGTCTGGGTTGCATGGCCATGCAGAACTCTTTTGACCAGCAGTGAGTGGGTCACCTACGGAGTGCACACATGGAACCCAATCGTTGTTGCCCAATACATCGAGAGCGCCTTGACCCATGCGAGTCATGATGCGCATGCTGACTGCAACGTATGCGCTATCGGTGAGTTGTACACCAATGTGAGCAATGGGGGAGCCAAGTGGTCCCATGGAAAATGGAACCACATACATAGTGCGGCCCTTCATTGCGCCTTGGTACAACGAATTCATTTCTGCACGCATCACAGATGGTTCACGCCAGTTGTTGTTCGGGCCAGCATCTGCTTCGTTAGTGGAACAAATGAATGTGCGATCTTCAACGCGAGCAACATCGCCCGGGT
The DNA here is from genome assembly GCA_036826015.1 of Ilumatobacteraceae bacterium. GTDB lineage: Bacteria > Actinomycetota > Acidimicrobiia > Acidimicrobiales > Ilumatobacteraceae > UBA2093. The sequence goes on from DAISXE010000105.1 coordinate 1,712, forward strand.
CAGAATGTGCCCAGTAACTGTTTGGACGTTTTGCTTCGTCGAGCTTCTTGAAAGTTCCTGCATCGACAAGTGATTGACAGAGTGTCTCGTACTCGTCAGCAGTGCCGTCACACCAATAGATGGAATCTGGTTGCAGAATTTCTGCCCAATCATTCACCCACTGTGTAAGGCGGGTGTTACTCGTGGTTGCAGCCATCGGAGGACCTCTGTTCGTGAAGATGGATTCGGGGGGAATCCAACATTGCTAGTTCAAGTCTAAAAACTAAACGATGGGGGTGCCCATGTCAGATTCTGAACCGAGGCTGAGACTTGTGGCACGACCCGAGGCGTCGAGAGTGAAGACCACACGTTGGCCCTGGCGCAACATCCGAAAGATGGAACCCTCGAGGGCGTTGGGGGCAAGGTCGTATTCAGACAGGTCGGTATCGCTGACGACGATTCCGTCACCATTGGATGGATCGAATGCCTTGATGACGCCTTGCATGGCAATCCGCGTTAGCGGGCGACCTTGGTGACTTTGCCGGACTTGATGCATGCGGTGCATGCATAGACGCGACGTGGTGTGCCTTTAACAAGAGCACGGACGCGCTGGATATTTGGGCTCCAGCGGCGCTTGGTACGGACGTGTGAGTGTGACACTGACATGCCCCATGATGGGCCTTTGCCACACACTTCGCAAACTGCAGCCATTTTGGATTCCTCTTCGCTTCGGGGAAACCTCGTGGCTTCCGAACGCAGATATAGAAACTACCAGCGAGACCAAAGCACCCCCAACCGTCTGAGCAAAGTAGCCTTGGCCTTCATGGCAGGGTTGGAGCTACTGGGGGCAGATGAGGTCCGTCGCACGGTGGTTACCTTCCGTGACGCAATGCGTGCCCACGCCCCAGGCATCAACCGCCTCAACGTATACCCAGTCCCAGACGGCGATACAGGTACAAATATGTCCCGCACCCTCGATGCTGTGGTGGCTGAACTTGAAGGCGCCGGCCCCGAGATGGATGCCACCTGCAAAGCCATCAGTCATGGCTCGCTCATGGGTGCCAGAGGAAATAGTGGTGTCATCCTCAGCCAGATCCTCAGAGGGCTCGTTGCCACTATTAACGAAAGCACCGATGGCAAGGTCAATGCCGCCCGCATGGCCGACGCATTGAAGCGCGCATCTGCTGCAGCGTATGAAGCGGTGTTGAAGCCAATCGAAGGAACCATCTTGACTGTGGTGCGCGAAGCTGCCGACGGTGCGGCCGCAGCAGCAGTAGGAGGCGCAACTCTGTCTGCCACTTTGCATGCGGCTCGTACTGCTGGCCGAGATGCATTGGCGCGAACACCAGAATTGTTGCCAGTTCTCAAAGATGCTGGTGTTGTCGACGCAGGTGGTGCGGGATTCTTGTTGCTCCTTGATTCGGCAATTCATGTGGTGGATGGCGAGCCAATGCCAGAACCCGATGAATCGGCTGGTCCCTCTGTTGGTCAGTTGGAAGCAGTTGCAAAACGCCACCACGACGACGGTTCTGTTGATGTGAGCGAACTTCGCTACGAAGTGATGTTCTTGCTTGATCTTGCCGATGCACAAGCCGGCGCATTCAAATCTGCATGGGGTTCTATAGGTGACTCCATTGTTGTGGTCGGCGGCGAAGGTTTGTACAACTGCCACATTCATACAAACGACATTGGTGCAGCTATTGAAGCGCCGCTGTTATTGGGTGGGCGACCAAAACAGATTCGCGTCACAGACTTGTTTGAAGAAGTGGCTGACGAACATGCAGCGCGCGAGGCAGAACTGGGCGCACCGATTCAGTCGCGCACAAGCACTACGTCGTTGCCGCCAGTTACCTGTGCAGTAGTAGCAGTGGCTAGCGGTGACGGAATCGCAGAACTCTTTGGTCAACTTGGTGTTCATGGTGTGATCTCTGGTGGTCAAACTCTCAATCCATCTACTGCCGAATTGTTGGCAGCGGTGGAACACATGAATGCACGTCAAGTTGTCATCTTGCCGAACAATAAGAACATCATTCCGGTTGCACAACAGATCGATGCGCTCACCACCAAAGATGTGCGTGTTGTTCCTACGTGCTCAATGCCTGAAGCACTTGCATGTTTGGTGTCGTACGACCCAGAGGCATCGGCCGAGTCAAACGCACGCAACATGACAATGGCCGCACAAGCAGTAGCCACAGGTGAAGTTACTCAAGCAGTACGCGATACGCAGACCGACGCTGGCCAGGTAACAGAAGGCGATTGGATCGGCATTGTGCGCGGAGATGGCATTGTGGCAATCGCCGGAACTCTTGCCAGTGCTTCCACTCAATTGCTCGACCACCTCATCGGAGACTCAGGTGAATTGCTCACCATCATCACTGGTTCTGATGCCACCTCGGCACAGACAGATCAGATTTCGGCATGGGTTTCTGAACATCGTCCAGATGTAGCCATTGAAGTGCACGCGGGTGGACAACCCTTGTACCCATACTTATTCGGCGTTGAGTAATTCACCGCTGACCCTTCGCGACCTGGATGAAATAGGTCTTGATCGCATCCATGAAGCGAAGGAGAAAAAGAAAGCTGCGCTAGAAAATTTCGGTATCCAAAGCGTTCTCGATTTGTTGGAGACGTATCCGCGTCGATACATCGATCGCACAAACATGATCACCATTGCCGATCTCGAACCTGGTGTACCTGCTCTTGTGATTGTCACGGTGGAGTCGTCGAAGTTGTTCACCACTCGTAATGGCAAGCCAATGGTAAAAGTTGTTGTTACCGATGGACAACGAAAGCTTTCAATCACGTTTTTCAATCAGAAGTGGCGCGAGAAGGAACTGCAACCAGGTATGGAAGTTGCGGTCTTTGGAAAACCAGACCTGTACAACGGGGCATTACAATTGACAAACCCGGTGGTCGACAGAGTGGGTGACCAAACAGGTCGCATCCTTCCCATCTATCCACAAAGCGAAAAATCTCGAATCACCACGAAGGAACTTGGCAAGTGGATTGTTGATGCATTGAAAAAATGTGGTCCACGCGGCATTGCAGACCCAGTGCCGCAATCAGTCATCGATG
>DAISXE010000106.1:0-4659 GCA_036826015.1 Ilumatobacteraceae bacterium
ATGAACATGTGGCTTGATTCGCGCACCATGAAAATGAAGTCGGTCATTGCTGGTGAATACACAGCACCACCAGCACATGGTCCGAGGATGACAGAAATTTGTGGAACTACACCAGAGGACTGCACGTTGCGATAAAAAATGCCGCCGTATGAAGCAAGCGAAACAACACCTTCTTGAATTCGAGCACCGGCACCGTCGTTCAAACCAATTACGGGTGCACCAACTTTGAGTGCAAGGTCCATCAACTTATGAATCTTCTCGGCAAACACTTCACCAAGCGCTCCACCAAACACGGTGAAGTCCTGACTGAAGAGGAAAACTTTGCGACCTTCGATGGTGCCCCAACCGGTGATAACACCGTCTGTGTATGGACGCTCTTCGAGGCCTGCAGCATGAGCACGGTGGCGAGCCAACATGTCGAGTTCGTGGAAAGAGCCTGGGTCGCAGAGGTAGTCAATGCGCTCGCGGGCCAGCAATTTGCCCTTGCCCTTGTGGCGCTCCACGGAACGCGGGCTTCCGGCGTTGATCGCCTGCTGCTGACGGTCCCGAAGATCGTCAATTTTGTCCTGCATCGAAGGGCCAGAGGTATCAGTCACCTGCGAAACGCTAGTGCCCATTGAGGGCTTCTGCCTATCTGATGGGCAGAACGGGGCGAAATGCCGTTATCCGGGTGGGAGCGTGGTGACCACCGGGGCCACGGGCACCGTCGGGGCGACAGTGGGCGGCACGGTAGGAGCAATAGTTGGCGCAATTGTGGGAGCCATGGTGGGGGGCACCGTGGCCGGTGGGGTTGTGGTGGTGCCCACTTTCAGTCCTTGTTGGGGAAGCGTGGTCACCGTGGTGCCGTCGGCAATCACAAATGTGGTGGTGAGTGGTTCGAGGTCTCCGGTGGTGGTGACGCCTGTGATGGTGGCGGTCCACAGACCTGGTGCTTTGAAGTTCATTCCAGCTTCTTCAGTGGTGAGCGCACCACCTGGACGAGTGATGGGAACAAACAATGTGTACCCAGGGAAGTTTGGATTTTCTGGTGTGAACTTAATGGTGAAGTTTTGAATTCGTTCTGGACCAAAGAGTTCTACAAGAACTTTGTTGGCGCCAACGTTGCCTGGCGTGATGGACAACCGAACGTGGAAGTCGTCTTTCCCTTCAAGGTCTTGCACGATTGCGTATTCAACAACTGGCCCGCGATCACGCAACAAAATATATGGTGGACGCATCGACAACATCCATGATGACAATGCAAGAACAACGATGCTGATGGAAAGTTCTAAACCAACTGGTCGTTTCAAACGATAGACAACTTTTTCGTTCAGCGAATTTGCTCGTTGCATTCCGCGCAAAATGAATTGTCGAATGACGGCGCTTACAAATAGCAGTGCGCCCACGATGAGTATTTTCAAAAGTACAACTCGACCGTGACCGCTGTTAATGAGACTCAAACCATCGAGACGCCACACTTGTGCAAAGCCAGTGAGCACGATGCCAATGGTGAGTGGCGTGTTGCTGCGACTCCATGTTCGTAGTGCGTGCACAAGATCGATGTCGCCAGGGCCATGCAAAACAACCCGCCAAATAAGGGCGATTCCACCTACCCACACCGAGATGAGCGCCATATGCGCAATAGCGAGAACTATGCCGATGATCACGGCACGTCCGGTTGCCCGATCAAATCCGTAGGTCAACATTGTGATGCTGAGTGAACCAATGACAACAGCATTCAGTGATGGAACGAAGATACGTTCTGTAATCCACGTGAGGCCGCCCAACACGGCAACGCACACAAGTCGCAAGATAATTGCGTTGCCTTCTTTGGTGCCGAACAATGGTCCCCACGAAGTAGGTGACAAAGAGGATGCGATACCAGTGGAACCCTCTTGTGCATTCATCGCTGCAGCAACAAGGTATGTAGAGACAAACGCGAGTATTGAAATCTGTCGGAAGTATTTTTCAGTAATCGGGTACTCAACGCCCTCTGGCCACATCAGACGAATGAAAACAATTCCGCCAAACAATGCCGCGACAAAAAAGAAAGCAATCCATCGGAACAATCCGAGTGGGCCACCAACGCGTGGTGTGCTGGTTACAGTCTCACCATCGGTGGGAATAGTGGCGTCTGTTCCGCCGGGCGTGGTGCCTGGCACGGTGGTGGTGGCTTGAGTCTGAGCAGTGAAACTAAATGTGCCAGTGCTGGTATCTGGCAGCGACCAACTAACAACACATTTTCCATTTGGTGGCGCTTGGGTGAGAGCAGCCGACACGGTGACGCCGTCGGCTGACAATGCAGGTGGTCCGAGGTTGACCAATTGTGATTCGCACGAGAGCGAGAGTCCCATCTTCCCTACGGCGTCAGCGCCCCCCAAGGGAAGCGTGAACTTCAACTGAATCTGGGTGGGGGCAAGATCGATAACTTCGCCGGAGGCTGGGCTGGAACTAGCGAGGGTGTTGTCGCCGGCTGCCGAGGCAGGCCCCGCCCCGATGGCAAGGAACGCGATGATCGCGAGCAGGAATGTAGGTAGACGACGCATGAGGTAAGGAAACGGTAGTCAAGGAATGGCCGCCGGGGGTGTTTCACCTTCGCACACGCAGGGCGGCGCTGCACCTCATTGGTAGGGTCGCTCCGATGGCTACGCAGTCCCTGTATCGACGATTCCGACCTCGGAAGTTCTCCGAGCTGTACGGACAGGAGCACGTAGTGCGTGCTTTGCGCAATGCGGTCATCAACGGCCGTGAAGGTCAGGCCTATTTATTCTCAGGCCCGCGTGGAACCGGCAAGACCACCACTGCGCGCATCTTGGCCAAGGTTCTGAACTGCGAAAACCCTGTTGAAGGTGAGCCGTGCTGTGTATGTGATTCGTGCAAAGCAGTAGAAGTTGGCACCAGTTACGACGTTCTAGAACTTGACGCTGCGAGCAACAACGGTGTTCAAGAAATTCGCGACATTATCGAGGCTGCTGCTCTCACGAGCCCTGGTCGTCACCGAGTGTTTATTTTGGACGAAGTGCACATGCTTACTCGCGGCGCAGAAGCTGCGTTGCTAAAGACATTGGAAGAGCCACCCGCACAAGTGGTGTTTGTCCTTGCAACTACAGACCCACAAAAGATTTCCGAAACTATTCGTAGTCGTGTGCAGCATTTGCAGTTTCATTTACTTCCCGTTGATGAACTGGAAAAGTATGTGCGTTTTGTTATTAAAGAAGCAGAACTCACAGTTGACGATGACGCCATCAACATGGTGTTGCGTCAAGGTGCGGGCAGTGCACGTGACACGTTGTCTGCTTTGGAACTTGTTGTCTCTGGCGGTGGCGAGCCTGAAGAAGCAATGCACACTGAAGATATTGTGCGCGCAATCATTGAACGTGATCATGCAGCTGCACTTGCCGCAGTTGCACGCGCAATGCAACAAGGTCGCGACCCACACACATTTGCAGAAGATGTAGTGCGTACTATGCGCGATTGTTTCTTGTCGCTTATGTCTCCCGAACTAGTGCAGTTACCAGACTCTCGTATTGCAGAACTCAATACGTATGCACGCGACATGGGTGTACAACGAATTGTTCGCGTGATGGAAACTCTCGGCACCACCATGGTGGAAATGCGCCATGCACCAGATGCACGTTTGTTATTAGAAGTAGCAGTGGTGCAATTGTCGTCACCCATTCTCGACAACAGCACGGAAAACTTGCTTGCTCGCGTAGGTCAACTTGAAGAAGCTGTAAAAGTGTTGCGTGAAAAAGGTATTGCTGCTGCAGCACCACAAGCACCAGTGAACCCCGCAACTGGACGAGCCAAAATTGGTGGTCATGCAACCGGTGGCACCGAGCGCCCAGCACCCGAGGCTCCTGCGCCGGCACAAGCCGCACCTGCAGCGCCAGTACCTGCAGGCGAGTCGGCAAATACTTCCGAGATTCCAGCGCCACCTGCCCAAAGCACACCCGCTGTTGCTGATGCACCTGCAAGCACTGGCATCGACCCCGCTCAAGCGTGGCCACAAATTACTGATGCAATGCGCGGTATTGCCAAAGCAATCTTCAAACCAGCAGTCATTGAATCTGTTGAAGGCAAGAAGATTGTCATTCGCCTGCCGAACAACACACCAGTGAAGCGCGCACAAGAACAAGTAGCCACAGTTGTTGCTGCAATCAAGCAGGTATGTGGCACTACGTATGCAATCACATTGGTGCAAGCAGACCCCACAAGCCCTGCCGGCATGAAGCGCCCAGTTGTTGCTGAAGTTGACGAGAGCGAAGCAAAGACAATCGACGTTGTCGTTGCTGAAGACCCATATGCAGAGATTGATCTTTCGGAAACCATCGCGATAGATAATGCAGTAGACCCGATGCTTGAAGCTCTTACTTCTTCATTTCCGCAAGGTGTCATCATGGACGAAACTCCTGCAGCGGAAACTCCACCTGCGCCGAAGTCACCACGCGGTCGGAAATAATCCATGGCGTCTCCCTATACGCCTCCGGTTCAGTTACTCATTGACGAACTTGGTCGTTTGCCGGGCATTGGGCCACGCAGTGCGCAACGTTTGGCGCTTCACATCATTAAGTCTGACGAACACGATGTCACTCGACTTGCACAGGCATTAGTAGACGCAAAGCAGCGAGTGAAGTTTTGCACGGTGTGTTTCAATCTCACCGATTCTGAATTGTGCAA
>DAISXE010000107.1:0-4580 GCA_036826015.1 Ilumatobacteraceae bacterium
CTGTGGGGTTATCAAGGACGAATCCGGTAACACCATCAAGTACTGCTTCTGCTGCGCCACCACTGCGACCTGCAACCTGTGGCACTCCACACGACGCAGCTTCGACAAACACGATGCCAAAACCTTCTTGTTCGAGACCACCCCATCGATTGCGACACATCATGGAAAAAATGTCGGCACACCCATAAAGCCGCGGAAGGTCATCGTGATCAACACGACCAAGAAAAGAAACTGGCGCACGAGTCTCTTCTGCAATTTTCTTTAATCGTGATTCATCTCGTCCCGTACTCGCGATGACCAATTGCAATTTGGGGCGATGCGGCGCAAGTTGTGCAACAGCCTTAATCAATGTGTCGAAACCTTTTCGTGGCACGAGACGACTGATGCCCAGCACCACTTCTGCGTCTTCTTTGATTCCAAACTTCACCCGTGCATCACGACGTTGCTCAGTTGAAAGCGGCACGAATCGTGAAGTATCTACGCCTGGTGGCACAACAGTGGACGGCAATGCTCGACCAGCAGCATGCATGCCTTCTTGATCGGGATACCCACCAGCAGAAATTATGTGTTGTGCTCCACGTAATACGTGTCCAAGTACTTGCTTTGACCCTGGTAATCGCCCAGGGACCGTGACCTCTGCGCCGTGAAGCACCACCATGTACGGCAGTTTTAAGGAAGGCCCAACAAGACCAAGTGGCAACGCTGGGTCGAGCACTACAAAGTCGGCACCGAAGTCTGCAGCCATTGAATTGATGCGTTGCACCATCCACGGATGAGGCAATAAGACTGGCTCACGCGTGCGCTCAATGCGATACGGCTGTGCAGCATCAAACTCCGCTGCGTCAGCGTGCGGGCTGGTGAGAACCGCAAATGAATCTGGCGGAAGTCGTCGCCACCATTCCCACAACAGAGACTGAATGCCGCCAATCTTTGGCGGAAAGTCATTGGTGACAAGAAGGTGCTTCATAGGTCGTCTCGCAAGGTTGGCAGATGAGACAACTCATCAGCAACAACTGGGTCTGCATCGTGTTGTGGCACATACGCCACTAGACCCAAACGCGCAGCTGCCCAAATGGCTTGAGCACGTAGCACTGGTTCGGCACTTGTTGTGTATTCCTGCAATGCAACGTGCACCCACGCATCTGTTGGTTGGGCAGTGTTACCCATGATGATGAGTGCATTTCGACGAATCCATTGCGGATTGCGCTCATGGATATACCAACTCTCGCATTCCTGCAAGATGTCGGCATCAGACGATTCAAGAATCCACTGCGTCTCTATTGCTCGCCGCACTGGTGAGCGCAACGTGACAGGCACAGACCACCGTTGCGTATGCGGACACGAGGACTGGCAATCATCGCAACCATAAATACGACTGCCTAGAGCAACACGAAAACGCCTGTCGAAGACTCCGGGCTTTTGCAACAGCCACGACAAGCATCGATTCGCATCAATAACGCCAGGTGCTGCAATTGCATCAGTGGGACACGCGGGAATACAGCGAGTGCACGTACCACAAGAATCTGCAACAGGTGTAGACAACGGAAGTTGTGCAGTAGTGACGACACAACCCAAAATAAAATAACTACCCGCGCCTGGAACAAGAATGTTTGCATTCTTGCCAAACCAACCGATGCCGGCGCGATATGCAATCTCTCGATCAACGATGGCGTTGTCATCTGCAAAAACAACCGCACGATGGCCATCGGTGCGTAATTGGTCTTTCATTGCGGTCAAAGCTTCTCTCATCTGATGATGAGCATCGAACCATGCGTATCGCGCAATATGTGCCGGCGTGCCAAGACCTTCATCAGCATCTTCTACGAAATAGGAATACGCACCCACGATGATGGTGCGAGCGTCTTGAACTATGAGCGACGGAGTCGTTGAACGAACTGGATTACGAAACGTGAACTGCATGTCGTTCACGAAATCGTTGTCTATGCGCTGTTGGATCTGTTCCCTGGCACGGTCAAGTGGATCTACTGAAGTAACCCCGACTGAATGCAATCCTGCACCAAGTCCGATGGAGCGCAAAGTTGTCCAGTAGGCGTCGCCTGCGGGAAGTGGGCCGTCAACTTGGCGGCGTTTTTTGCGTTCTGGATTAACCGACTGCACGGTGCCGTAGCGTAGGCACCAAACCCGCCTGAGCGAGCACTCTTATTTCACGAAGTTCTTGCAAGTTGAGAATGACAGCCCCATCTGTGGGCTGATCGCACAACACACTCATCATGCAATCACTGCATGCATCTGTGTTTCTCATGACGCATGTATCGCAAGAAATCATGAGAATGGGTTGTTCTGGGCTATGACCGGGCATCTGTGGCGTTGTTTCCATACCCGTACCCTGACGACAGGGTGTACCAAAGTTGCCCTACAGAACCACGGCTCCGTCAAAATCGATGTGCAGAATCTCTGTGCGTCCCCCTTCAGGCAACGATTTCGAGATGTCTGACGCTTGTTCGGCGGCACACATAATGGCAACAGTCGGCCCAGAGCCAGACAGCCATCCACACCATGCTCCGGCATTCAGCCCGGCAGTGAGCGCCTCTTTACAAGCAGGTGACGAGGCGAACCGAATGTCTTGATGGATGCGGTCACGTGTTGCTTCTTTGAGAAGCCCCACATTGCCGGTGGTAAGAGCGGTGACAAACATCGCGCAATGGGCGATATTGAAGACTGCATCATCGAGTGCAATTGTCGGTCCGATTTTTCCGCGTGATTCATTTGTAGACGTGGTGAATTCAGGAATCCACATCACAAAAGTTGGAGACAATGACACAGGAACTTGTACAACCATGTTTTCAGACGTGATGACTACACCGCCATGAAGCGATGGTGCAACGTTGTCTGCGTGACCTTCTAGTTCCGTTCCAATTTCTACAGCGCGCGAAGACTCACGGCTCCACGATGAACCAACTTGCTGCACTTCAGCGGCAATGATGCCACCCACTCGCACAGCACCACTAAAGCCAAGCCCTCGGCCCATGGGAATTGAGTTGCGTACCCAGATGCGACCAACACCACCGGCGCGTGCAAAAGCGATGTGAGCAGGGTGCCCTTCGTCGGCGATGGACGCATCGCTCGGCATCGGGTCTGTATCGACAACACCAATTTCTGCATAGAGCGAGAGTGCTAAGCCAAGGACATCGAACCCTGGACCCAAGTTTGCAGATGTGGCTGGCACACGAATGCTCACGGCTAGAACTCCATTCGCGCTAATTGACGCGAGCTCTCTTCAGCGACGGCGCTTAACACCGCAGCAGCCGAGCCTGAATCAATTGATGCACGTGCGCGCTCGATGCCATCCATGACATCTCCGGCTACGCCAGACACAAACAGCGCACAACCCGCATTGAAAGTCACGATGTCACGCACAGCGCCGGGTTTTCCTTTGAAAAGTTCTTTCATAATCGCCAAGTTCTGAGCCGCATCTCCACCACGAACATCTTCCAATGTTGACGACGCGATTCCAAATTCTTTTGCATTGATCTCAAACTGAGTGACTGTGCCATCTTTGAGTTCAAACACAGTGTTTGGACCGCTCACTGCCAATTCATCGAGCCCGCCGTGGCCATGAACCACCCACGCGCTTGTGACTCCCCTAGTAGAAAGCGCTCCGGTCATTGCAGCCATCATCTTTGGCATGGCAACACCGACCAACATGTTGGCGATGGGAGCCGGATTAGCCATCGGCCCAAGCAAGTTAAACGCTGTGGGAACTCCAATTTCGCGTCTCGATGGCCCCGTGTATCGAAAAGCCGGATGAAACTTCGCGGCTAAACAAAAACCAAAGCCAGTCTCAACAACACATGCTTCTACGCCGTGTGGGTCAAGTTCAATCGCAACGCCTGCTTCTTCTAACAGATCAGCAGCGCCGCACTTTGACGATGCTGCACGGTTGCCGTGTTTGCACACTGGTACTCCTGCACCTGCAACAACGAGAGCAGACATGGTGGACACGTTGACTGTATTGCTGTTGTCTCCACCAGTTCCCACAATGTCGATCGCGCGCTCTGCGAGTTCTGGTTTCAGATCAACGCGCATTCCAGCAGAACGAACGGCATGCAACATTCCTTCGAGTTCAACTACCGTCTCACCTTTGGCGCGCAGAGCAACAATGAACGCCGTCATCTGCGACGGAGTGGCATCACCATTCAAGATTTCAGTGATCGCGGCACCGGCCTGAGAACTGGTGAGGTCGCGGCGGTCCAAAAGATGCGCCAGAAGCTCAGGCCATCCGTTGAACTTCTCGTCGCGTGTCATCTACTAAGTATCTACGCCAAGCGACGCCGATGACGAATGATTCTTCGTCTTTCTTTATCGGTGGCACCACCCCAGACGCCATCCTTCTCACGAGTGGCTAGGGCGTACTCCAAACAATTGATCCGCACAGGGCACTCTGCACAAATGCACTTTGCTTCTTCAGCAGCATCTTCGGAGTCGGGAAAAAACACGGCAGGGTCAAGACCGTTACAAGCCCCCTGCTGTCTCCATGACAATTCTGACCTGGACATCGCATACCCCCTCGATGTCGGGGCAACGCCCCTTGCGCCACATCGTATGTGTCCGTGGTCACA
>DAISXE010000108.1:0-4511 GCA_036826015.1 Ilumatobacteraceae bacterium
CCCTGGAACCAATTGTCTTCAATTCCCTGAATACAACCCTCGAGCATGGAGCCGTGACCCATCTCTGAGATTTCAGCAAACATCACCTCTGCTAACTCTTCAATTTTGTTCGTCAGTTCTTCCACAAACCAAGAACCACCAAGTGGGTCAGCCACATGAGTCACGTTTGTTTCGTGTGCAATGACTTGTTGTGTTCGAAGCGCGATACGTGCAGCTTTTTCAGTGGGCAAAGCCATTGCTTCATCCATCGAATTGGTATGCAACGACTGCGCACCACCCATTACTGCAGCGAGTGCTTCCACTGCAGTGCGCACAATGTTCACCTCAGGCTGTTGAGCAGTGAGAGAAACGCCGGCGGTCTGTGCATGAAATCTCAACTGCAGGGAGCGTTCGTTTGTTGCTCCATACTTTTCTTTCATCCATCGCGCCCAGATACGCCGTGCTGCTCGGTACTTTGCGATCTCTTCAAAGAAATCAATGTGCGCGTTGAAGAAGAAAGAAAGCCGTGGAGCGAACGTGTCAACTGGAAGTCCTGCTTGCATTGCTAATTCCACATAGGCAAAACCATTAGCCAACGTAAATGCCAATTCTTCAGCTGCCGTCGAACCAGCTTCACGAATGTGATAACCGGAAATTGAAATGGAATGCCAACGCGGCATTTCGGCCGTAGTGAACGACACAACATCTCGCACGAGACGCATGGACTGACGTGGAGGAAAGACGAATTCTTTTTGTGCTTGATATTCCTTCAAGATGTCGTTTTGCAAGGTGCCACCTAGAGCCTTGCGAGGAACCCCGGCCGTCTCTGCCTGAGCCACAAACATCGCAAGAATTGGTGCAGCTGGCGAATTAATCGTCATCGACGTAGTGATGCCGCCCAAATCGATTCCATCGAATAGGTCCTTCATGTCGGCGAGCGAGTCGATGGCCACACCACAACGCCCTACCTCACCGAGAGACATTGGGTGATCAGAATCAAGTCCCATCAACGTAGGCATATCGAATGCAGTCGATAGCCCGTCGCCACCGGAGCGAATGATCTCGCGAAAACGTTCGTTGGTATCGGTAGCTGTGCCAAAGCCGGCGAACATACGCATGGTCCATAACTTTGAGCGATACATAGATGCATACGGACCACGGGTGTACGGATACACACCAGGCAACTCCGAGCCTTCTTCGCCGTAGACAGGCTCGAGTGGAATTCCAGACATTGTGGTGAACGGCACCTGCCGAAGTGACGAGGACCCGAATGCCTCTGTCCAAACTTTGCGCGGTGTGTTCTGAGTCACGAGGTGAATCGTAGTGTGCGAAGTGGTAGGCCCAGCAGGGCTCGAACCTGCGACCAAGGGATTATGAGTCCCCTGCTCTAACCAACTGAGCTATGGGCCCGCGGGTCGAACCGTGGGACGGTCCAACTGGCTCCGGGGGTGGGGCTCGAACCCACGACAAACGGATTAACAGTCCGTTGCTCTGCCAACTGAGCTACCCCGGAAGGGAAATCACACGATACCAGCGCAGACGCTGTGCCCCCAAGGGCAAACCGCTAGTTCTCGTCGAGGTAACTGCGCAATCGATGGCTGTTATTGGGATGACGCATACGTGCGAGGGTCTTTTGCTCGATCTGGCGGATGCGCTCGCGAGTAACACCCTCCTGCTTGGCCACATCATCGAGAGTCAACGGTTCACCACTGCTGATACCAAAACGCTTGTCCAAAATGCGGCGATCTCTTTCCGGCAAATGTTCAAGCTCAAGTGAAATTGCAGCAATCAATTGGCGGCGCTGCACAACGGCATCTGGCGACGCATCTTCGCTTTTATCAGCCGCTCTATCCCCGACGGTTGCTGCATCATCTTCAGAGTTAGTTGGTTCGTCAAGACTGCGCGTCACAGCAGAAATTTGCTGCAACTCTTCTATCTTCTCCGGAGTAATCATGGTGCGTTCCGACAACTCTGCAATCGTGGGTTCACGCTTGAGTTCAACCGTCAGATCACGATCTGCTTTGGTAAGACGATTAATCAACTCGACAACATGACTTGGTACCCGAATGGTGCGACCTTGGTCGGCCATCGCACGCATCATTGCCTGACGTATCCACCATGTTGCGTATGTCGAAAACTTGAAACCTTTTTCCCAGTCGTATTTCTCGGCTGCGCGCATCAGGCCAATGTTGCCCTCTTGCACAAGATCCATCAGTTGTAATTCACGGCCATCGTATTTACGAGCAATGGACACCACTAACCGAAGGTTGGACTTAATTAGCTTGTCGAACGCTGCTTCCCCATCGTGAATCTTCAGGCGTAACTCACGACGTTCTGTTGCCGAGAGATCAGACTTTTCAAGGGCCACCTTGGCTTCTTGCATATCTTTGATGGCTTTTCCGAGAGTTCGCTCACCTTCTGCATTCAACAAGTCGACCTGACCAATTTCCTGCAAGTACATGCGGGTGGAGTCCCCTGAGTCGGCAGTAATTGACTTCGTGGTAGTCGCCTTTTTCGGAGGAGCAACTCTTTCGATAGGTCCAGAAATGTCTGGCTCGACTGTGGCAATTGAGATATTGAGTTCTTTTAACACTGATTCAATCTGACGAAGCAGATCTGGATTTAGTTCCACATTTCTAAAGACATGGGCCACCGTGTTGGGGTCTACCGTGCCCTCATCTGAGCGCGAAGCAATCAGAGTGGCCCATTCGGCCACATCTACGTCCGAGTGCGGAGGCGTAAGACGAGGCCGGCGGCTCATGCGGGGTCACCTGCCGCCTGGGCAAGCCATTGCAGTAACTGCACGGCGGCAGCATCGGCTTTTTCAGCCTTATTCAAGTCCTCGAGCGAAATTCGCACAATGCGGTCTTGTTGAATTTGCTCAATATCGGCCGCCGATTGCCGGCGTGTTAATTCGCGCCGCACCGCAGCAGAAATTAGTGCCCTCGACTCCACCTTTGCATCAGCGGTGACGTCATATACCGAGGCGCGTTCAATAATGGACGCAGCGTCAGGAAGAACAGACTGCAAAGCCACATGAACATCTCCGTCGGCATCAGCAAGTGCACGAAATGCTTCGCGCGATGCGTCGTCTGCGAATAACTCTTCAATCAGCCACGGTGCAATGGAATCCCATTCATGAATGAGTAAAGACAATGCGACAAAGCCCGCCCCCTCTGATGCGTGTTGCACAGGAGAAGACACAACTACTGGAGCAGAACCGCCCTTGTCGGCAATCTTCACCAATTCACCTGCCGAGACACCCGTATGACTAGCGACTTGACCTGCATACAAGCGGCGAACATTGGAGTCGGGATGCTCATTCACGACTTCCATGGCTTTGCTTGCAAGACGTGCACGCGATTCAGGCGACCGTAATGGATTTGCATCAAATAATCGCTTCAAACGAAAACCTAAGAACGGCATCGCATCGTCAATTGCTGCCGTTAATGCAGCAGGGTTTGTGTCGGCGAGCTCGCCAGGATCTTGCCCTGCCGGAAATTGAGCAACCGACACTGAAATGTCGTATTTCTTTTCCCATGCGTAGAACTTGTCTGCTGCGCCTTGCCCAGCAGAGTCTGCGTCGAATGCAAGCACGACATTGCGCGCATATCTCTTCATGAGCTTCACGTGATCTTCGGTGAGTGCAGTTCCGCACGTTGCAACTGCCGTTGCAAGACCACTGCGATGAAATCCGATGACATCGGTGTAGCCCTCACAGACGATGACTCGATCTTCTTTCACTACATTTCCCTTGGCCCAGTTGAGGCCATACAAGGTGCGCGACTTCAAATAGATAGGAGTCTCTGTGGAGTTCTTGTACTTCGCGGGGTCTGTGGAACCGGGAAGGATGCGACCACCAAAGGCGACTGCGGCTCCATTTTCATCGAAGATGGGAAACATCACTCGAGCACGAAAAGAATCTTGCAGTCGACCAGCCTTGTTCACAAACCCGAGACCCACCTCTTGCAACATGGCCGCTGGCGCACCAAGGGCCTGACACAGAACATCCCAATCATCGGGAGCCCAACCAATCTTGAACGACCGAGCGACATCACCGGCTAGCCCACGGTTGCGCAAGTACTCACGGGCCGTGCGCGCATCCGGCGATTCCAAAAGTCGGTTGTGATACCACTCCACTGCCTTTTCCATGAGTTCTTGTAACTCTTTACGATGCTTTCGCTCACCAGTAGCAGCACCAGATGTGTAATGCAGTTCAACACCACACTTACTGGCCAGTTTTTCTACTGACGCTGCAAAATCAAGATGCTCCATCTGTTGAACAAATGTAAAGACATCACCTTTGGCTCCACAGCCAAAACACATGTACCGGCCCGTCTCGTCATTGACATTGAAAGAGGCTGTGCGTTCGGAATGGAAAGGGCAAAGCCCTACTTGTGTACGACCCGTACGGCGCAATTGAGAATAAGGAGCAACGATGTCAGACAAGGTGACGGCAGAGCGCACTTTCTGAATGTCATCCTCCGCAATCCCCATGCCACGACATTAGTGCCATGGAGAGTCAACTAGTG
>DAISXE010000109.1:0-4370 GCA_036826015.1 Ilumatobacteraceae bacterium
ACTACGCGAGCACACATTGTGCGTGCTGTTTTAGAAGGTGTCGCTCACCGCGGTGTTGATCTAGTTGACGCCGCCGAGAAAGATTCTGGGCTTTCCATCACAGAGCTTCGTATCGACGGTGGCATGAGCCGCAATCCCACGTTTGTGCAGTCGCTTGCCAATGCCTCTGGCCGACCCGTACGCGTGTCGCCCATCACGGAAGCAACAACCCTCGGTGCGGGCTTCCTTGCAGGTACCGCAGCAGGACAATGGTCACATCTCGACGAGGCAACCAGTGCCATATCTGGCGCAACACTGGTGCCACCATTAGGAACTCCAGGCATTTCCCGACAACAATGGGGAGAGGCGGTTTCTCGAAGCCGTTCCTGGATACCTGACCTCTCTGCGCTGGACTTCTAGTCTTAGAGAGCGAATAACGCCGAAGCGATAAAGGATGCCCCACGTGGACAATCACCAAGTTGAATCCCCAGAAACGTCAGTGACATCACGTCGCCGTCTTCTCTCTGCTCTAGTTGCTGGTGGCGCCTTTGCGACCGCTGCACCACTTCTTGCTGGACGAGCATCTGCTGCTGAGGGTGGGCCAAGTTTTCCGACTCGCGACCCTCAAGACAACAACGCTCTCAATAATGCTCTTGCACGCGAAGCTCGCATGGTGGGCACCTACCGCATCGCTGTTGCCGCAGTATCTGCAGACGACGATGTCGCTGGCTTGACATTGATTCTTGATCATCACATTGCTTACGTGCAGGCAATCAAGGGCTACCTCGGACCAGATGCAAAAGATGCGCCCGAGACTCCGCTATCTAGCCCGTCAGGATCATTGAAGGCAATGGCCGCAGGTTTGGCTCAACTTGAAGATGACACTGCAACAATCCACACAGACATTCTTGCAATTCTCTCCGGTATGGATGCCGCAAAAATCATTGCATCCATCATCATCGTTGAAGCACGCCATTCGGCTGCTCTCAACATGATCTCTGGCACTTCCCCACTTGTAGCTTCTGGAAACTAAGGAATCGACGTCATGACGAACTCCACACCAAACAACATCAACCGTCGCACCATGCTGCGCTCCACGGGCATCATTGCTGCGTCGGGCGCCGTACTTGCTGCTTGTGGCTCAAGTAGCGCCTCAAAGAACATCGCTCGCGTTGGTGAAACACCAGAAATCACCAAGCTTGGTGAAGTGACCGTTACAGATGTAGTTCTGCTTCGTACCGCCATGTCTGTCGAGACAATGGCTAAGACAATTTTGACCGACACCGCTGTCACTTCATTGGTAGCAAAAAACTCAGCCGGCATCGTGTCCGGATTTGCAGCAGCGCATACGTCACACCTTGCAAATCTTCGCTCGCTCATCTCTGCACGTGGTGGCGAGGCTTACGAAGAGCCAAATGAAAAACTCATGGCTTCATATGGAACACAAGCACTTGCCCTTGTTGCCGAAGGGAAAAGCGAAGCTGATGTTTCGTCACTCATGCTTGCCACTGAAACTCTTGTTGCTTCCATGTACCAATACTTTGTTTCCCTCACCGCAGAACCAGCGCTTCGTGCCAGCATGATTCGCATGGGTGCCCAAGCATCACGTGCAGCAGCAGTTGCTGCTCAGTTGATCAATCCTGGCATTGGTGCATTTGCTCCAGGCGTCGACAAAGACGGTGTCGCAACAGTTGCAACCTTGCCGAGCGCATTCGGCGCTCTGAGCGCGGTGCAAGTTCAACTCGGTCCGGTGAATCCTGAAACAGGAAGTCGCGCCACTGTCTTGATGGACACACCAAGCCTCAACAGCTTTATTTACTAGCCCTTTCACTCGGGGAACGACCACGACAAGTACGTCGAGTCAATAGTGCTAATCGTCGTCGTACACTCATCTCGACGGTGAGTTGTTCGGATGATCGCGGCACAGCAATGTGCTGAGGAAAGTCGGGGCTTCTCAGGGCAACACGCTGGCGAGAGCCAGGTTGGGGCGACCTAACGGACGTGCAACAGAGAACAGACCGCCGATGGCTGCGCAAGCAGATCAGGTAAGGGTGAAACGGTGCGGTAAGAGCGCACCAGCATATGAAGCGATTCATATGGCTTGGTAAACCCCGTGTGAAGCAAGATCAAGCAGAAGGCTGGGCTGCCCGCCTGCCGCAAGGCAACCTTCGGGTAGATCGCATAGAGGGATGATCATCCATTGCGCAAGCAAGGACAAAACCCCGCTTACAGATCAACTCACCGTCACCCCACGGGTAGTAGGTGCCCGGTTTCGTTAAACCCAGCAAGCGTCGCACCACGCGATGTCACGGCAACACGACATATCGATGCCCTGTCAAGATGCATGCGCCACGTTGACTCTGGTCCAGTTCCCAATGCCCAAGTCACTGCACTCTTAATGGGAGACACATGGCTCACAATCACAATGTGTTTCTCCATGGCTTCTTCACGCATCTCTTCTAAGGCTGGACGCACTCGTTCATCTAGTTCCACCAACGATTCGCCATTCGGTGGCCGAAAATGCGGGTTTGATCGCCACCCCGCCCACTGCGCGGGATCAATGGCAGACATTGCAACGCCATCCCATGACCCGTAATCCAATTCAATGAATCGTTCATCAATAACAACATTGGGTGAAATGGCTAAAGCGGTTTGCTGTGCACGAACTAAAGGACTGCTCACAATTCGCGCATGAGGAAAATGTTGACGCACGAATTGTCCGCACAACGCCGCTTGCTGCTGACCCACCACATCCAAATCGAGGTCAATACGGCCCTGCAGAAGAGATTGCGCATTAGCTGTTGTCTGCCCGTGTCGAAGAAGAATAAGCATCGTTAGCGCTCAATCAAACGAAGGTGACCCGTGCGTAAGAACTCGCGACGAATCGACGGTGTCGACAATGAATTCTCACGCCATACCCATGCGATCAAGAGCGCACCCACAATTTCAAAGATGACGCTGAGGACAGGTCGATCAAAACTAGGAATCGGAGAGCCATTGAAGCTAAACCCAGCAAATGGCCACCAGAAAACTTTCGTGTTGTTGAATGCGCCGTCGAAGACAAGATGAAAGAACATGCCTATTGGTAGCGCCAGCCACCGGCGCCGCGCGAGAGAGCCACGCCGTGCAGTTGCCATGACGACTGCCAGCACCGCAACGCTTCCTAACACCGAGTGAAAGACCCAAGCGCCGCCGCTCCACACATCAACGAGGTCAGGAACTACTGCACCAAGCGCCAGTACTCGAAAATCAAAACGATCATCACGAAATACAAAAAGCACGGCCACAGTGGCAGTCCCGATAAACCAAAGAAACATCACTGCAACCTTAGAGAGTTGCTACCCCGCTGGCGTGGTCTTAATTGTTGGCGGAATTCCCTTGGCGCAGTTATAAACATAAAAGCGATACGGATCAACCCCGACTACTTGCGTAGCTGGGTTCGTGTCGGTAGGGGCAATGGTGGTCCCCGGGTCAACGATGCTGACAACAGGACCTTTGAACACTGTGGTTGTGGGCGCCACGACCGGCGCTCCTGCAATTGTGGTGGTGGTTGCTACTTGAGGCGCTGCCGTTGTAGTGGTTGGCACCACATTGGCTACAGACCCGGTTGCAGATTTAGGAAGTTTTCCAGAGACCAGTTCAGCAATGCAATCAACCCCAGGAAGATAGAGACGCATTGGATTACGAGGAGACGGTGCAGGAGGGTCCCAATCAAGAATTGGTACATCACTGTGTGCTGCGTCCATGAATGCTTTCCAGATCTTCACTGGGTATGCATTTCCTGTCACCTTTGCAACACCATCTGCTTTGAACTCGGGAATGTTCACCATCGGCGTGTAGCCCTTTGGGTCTCCTACCCACACTGCAGTGGTTAATTGTTTTGTAAAGCCAACAAACCAAGCATTCGTGTTCTCGTCTTGGGTACCAGTTTTTCCTGCGGCTGGGCGCTTGTTTGCTAGCGGGTCTCGTCGAGCGGTACCCACTGTCAAAGTCTTCTTCAAGATATCTACCTCTGCATCGGCGACTTCTTTTGAAATCACTTGCGATGGCGCCGCCAGGTGTTGAAACAAAACACCGCTTGGTCCTTCAATTTTCTCGATGAAGTATGGCTCATGGTGCACGCCACCATTTGCAATCGTTTGAGCACCCGATGCCATGTCGTACGCACTGAACTCGTTTGCGCCAGTAGAAAAACTCGCGTACGGCTGAATCTTGTAATTGTCACGCGTGAGATACGGCGACGACATGACGCGATAGGAAAGATTGACTACGCGGTTGAGACCCACGATCTGCGCAAGACGTGCGTATGCGCAGTTGATGGAAAGCCATGTCTGCTCTGCCAGAGGAGACACTGGATGACTCACACCTTTCGTGATCTTGAAAGGCTCTTC
>DAISXE010000110.1:0-4362 GCA_036826015.1 Ilumatobacteraceae bacterium
AGAACCACAAGACGGTGAATGCCGCCGTGAGGAAGTACCAATACAACGCGTGTGAGTTCACTACATCGGTGTCGTCTTCACGACCACCAATAGAGCGGAACAACGCAACAAAACTAAAAGCAATTCCACCCACAACCAGAAGCAACATTGCGCCAGTGATTGCATAGAACATGGTCTGATATGCACCATCGGCTAATCCGATTTCCATTTGTGCATAGATAGCTGCTTGACCATTGACAACAGCAATACCGAGGACCGCACAAATTGCTAATGCCAATGAGCGGTGTTGAGAGTCGCGACGCTTTGCCGAGTACGAAGCCCACTGCGCCATAAGTGCAACAACTGGGAAAGTAATCAACATGACGTTCGCTGCCACTTCAGGAATTGTGATGGAAGCAGGAAGCCAGTCTTTGATGACATACAAGCCATCAGCTGAGTCTCGTGTTGGAGCGCCAGCGCGGAACTTCATCCACATAGCGACCATTCCAATAATGATCATGAACGCAGAAGCACTTGCAAGTGCAGTTGCAACAAAAATCTGACGGCGTGGTGCGGTCTCTGGTGCTGCGGGCAGTGCGATTGTCATACCGTCACCTCCTTGCCGGATGGTTTTGCATCTAAAACTGGTTCGCTCGAATTTACATGCGCAAGTGCGTCAAAATTATTCAGTGGAGCAGGCGAAGGAATCGCCCATTCAAGTGAATGCCCATTCCATGGATCGTCTGACGCTTGCGCGCCGTTACGAATCGCTGCAAGCAACAAAGCGACAAAACCAATCACAGTGACAAGGATGAGAATGTTGCCGATGCCAGCAAGGCCGTTCCACAACGCGATGGGACCGTCGTAATCAAAACCATTCACAACGTCGGCCGGCTGATTTGCAAAGCCCGCGATGAAGAGAGGGAACGATGATGCGATTGTTCCGAGAAGTCCGAGAGCAGAAAGTCCGAGCAGTGCTTTTTCATCAAGAACACGACCCCACAATTTCGGTGCCCAATGCGCCAACGCGCCAAGGCCAACAAGCAGCCCACCAAACACGAAATACACAGTGACACCTTCATTGAATGCAGTTCCCGCAAGATTTGCTTGCTGAATATGCGCAACAAAGTTGCCGGCGGCGCCGACGAGAATCATGAACGCACCTAATGAAGCAAAAGCGAAGGCTCCACTTACTTTTGGCGAGCCTGACTTCAGCGACAACAGCGAGATTGCGATTACAACGAAGATTCCAAGAAGTGGAAGACCGTTGAAGATGAGGAATGGAATTGCGGACTTCACTATGTCGCTTGCATTGCCCGACCAGTCGAGCATGTGCGTTGATTGTGTTACAGCACCAAGCACCGCTGTGGTGACAAGTCCAAGACCTGCAAGCACAACAGGGCGCTGTGGTTGGCGAACACCAGCAGTAACGGGCGCAATGTCGGCAAGAACTCCAAGGGCCACGACAATAAACACGATGGTCATCGGTTGACCAAAGACCCATGCGAGATGATCGTCAATGGCCTTGTTACCGCCAAAAGCAACTTTGGCGTGCGTGTTGTCGACATACAAATAAATAATGGTTCCGATTGCGACAGGCAACGTGAGTAACGATGCAATTGAACCAACAAGCGCACCCCATGAAAAAGCAGGAACGATGTCAAGTGTCATGCCGGGGGCACGAGCAGTAAGAACACTCGTTGCTACCGACAGGCTTCCAGCAAGGATGCCCGTTGCAGCAAGCGCAACGCCCAAGAGATACAGATCTACGAGATCGGCTTGTCCACCACCTGGACCACCATTACCAATGATTGCAATAGCAACCATGAGTGAGCCAAAGAGCCACGACCAGAAACTGAGTTGGGCAAGGCGTGGGAATGCAATAGCGCGAGAACCAAGTTGAAGAGGAACAATCGCTAACGCGATACCCAAAAAGAGAGGTGCAAGAAGTCCCAAGACAAGATCAAATCGATACAACGAGATCAACTGAATCGCCGCATCACCGTCGAAGATGTCCATGTGTGCCGGCGACATGCGTTCGAAACCGAAGATCGCGCCAATGATTGATGTGGATACTGCAGTGATCAAAGAGCAACCGATAAATAGTCGACCAATCTTTTTGTGGTCGCTGCTAGTCATCCATTTGCCTAGGGCATTGACAAAAGAAGAGCCGGAGCCCTGTGCCTGTGTCGATGCGCCGACTGGATTGTCGATGGTGGTCATTTTCGGATGGTCTCCCAGAGACACCCCTTCAATTTTTTCAAACCGTGGGGGTGCGTACGCCTAGATGTAACACTCCAACACTAACCACCGACCCCTATGTATCGGTAACTCCCTCACCAAGTCAGACTTAGTGCAATTGCGCATTTATCGCAGCAGCACGTCCACGGTGAGGGCCACAAAGAGGACCGAGATATATGTGATGGAGAACGAAAACAGCTTCATGGCTGCTGCTGGGGTATTGACTCGAGTTAGTGCAATTGTGCCCCATAAGAAGGCAGCGCCCACGGCCCCGGCGGAGATGCCATAGATCCAGCCCATGTCCGCGACTGGGATGACCGCCATGCTGCACGCAACCAAGGCCACTGTGTAGCGAATCATGGCTGCCACAACCTTTTTCGGCTCGACAACTACCGGCAACATCGGAACGTTGGCGGCCCGATATTCCTCGCTATGGCGAATCGCTAAAGCCCAGAAATGTGGGGGTGTCCACAGGAAAATCAAGAGAAAGAGGAGCCACGGCGTCCAGGCCAATGAATTCGTGACTGCGGCCCAGCCCACGAGGACGGGTACAGCCCCGGCCGCCCCACCGATGACGATGTTCTGCCTGCTGGTGCGCTTTAGCCACAGCGAGTACACAAAGACATAAAAGAGGGTTGCGGAGAGAGCTAGGCAGGCAGAGAGCAAATTTGCCCCTGCCCACAAAATGGCAAACGCAATGATTTCAAGGGAAACAGCGAAGATAAGTGCGTTGCGTGGAGAAATTAACCCCGTGACGAGTGGACGCGTCTTGGTCCGTTCCATCAGCGCATCAATGTCGCGATCCACGTACATATTGATGGCATTGGCACCACCGGCAGCCAGCGCCCCGCCTACAAAAGTGACCACCATGAGCCACACTCCGGGCCATGCGCCTGCAGCGACAACCATGGTGGGAATGGTGGTAATCAGCAAAAGCTCAATGATTCTCGGCTTTGTGAGCGCAATGTACCCAGCAACAACAGTGGAGGGGGCGCGACCCGATTCATGGCCACCACGACGCGCTAAACGCGAAGGAACCATCGGGCGGACGTTGAGGGGCACCATGACATCGTATGTGGAGCAAGCAATAACGACCAATCTCCAGCAGAATGTTCTCGTGTCATTCACCACATCTGCGACTGTCGCACAATCCCAGATTGCCGAGCCCGACCTCACCGAGAAGGTGGACGAAGTTGTCGACCTCGATACGCCCTGGATAGTGCTCGTGTGGAATGACCCCATCAACCTCATGTCGTACGTCTCTTTCATCTTTCAGAAACTCTTCGGATACTCAAAGGAAAAAGCTGACCTTTTGATGCTCGACGTCCACGAAAAAGGTCGCGCTGTTGTGTCCACGGGGTCACGGGAGCATGCCGAAATGGATGTCTTTCGACTTCATGAACATGGCCTTTGGGCCACGATGCAGCAGGATTCATGAGACGCAAACGCGAAGTAGGTCCAGTCACAGCAAACGATGACGGCACGTACACCATCAATCTGCAAGTCCACGAGCGTGAGACCATGCTTGATCTAGTGAGTCAACTTGAAACTGTGCTCAGCAGTGGTCCCGACGATGAACGCCTTCGCCGGTTGTATCCAACGGCATACAACGAGAACCCAGAACATGACGCCGAATATCAAGGGTTTATGCGCGATGAGTTAACGCAATCCCGCACTGCCTCCATTGCCACTGTGCGCGAGATGTTACGCAGTGATTCGCCCGTGTCTGAGAACCAATTGGGTGCCTTCATGATGGTTCTCAATAACTTGCGGCTCATTCTCGGCACTCTTCTCGACGTCAATGAAGACGACGATGAACCAGATGAGACTGATCCGCTCTATGGCCAATGGCAGTTATATGGCTATTTAGGGTGGCTTTTGGAGTGGGTCATATCTTCTTTGTCTGAGAAGTGAGGGAACCTTCGTCCTAGGGCGTATTGTCAAGTACCTGCTGATAGCGTTTCATTGCTCTCAACCGGAGTCGTCCAAGCCCCCATCGTCTAGTGGCCTAGGACACCACCCTTTCAAGGTGGCGGCACGGGTTCGAATCCCGTTGGGGGTGCTAAATAGACCTGTGGTCATCCACAAGGTCCCGTGGTGAAGTTGGAGTTCACGCCGGCCTGTCAAGCCGGAGGTCGCGGG
>DAISXE010000111.1:0-4343 GCA_036826015.1 Ilumatobacteraceae bacterium
GTGCACACACATAATGCGCCACCGCGTACATAGGAAATGGTGTTGCCATCGGGCGATAAGCGAGCATCGAACACGCCGGGCTCTACGGGTGGAATGGTGACAACGCCACTCGTGAGACTGATGTGAATTACTTGACCACCAAGAATGGTGACCACGTTTTCAACTTTTGCATCACACGCATACGACGTGATGCCACTTGCACCTTCACGAGCACGTTCACGACGGCGTAGTTCTTCGGCAGTAAGAGTTGCAGTGTCTGTCTTCAACGTGCGCGGATCAAAAACTTCGCGCTCTGTTCCCGTTGCAGTATCTGCAACCCACAAAGTGTTTACGGGGTCCGAGCCACCATGAGAACGCACGAATATGAGACGTGCGCCATCGGGAGACACAGTGAAGTTACGTGGTTCTCCGAGCGATAGCCGCTGAGTACGCGCGTATTGGCGCGGAAATGTATCGGTCACGCGAGCAGAGTACCCGATGCGTCAGCCTTCACGCGCCGGCCCACCCATTCATTCACACACATGTCGCGACCAACACCAACATCGGTGCTGTCTACCCATGCACGGCGACCATCATCTAGCAAACAGGAAGCGATGGCGCGTTCTGGATTTCCATCTCGGTCGTGCATGACTGAGTAGCCCTCAATTGTCATCTCGCCAGCTGCATCTTCTGGTGAAGCGAGGCTGCGTCGTGGCAATGCATCGATCTGATCTTGTGGGTAGTCGTACTTGAAACCATCTTTCGGTGGTTCTGTGCTGTACACACCAAATGCATGTTTTGTGGTGTAGCCACCGTTTGCCCATACCAATCCGGTTGAACCAACGCCATTGCGAAGTTCGGTAGCAACAGTTGCGATTGCATGCATCACGTAGTTGTTCCATGGCCCACCAGCAAACGGCAAGCCACCGGTACGTGTGAGTTGACTGTTGAGGTCTAAGCCCAGTGATTTTGCACCCAACTGCACTGCAGCAGGGAAGCATGAATACAAATCAACAATGTCAATGTCGTTAATGGTGCGACCTGCAAGTTCCAACACGCGACGGCCTGCAAGTTCAATTGCAGGAGTGTCGTAGAAGTGATTGCGATGCGAAATGAATGCGTGCTCGTGTGCGTCGCTACCAGACTGCGGGAAAATCCAACGATCACGCGGCACACCAAGTGCAGTTGCTTTTTCTGCTGAACACAAGATCAACGCAGCAGACATGTCAACGTCGTTGTTCGAGTTCATCAGTTTCGGATACGGAAACCCAATCATGCGGTTGTTTGCAGTTGCGGTGCGAATCTCTTCGGCTGAATATGCCTTCTGTGACCATGCATACGGATTTGTAGAAGCAACTTTGCTGAAGCGTGACCACAGTTCACTGATGTGCACTTGGTGTTCGTCAATGCTGCGGCCCGCTTGAGCACGCAATGAAGTTTCAAAAAGTGGATAAATCTGAATGGGCATCACAATCTTGCGTGCAATTTCCTCTGGCATGTTCATGGTGAGGTCTTCAGAGACGGCTACGGGGGCAATGTCGGTAGAGCGCCAATCTGGTTCAACACCAGCCTTGCGATACCGAGCACGAGTACGTGTGGTTTCGCCACCAGTCAAAATGATGAGGTCGTGCTCGCCCGCAAGAATTTGCCTAGACGCTGAGTTGACCAACGTTTGGGGTGTGTTGCCACCCATGGCAGACAAGCCAAGCTCGTGTGGGGTGAGGCCAAGATCTTCAGCAATGAAATGTGCGGGGTTGCCGTACTTCCACGACAGCAAACTCACTACGCGTAAGGCGTCGGGGTTGGGAACGCTCGAGAGTCCGGCATCGGCAGCGGCATTGGAAATGGCCTCCACCATGAGGGCGATGGGGTCGCGAGCATCGTCTAGGCCGTTTGCGCGTTGTACTACCTGGCCAGTGCCAATGAGAACTGGGGTGCGTGGGTCAAGTGTCATGTCATAGACGCTAGGTCGCTCATGGCTTGCCCCTACTACTGTGAAAGGGATGTCACGCATAGCAATTGGTGCCGACCACGCCGGCTACACCCTCAAACAGCACCTCGTTGAATTGCTGACGAACCAAGGTCACGACGTGATTGACCTGGGAACGAACAGCACAGAGAGTTGTGACTACCCACCGATTTGTGCAGCAGTTGGTCGCCACGTGCGTGATGGCAAGGCCGACCTTGGCATTGTGCTTGGCGGTAGCGGTCAAGGCGAGCAGTTGGCTGCAAACAAAGTGCGCGGAGTACGCGCAGCTTTGTGTAACGACTTGTACACGGCTCGCATGGCGCGCCAACACAACAACGCAAACGTGTTGTCTATGGGTGCACGCGTTGTAGGCGAGGGTCTCGCCGAAGAAATCTTGTCCATTTTCCTATCCACCCCCTTCGAAGCAGGCCGACACGAACGCCGCGTGGCGCAGTTGGCTGAAATTGAACAACAAGAAGCGAGCAACTAATGCCGTTCCCCTCTGACACCAATCCAGACAAAGAAGTTTTCGATCTTCTCGAGGTGGAGCGCATTCGTCAAACCACTGGATTGCAATTAATCGCTAGCGAAAACTTCACATCACCAGCAGTCATGCGTGCAACTGGTTCCATTCTCACGAATAAATACAGTGAGGGTTATCCAGGGAAGCGTTACTACGGCGGCAACGTCAACGTTGATGTGATTGAAGCATTGGCAATTTCTCGTGTGAAGGAATTGTTTGGCGCAGATCATGCAAACGTGCAGCCACACTCTGGCGCAAGTGCAAACATGGCCGTGTACTTGGGTCTTTTGAACCCTGGAGACACCATTCTTGGTCTCAGCCTCGACCATGGTGGTCACCTCACGCACGGTTCACCAGTGAATGCCAGCGGCATTTTGTACGACTTCAAGTCATACGGCGTAAAACAAGGCGAAGAGCGAATTGATTTCGACGAAATGCGCGAACTTGCACAGAAGCACCGTCCAAAGATGATCGTTGCTGGTACTACCAGTTACCCACGCCGACTTGATCCAGAACCATTCAAAGCAATTGCAGACGAAGTGGGCGCATTGTTGATGTTCGACATTGCGCATTTGGCTGGTCTTGTTGCAGGTGGTGCACATCCGAACCCTGTGCCGTTTGCAGACGTAGTCACATTCACCACGCACAAGACATTGCGTGGACCACGTGGTGGTTGCATTCTCAGCAAAGCAGAACACGCTCAAGCAATCGACAAAGCAGTGTTCCCTGGTAGTCAAGGCGGACCACTGGAACATGCAGTTGCTGCGAAGGCAGTTGCATTCCGTGAAGCACTCGACCCTTCGTTCAAGGTGTACGCACAGCAGATTGTGAAGAATGCATCAGCACTTGCAGAAGCACTCACAAAAGAAGGTTTCCGTTTGGTCAGTGGTGGCACAGATACACACCTCATGGTGGTGGACTTGCGCCCATTCGATGCCGAGTGCACAGGCAAAGTTGCTCAATTGGTATTGGACGAAGCTGGCATCACGTTGAACAAGAACACTGTTCCCGATGATCCACGTAGCCCATTTGTTACCTCTGGTGTGCGTATTGGTACTCCATCAGTAACAACTCAGGGAATGACCGAGGCAGAGATGCCAGTCATCGCGTCGTTAATTGCAGAAACACTGCGTCATCGTGATGACCCAGCTGCAGTTGCAGCGGTGCGGGCCAAAGTGGCTGCTTTGTGCTCCAAATTCCCTGTTTATCCAAACCCTCTGTAACGCCAAAGGCGCTGAACAAAGTCTTCTAGGCTCATTGCATCATGGGTGACCTCAACGGATATTTCATCGTGGGCTTTTGCGCCATGATCGTCACGTTGATTGCCACGCCTATCGTGCGCTCGTTTGCAAAAAAGCGCAACTGGGTTGCTGTGCCAGACGAACGCAAAGTGCACACGGTGGCCACACCAGATGTTGGTGGCATTGCAATGTTTGCTGGCGTTGTTGTGGCTTTAGGTCTTGCATGGCAGATGGACCGATTTTCCCCGTTGTTTCGGGGCAATAGTGAGCCGCGCGGAATTCTGCTTGCTGCATTATTGATTTTGGTGATTGGCGTCATCGACGACGTTCGTGAATTGTCGGCGCCGGCTCGAGTGTTGGCAACAGTGGGTGCAGCAATGATCCTGGTGCAATCAGGCGTCACCATGTTTTATTTCCGTGTGCCGTTCTTCGGAGTTATTCAGTTATCAAGTGACTGGGTACCGATTGTCACTGTTGTGTGGTTGTTGGGAATGGTGCAAGCAATCAACCTCATCGACGGCCTTGATGGTTTAGCTGCAGGCATCGTTGCTATTGGTTCTACAGCGTTTTTCATTTACTCATTTCATTTGTCTGATCTTGGTTTGTTGTCTGAACCAAACATTGGCCCGTT
>DAISXE010000112.1:0-4338 GCA_036826015.1 Ilumatobacteraceae bacterium
GAGAATTCAGTTTCCATTCCATCGAATGCTCGAAGAAATGCGGCTGCACCCGTAAGTGCATCGCCGCCGACGATTCCAGAGATTGCTTTCAACACTGGTTGCATGGCGGCATTAGCAATACGGAATCCACCGCGGCTTGGGGCAACGAGGAATCGAACAATGGGGTGCTTCAAGAAACGAGCAAGACGCTCGGGCGATTCAAGGAAGTCGAGTGCATTGCGTGAAGGTGGTGTGTCCACAATGACGAGATCGAAACGTGGGTCATTGTGCAAGTTGTATAGACGTTCAGCCGCCATGTAATCGCGAGTGCCAGACAAAGACCGCGAAAGGCTGCGATAGAAAGAATTTTGCATTACTTCGTTTGCGCGTTCGACAGTGGGCGAAGTATCGCGTACTAAGGAATCAAATGTCTCTCGCACGTCGAGCATGGTGACCCACAATTCACCAACAGAATCAAGCGGAACTTGCTGTATTTCATTTCCCGTATTGTCTTCTAATCCGATGGCATCAAGCAGGCGGCGCGCAGGGTCAATGGTGACAACTACAACGCGACGACCTTGTTGGGCGGCCACCACACCAAGTGCGGCAGCAACGCTTGTCTTTCCTACACCGCCAGTTCCACACGTGACGATGACTTGAGATTGTTCTGTGATTGCGCGTAACTGTGTCATGACAATCCTGCAATTGCAGTAGAGAGTTCGCCGCTGATTGCTTCTATGAGTTCTGCACCATTCAGACGATGCCGACTGAGATGCAGTTGTGGCAATTCAAGAGAGTCGGTTAGAACGGCGAGTGCGTCTTCTTGTGCAGACTGTTTGTCTCGTGCGTATTGATATGCCTCGCGCATGTCTGCAGATAGATGAGTGACATCTATGGCTGGTACAAGTGCTTCACACTTGTTCACAACAACGGGCGTGAGATTCACGTGTACCGATTCCACAATGTCGTCTGCTGCTTCTGCAGTTTCACTTACTGGTGTCATCGCTGGTGTGGTCACCATCATCACTTTGCAACGGTGCGCATCAGAGAGCATGGCGAGCACTTCGTCAGCCTGTGAACTGATTGGTCCAGAACCGATTGCCCGTTTCAGTTGAAGCGGTGCGCGCATGAGGTCGAGTGCATGACCCGCAGCTGGTCCATCGACGATGATCACGTCTGCACGCAACTCACGTTCGAACGCTTTGATGCGACCAAGCACCAAGAGGTCATCAAGTCCGGGCGCTGTGGTGGCCACCAACTCCACGATGCCTGATCGCGATAGTTGGCGTGACAGAAGTCCCATTCCCTTTGATGACAAGTAGTCCGTGAGGGCACGACCAGGGCTGACAGTGATTTCCTCGAGTAACTCATGGGCAGGAATCACAGCCGAGGGAGCATCTAAGTGCACCAAAAGGGTGCGAAGTCCACTGCGTGCTGAAAGACTGGCAAGGGCACCGGCGACGGCGGATTTCCCAACGCCGCCTTTGCCCGCAACAATGAGGACTCGCTGTGCCGTGAAGAAGTGGTGTAGTTCCATAATGAAGGAGAGACCAGTGAGGGTAGGCGCAAAAAGACGCATCATGTGTGGATTCGGACTATTGATTGCCGGACCAGCCCTAGCTGTCATGTCTGGGCAGGGTGCAAGTGCGGCAGATTCCGGCACTGCAATGGCTCCAGTCGATGTCGTTGAAGTCAGTGGACTTGTGGACACCATCGTTGCAGACTCCATTACGAACGCGCTTGTGCGTTCTCAGAACAACGGTTCGCAAGCAGTCATCTTGCAATTGAATTCCAAGGGTGCGGTTATTGGCCGCGAACGTATGGCAGAACTGTTGACCAGTATTTCTGATTCGAAAATTCCTGTAGCGGTGTGGGTTGGCCCTAGTGGATCACGTGCGTATGGCTTGCCAGCACAGATGCTTGCAGTCGCAGATGTAACCGCAATGGCTCCAGGTGCTCGCATTGGCCGCACGGGAACAATGCTGTCTGTGAATGGCACGCAGTTGTCTTTTGGAACAGCAGATGACATGTTGCACTCTGACACTTTGGGATTCTTAGAAGCTCGCGAACAAAAGGTATTGAAGTTTTCAACAGACGATCGCGGTGTACCAGTGCTTCGCAACATGTTGTATGCACTCGACGGTGTCGCTGTACGCGGAACAACATTGGACACTGTGTCAGACGTGTTGGATGATGCAGGGCAAGTTACTCGCGAAGCAACAACTGTTCGTTTCTTCAAACTTGGTCTCGTGCCGCGACTGTTGCACACAGTTGCAAGCCCACCGTCGGCATATTTGCTCACCACTATTGGAATTGGGTTGTTGATTTTTGAATTCTTTACTGCTGGTATCGGCATTGGTGCACTTGTCGGTGCAGTGTGTCTCATCCTCGGTTGTATGGGTACCGGAGCGTTACCAATGAACGGCATCGGCATTGGCATCTTTATTGCGGCATTTGTTGCCTTCGCCGTTGATGTTCAGGTGGGTATCCCACGATTCTGGACAGGTGCTGGATTAGTGCTGTATTCCATTGCGTCATTCACCATGTTCAGATCTGTTGATGGTCTTTCTATGCGTCCGTCGTGGTTCACATTGCTTGTGTGTATCACTGGAGTGGCTCTTACTTTTATTGTGGGTATGCCGTCCATGGTGCGAACACGTTTTGCTACGCCAACGGTTGGCCGTGAAAATCTCATTGGCACAACTGGTACTGCAGTGGGAGATATCAATCCTGAAGGCATCGTGCTTGTAGACGGCGCGCAATGGCGTGCACGTACCAACCGAGCTACTCCGCTTGCTCATAATGCAGCAATGCGTGTTGTAGCTATTGATGGAATCACTTTGGAAGTAGAGCCCTTAGAAGGTGCTGCCAAGGATTACCGCGAGGCCCGCTCTCACTAAACATGTTCTTGCTGATTATTTCTCTCGTAGTGGTGTTGCCACTCATTGAGTTGTATGTGATTGTGCAAGTGGGTCAAAGCATTGGTCTGTTGCCAACGATTGTGTTGTTGATCGCTATCTCTGCAATAGGTACTTCGCTTGTAAAGCGCGAGGGCATCAAGGTGTATCAAGACTTCACCGCAACGTTGCAGCGAGGCGAAGAGCCTTCGTCACAAATTGTGCAAGGGTTTTGCATCCTGGCCGCAGGTGTATTCCTGTTAGCCCCGGGATTCATCTCTGATGTCCTAGCTATCAGTTTGCTGTTACCCCCAACCCGAGCATTAGTGGTCGCGATCATGAGCCGTCGACATAAGGACGGCATCACAGTGATACGCGCAACACACACGGGACCTATCGTGGATGTGAAGGGGCATCTTTCTTCGTCTAATGACGTGATTGATGTTGAACCAATTGAGGGGAATGAAAACGATGACTGATGTGAAGGCCGAAGAACCGTTTGATCCCGCAACTGTCCCTGTGAAGCCCGCAGCGACAGTGTTGTTGATTCGTGATGCCGACGATGGCGGCATTGAAGTATTCATGTTGCGCCGTACTTTTAGCGCTGCATTTGCCAGTGGCATGTTTGTGTTTCCGGGTGGGAAAGTTGACGATGTCGATGGCATGGAAGACATTGCAGAAATTTGCGATGGTCTAACGGACGAACATGCAAGTTCCTTGCTTGGTCTGCCCAATGGTGGACTTGCATATTGGGTTGCTTGCATACGTGAGTGTTTTGAAGAAGCTGGCGTGTTACTTGCGCGTCATGAAACAACAGGTGATGTTGTTCGTTTTGATGCTCCAGAAGTTATTGAGCGTTTCAACACAGAGCGCCACAACATTCACGATGGTTCGATTGCTTTGTTAGACCTGTGTGCGCAGGAAGGTCTTCGCTTGACAACCGACGACATTCACTACGTGAGTCATTGGATTACGCCTATGGGCGAGAAGCGGCGTTTTGATACGCGTTTCTTTATTGCTCGCGCACCAGCTGCACAAGAACCACTGCATGATGATGGCGAAACTATTGAGAGTTTCTGGATTAAGCCGGAAGAAGCAATCCGTCGTTCACATGAAAAAGATCTCATGCTTATGCCACCAACTAAAGCAAACATTGAGTTTTTATTGCCTCACAAGACCACTGATGAAGTGATGGCAGCGGCGTCAAAAGTGGGAACACCACAAACGATTTTGCCCAAAATCAAAATTGATTCTGATGGGCGAGTAACAGGTATTGCTATGCCTGGGGACTCTGACTACGACGCACTGTAACCACAACGTCTTCGGCGCGAGCTGAGCAATCTGACATCTCGTCAATCTCTGGAGTGTCGTCGATGATTCGTTGAGCGATAGCCGTGAATGTTTGTGCTGCAACAGAAGTAGCAGTGAGTACGAGTGGTTCACCAATGTCGCCACCATTTGC
>DAISXE010000113.1:0-4313 GCA_036826015.1 Ilumatobacteraceae bacterium
AGAACTGCATCTCCAGAAACATCGAGCAGTCCAACAAGCTGATGAGATAACTGTCGTTGCGAGACGAGTGAAGTGCAATCAGTTGCTGTGCCCACGTAACCGATGAGTACGCCATCGACAATGTGAGCCGACGTTGTGATGTTGATCCAGATCACTTCACCTGTTGCGCGACCCACCGGAAACTCTGTTGAGAATTGTGTTCCGTTTTCACGTGAGTGCAGCCATTGCTTTTCGCATTCAGTGCGTTCGTGTGGCATTGCATTTGTCCACGGTGCGGTTCCAACAACTACTGGCGCACCATCGAGAACTAACGAACGAAATGCAGCATTGCCCGTGAGGAGTCGGCAATTGGTATCTGTCTCAAAGATGCCAATCGGCAGGGCAGCAGTGGTGGGTTCGATATTTCTATTCTCACAGATTGAACACCCTTAGCGGTGGAACAAACCCGAAGAGTGGTGACCGAACACACTGAGTAGGGGCGTGCTCTGATGGGTGCGCCTTACTAACCTCAATGGAATGCCAGTGACCCCTCTCGACATGAACGGTGCTCCGTTGTCGTTGATGACCATTCATGCTCATCCTGATGATGAGGCGTCCAAGGGCGCGCCCACCGTTGCGATGTATCACTGCGAGGGTGTGCGCACGGTGCTTGTGTGCTGCACGGGCGGCGAAGAAGGCGATCTTCAGAACCCAGCGCTACGAGAACCTGGTCAGCCGTTTCATGACATGACCCCGGGACAAGAAAAAGCCTTACTGGCAGATGTTCGGGAACGAGAACTAGAAAAATCTGTCGATGTCATTGGCTTTCACGCAGTGCACATGTTGGGGTACAGAGATTCAGGCATGGCCGGTGCAGATTCGAACAAGAACCCGGCGTGCTTTCACATGGCCGATATTGATGAATCCACTGGTCGTCTTGTGGCACTCATTCGCAAAGAACGACCACAAGTCATCTTGACCTACAACGATGATCAAGCCGGCTACCCACACCCAGATCATCTGAAGGTGCACGACATCAGTGTGTTGGCATTCGACAGAGCTGGTGATCCGTCGTGGTATCCGGAAGCAGGCGAGCCGTGGCAGCCAACGAAGATGTACTACACATTGTGGGCAAAAGAGCGCGTGATGTCAGTGCACGAAGCGTTGATATTGAAGTACGGCGAATCTCCATTCGACGAGAAATGGTTGAATCGTCAATCACAGGACAATCGCATCACCACAAAACTTGATGTTGCAAAGTTCATGTATGCACGCACGCGTTCGCTGCTTGCTCACGCCACACAAGTTGACCCAACATCAAAATGGTGGTTCGGGTTGGATGACGACGAGATGTCAAAGGTGTACCCGTGGGAAGACTGGATTCTCGCTCGAAGCACCATTGGTGAAGTGCAAGCAGGAATGCTTGAAACAGATCTTTTTGTAGGCGTTCGCGCCTAGTTACAAAGACGTGCCTACTTGGAGCGCATGGCATCGCGTAATTCGCGATAGCCGATGAGCACTGCGCCACTTGCTTGTAGTGCATCTCGTAATTCAGCAGAAGTTGCGAGCGCAAGGTCATCGATCCAGCCTTCAGCAACTTCGCCTAGTGCACGAACTTCAGGAGTATCGATAGCTGGTTGTACGTGAATCTCGGTGACGCCTGGTTGCAGTGATGCAATGGCGCCAAAAACTCGTTCGCGGCTACCGGTACGCCAGTCGTGATCAAAATGATCGGGGAACACAATTCCTTCATCTGCCGCAAGTTGACGGAAAGGAAAGCCGGCCGCTTCTGGAGAAATAGTGGAAGGTAAGCGAATTGGGAGTTTGAATTCGTACGCCAATTCCAAATACACATCGAAAAACTCTGGGCGCAACGTGATTGATGTGAGGTGTGGCGCAAGATGCGTGACGTCGATACCCCATGCAATAGCTCGTTCAATCTGTGCACGGCATTCGCGAAGTACTTCGGTGGAATCTGCGTGTTCCCACAAGTCGTCAACTGAACGTGGAAAGCCACCTTCACCAGACAACAGTGACGGCGCATGTGTGAGAGGACCCCATCGGTATGACGGATGCTCGGCATTGAGAGTGAGGTGAACACCGATGTCGTCGCCTGCGTACATTTCAGACGCAAAGTGCGCCCAAGGCGCCGGCATCATGATGGATGCACACGTAGCTGAACCTTCGCGCATTGCTTGATACACACCAACGGTTGCACCATGACATGAACCAAGGTCGTCGCACGACAAAATGACAAGACGAGCGTCGTCTGCATAACCCAGTCGAGATACCAGAGAACTGCGTTCAGTCATATGTGAACCCTACCTGCGGCATTGTGCCCATAACCCGATGTTGGTGCGCTCAGCTTCGATGGCGGCGGCCACAAAGTCTGTTTCGTGGGCGGTATTGGGGGCAATTGAAAGTGGCACTGCATAGCCGCCACTCACCAAACTGAGATTCACAAAGAGGTTGTCTGCAGTGCGATATACGTAGGCCAGTAGTCGTTTGTATTTGTCACGTGCTTCGGCATCGCGCACCACGTACACGTCAGTGCCTTTTGGAAGCAACGCCTTTGTGTATGCAGATGCTTCGGGGCCAAAGCAGCCAACTGGTTTTGTGGGATGCACGGTCTCTGGAGTGTCGACACCGATGAGACGGATCTTTTCTTGACCACTTGCAAACTTCACGGTCACGGTGTCGCCATCTGCAACGGAAACAACCGTGCCATGCACACGACCGTCTGCATCTGGTTGAACGGTGGCAGATGCACACGCAGACAACACAACACAGACGGTCGTAATGGCAATGATGGAGTAGCGCGTCATGCGCGCCTCATTTCTTAGAGTCGCTCGATGAGCGTGCCGGTTCCGAGGCCACCGCCACAGCACATTGAAATGATTCCGTAGCGACCACCGGTGCGCTCGAGTTCATTCAGTGCCTTGGTGACAAGGAAGGCGCCTGTTGCGCCGAGTGGGTGACCAAGAGCAATTGCACCACCGTTCGGGTTGGTGCGATCGAGGTCGGCGCCCAGCTCTTTTGCCCACGCAAGAACAACTGAAGCAAATGCTTCGTTGATTTCGAACACGTCGATGTCGGAAATCTTGAGGTTGTTGCGCTCAAGCAAACGCTGTGTGGCGTCGATTGGTCCTGTCAACATGAGTACGGGATCAACACCTACGAGGCAAGAATCCACAATACGTGCGCGTGCTTTGAGGCCGAGCTTGCTTGCTTTTTCTTCTGTCATCATCAATACGGCAGATGCACCGTCTGAAATCTGTGATGAGTTGCCAGCTGTGTGAACACCATTTTCGCGAGCGACTGGCTTCAATGTGGCCAACTTCTCGCGTGTGGTCTCACGAAGACCTTCGTCTTTGCTCACTACATGTGAACCAGTGACTTCGCCGGCTTCGTTGTATTCAGGTGCTTCAACAGGAATGTACTGACCAGAGAAACGATCCTCGTCCCATGCCTTGATTGCGCGCTGCTGCGAAACGAGACCCCAGTTGTCGGTGTCGTCGCGTGAGATTCCCCACTTTTCGGCGATGCGCTCTGCACCTTCGAATTGTGATGTCATTTCGTACTTGTCGAAGTAGTTGCGTGGGATTGGAACGCCGAGTCCGAGGGCCTTGTTGCCGTTGCTACCGATGGGGATGCGGCTCATAACTTCAACACCACATGCAATGGCGATGTCGACAACGCCAGAGCCAATGAGAGAACTTGCAAGACCAGTTGCTTGCTGTGAGGAACCACATTGTGTGTCAACAGTTGTTGCTGCGGTGGTTAGTGGAAGACCAGCTGCCAACCATGCGGTGCGAGTGATGTTGAATGCTTGTTCGCCAACTTGGCTGACGCATCCGCCAACTACTTGCTCAACAAGTGCTGGGTCAAGACCGGTGCGATCAAGGATGCCCTTTTGGACAACACCGAGAAGTTCGCCGGAGTGGAGGGTGGACAAACCGCCGTTTCGCTTACCCACTGGGGTGCGCAAAGTATCGACGATCACTACTGAGTTTTGGTTACGTGCCATTCGGTCATCCTAGGCAGGCCCCTACCTACTACCGTCAATTGGCGATGAGTCTTTCCGATATGCCATTTCGTCCGTCCCTCCAACCCGCAGACAATGTGGGGGAGCACCGCTACATCCACGTGGTGCAGACCAAGGTCTTTATTGACGACAGGCCTGCCGATGACGGGTGGGGTCGTCACTTTTTAGGCATGCACGGCGACGTTGCCTGTTGGGGAATTGACGTCCCTCACGGTGAAGACCCGGGGTATGGCGCAGAGACTGATCTCTATTCGCTGTTTGGTCGCGTGAGCGATACGGAGTGGGCTGT
>DAISXE010000114.1:0-4213 GCA_036826015.1 Ilumatobacteraceae bacterium
CCATGAACGCAACACCCATCTGACCAACAGATACATCAAGTCCACGAGCGATGACTGCGATGAACGGCGGTGCGAATCGGTAGCACGAGTTTGAAACCAAACGTGCCCACACGAGCCGATCGATGTTTGAGCGAACAACCGGTGCGTACGACGTGTCGATGAAGCGAGAAAACACTTAGAGCTCTTCGCCGAGTTCGCCGTGTTCAAAGAGATCGACAACATCGCCGACTTCAATGGGCGAAGGATGGCCAGGGCGCACGATGAAATGGCAACCACCAAGGTTTGCAATGCGTGGGTCTGATACTCCGTGTGCGCGACGCATCACGCGAATGATGCCAGCGTGCGCAATGCACAGCACTTCTGACGCGGGAAACTCCGTGGCTAAATCAACGAGTGCATTGGTCACGCGTTCAACAATGGACTCATCAGTTTCAAAATCTGGTGGTCGTTTGTGTTCTTTGAGATACCCCGGCCAATCGCGCTCAATCTGATCGTGTGTGAGACCTTGCCATTCGCCCACATGCGTTTCGCGCAGACGAATGTCAGGTGTCATCAGCCCGATTCCCAGTCCGTTCGAAATGATGGTTGCTGTCATGTATGCACGACGAAGGTCGCTGGAGATAACGGCATCAAACATGCCCAGTTTTTCTGTGGCTCGACGTGCTTGCTCGTAACCAAGGTCGGTGAGCTCGATATCGGCTTGACCTTGCCAGCGTCCTAATGCATTCCATTCGCTCTGGCCGTGCCGGAGCATGAGGATGCGGGTAGGGGGAATCACCCATTTAGTTTACGAGCACTA
The DNA here is from genome assembly GCA_036826015.1 of Ilumatobacteraceae bacterium. Taxonomy (GTDB): domain Bacteria; phylum Actinomycetota; class Acidimicrobiia; order Acidimicrobiales; family Ilumatobacteraceae; genus UBA2093. The sequence continues at coordinate 800 of DAISXE010000114.1, forward strand.
GTGACGTGTCCTTTTACATGGGCCGGAGAATGTGGCGCCTAGTCGGGAGTGATGGCGGATCGGGGGGTTTCTGATGAACTTTCCTGGGTTGAAATCTTCAAGAGGGCATGGCTATATCTCTGGTCTTTTTGTTCTTCTAGAGTGGCAGCGGGGTTAGTGAGAGATCATGATTCGTGTGCATTGGATGGCAGAGAGGGCAGTCGTTCGTTTTTTGCATTGGCGCCTGCCTCTTGTGTTTTCGTTGATGTTGTCTCTGGTGACTGTGGGAACTGTTCAGAACTCTGTTGAAGCTGCTGCAGTATCTCGACTGCAGCCTTATGCGTGGGGTGGTGTTTCACCATCGACCGACAAAGTCAAGGCCTCAACGTGGGGGTCTCTTGCAATGGGTGATGTACCAGTAGCAAATCTCTCGTCAACATCGCCGTCAGGTGGAGGAGCAGCCACTGCCCCTACTGGTGCAGATGGACCGACGGGCAAATTGCGTTGGCTTCGTGCGTTTAGTGGAGGGACACCGCTTTTCTTCTCCGAAGGCGGTACTGCAAATCATGTGCTTGTTGCAGTCGAGACAAGCACAGGTGGGCATGAGTTATGGGCATGGGGTGATAACTCAAAAGGTCAATTAGGTATTGGAGGCACGACGAGTTTCTCGAATCCTGTCAAAGTTGCGTGGACGCCAACGGCGAGTAGTGAGAGGATTATTCATCTCGCGACAGGGTTGTCCCATTCGTTAATGGTGACGGTCTTGAATGGCCAACAACGCTTGTATGCATGGGGACTCAATTCAAGTGGTCAATTAGGTGATGGCTCCTTAACGCAACGGCTCCTGCCGACATTGATTCCTATTGCGGCGACTCCGACTTTTGTTTCCATCGCCGCAGGAAGCACGCACAGTGTTGCAGCAGATTCGACTGGTGCTGTCTGGGTATGGGGCTGTGATGGCGCGCAGCTTGCCGCATCGCTTGCGTGTGGCGATCTTGGCCTGTACGGGACGCGGTTTGTCGTGACGCCAACAAAACTCACCGATGCGACTGTGAATGGAATCACGATGAACGTCACGAGTAAGGCCTATGTAAACACCACCAACATCGCCACTTTCAAGCTCGATCAACCCGGAGGGTTTGCCGTAAATGACCCAGTTGCGATCTCTATTGGTGATTCAGTTCTGGACACGTCATTTCAACAGGTCAAGAGTTATTCACGAACGGGTACCACTGCGACCCTGAATTTTGAAAGTGCACACAATCGCCTTGTGGGAGATTCTGTTTATGTTCGAGGGATCTCGGCAATTCATTCCTCGACTGCACTTGTGGTGATTACAGCAGTGGTGTCACCACAATCATTTCAATTTACGTCTGGAGTATCTGGAGATATTGCTCAAACGAACACCTCCACTGGTTTTGTCTTTGATCGCATTGTCAAAACTGCATCGACGAATGCCATACCTTCCTCCTTCACGACCTATGCAACGCAAACCAGGTCAGCTTCAACATCAGGAACAGTGACCTTTCAATCACCAGAAGTTTCTGTGTCCCATCGAGGGTTATCCACAACAACGACGGCTCAGTTGTGGTTTGGAGGCTCACATAATTTCTTGGCGGGTAACTCCATCGTTGTTTCAGGAGTTGACGATGTTGGGTCGCCGACGGTGTGGAATGGAACATTCACTGTTACTGATGTCAGTAACACGACGGGCAATTACTGGGTGAAGTACACAGTGAGCAGTCAGGCGTCAACGTTGTCGCAGCAGACCGCTCCTGCGGGTGGTGTCGCTGTTATCAGTGTGGCTTCAATCGGCGCTTCCACCGTCTCCTATGGACTGACGACAAACCTGGTGACAGTGGGAACAAGTGCGTTGCATGGTTTCAAAGTCGGAAACATTGTGTCTGTAGCTCTCGATGGCACTCGCTATGACAATCAAAACATTCAGATTGCGTCAGTGCCTACGACTTCTTCTTTTACATATCGCCTGCATCCAGCCACGGCCACAGTTGCCACAACTGGTACAGCCACGGTCATTGGCTGTTTTGAAAACTGCCCCACGGCTCCCACTGCAATTACAGAAGTATCAGCGGGTGAAGGTTTTATCGTTGCTCGGACATCAGGAAACGAAGTGTGGACATGGGGCACCACCTATACAAATCATTATGGACGCCTCGGTCGAACCTCTCCGACCTCGGTAGCAACGACCCGCTTCGGTCGTGTGACCCTTCCGAGTATTAATGATGCGGGAACGAGCAAGTCATGTGTACCTGTAGCAATCACCTCGGGTCCAGCCACCGCATTGGTGCAATGCGATGTGGCCGGTGGACAAGACACTGTGATCGCATGGGGTCATGCCTATTACGGGCGAACTGGAGCAGGCACTGCTTCAGTGACGACATCGACATTGGCACAAGCGACTCCGACTGAAGTGCGTGCCTGTCTTACGTGTGCACACAACGGTACGACGACGACATTAGGCACTGCTGCAAGTACAGGGTTTGATCAAAGTGGCTTTGTCACTTTGGGTCGGGCGCTTTCGTCGGGTGAAGACATCATTCGAATTGAGCAGAATGCGGCCGGGGGTTTTGCATTAACGGAGAATGGCAGGATTTTTTCATGGGGCAGCAACATTGGCAGAGCATTGGGGAATGACCTCACATATGAGGCGTCTAATCAGTCAACAAAAGAGTTGTATTCAAAAGCCGCTCGTCTAGCAAACCGTGTTCGACCAGTGAACGCCTTAGGACAAGCCATTGGTATCCAAACAATGACTTCCGATGGGAATTGTGCTCACATTATTGATGCAGAGGCTGTGGTCTGGTCGTGGGGTTCTTGTGGTGGAACAGGCGTCACTGCCTATTTGTCAGGTCGCGGATCTATGGGTAGCTATTCGCCATCGAGCACCCTCACTAGTACTAAGACCGGTATGAAATTCGATCGAATTGATGTTCCATCTACTGCTCGGATCATCAGCATCGAGACGATGTATCGCTATACATACGTTTTATTGAACTCCGGTGATTCTCGTGATGATGTATCACTATGGGCAGTCGGCAACACGAAGACTGAGTTCTCGAATTATGCAACTGACTACCCCGGGGATGCATCCGCATCCAATTATCTCTTGCCCGCAAAGGTTGATCTTCCCTTTGGTTTTGACACCTCTGACACGTCACGAAAAATTGAGATGGTTTCGTGCGGTGAGATGCATTGTTTGTTGACAACCAATGATCACCGCGTCTTTGGGTGGGGTGACGTTCGAACAGGAACTTCCACTGTGAATACTGGCGCTATCTTGCCTTCTCAACGCACAAGTGGGACACCTGCGTATTACGGGTACCTCACGGATATTACGTCGGAGCTGACGACGGCTATGGGGGTGTCATCTTTTAGTGCACCTCGAGTTTCGGCTGGTACAAATTTCAGCCTTCT
>DAISXE010000115.1:0-4203 GCA_036826015.1 Ilumatobacteraceae bacterium
TAGTCGCCATTTTCTTTCAGGTCGCCCATTTCCCGTGCTCGACCGATCTTGTCGGCCACCTCGGGAAGCACATTGTGCTCAAGGTCGGCAATCTCAGCCTCGAGTCGCGCGTATGTCTCTTTTGAGAGAAGGTGCTTTGCCATGCAGGGAAGGCTACCTGTGCCTTCTACGATGGTCTCCCTATGGCACATCGCATTGCACTCATTGGTGGGGACGGAATCGGACCAGAAGTCACGGCTGAAGCCGTAAAAGTAGTGCGCGCCACTGGGGTGGCGATCGACACCACTGATTTCGACCTGGGCGGGATGCGCTATCTGCGTGACGGCGAGATTCTCTCCGATGGCGTACTGAATGAACTTCGTGGCTTCGATGCCATTTTGTTGGGAGCAGTCGGAACACCAGATGTGCCTCCTGGCGTTATCGAGCGTGGCCTGTTGTTGAAGATGCGTTTCGACCTCGACTTGTACGTCAACCAGCGACCATTTGCCGGCGTTGCGCCAGGCCATGTCACTCCGCATGATTTTGTCGTTATTCGCGAAAACACCGAAGGCCCGTACGTGGGTGAAGGTGGAGTACTGCGTCGTGGCACGCCACACGAAGTTGCAACACAGGGAAGCGTCAACACGCGCCATGGCGTAGAGCGTTGTATTCGTTACGCATTCGAACTCGCTGCACAGCGTGAACGTAAGCACGTGACATTGGTACACAAAACAAACGTTCTTACATTTGCTGGTGATCTATGGCAACGCGCCTTCAATGATGTTGCTGCAGAATTCCCACAGGTTGGAACTGCATACAACCATGTTGATGCTGCATGTATCTATTTCGTAGAAGACCCACATCGCTATGACGTCATCGTGACCGACAACTTGTTTGGCGACATTCTCACCGACCTCGGTGGAGCAGTCAGTGGCGGAATCGGACTTGCGTCATCTGCCAACTTGAACCCATCACGTACAGGGCCATCCATGTTTGAACCATCTCATGGTTCGGCACCAGACATTGTGGGTACCGGCAAGGCCAACCCCATTGCTGCCATATTGTCGGCTGCTCTCATGTTGGAATTCCTCGGCGAAAATGCAGCCGCCGAACGAATTCGCACCGCTTGCGACACTGCGCCTACTGGTTCCACCACGGAAATCGGAAACGCCATCGCTGCTCTCGTATCCGCCAAGTAATCTTTCACCAGCACATCTTTAGGAGCTCTTATGCCTACTCTCGTTCCCACACCGAAAATCTGGATGAACGGCTCACTCGTCGATTGGGACAAGGCCCAGGTACATGTGCTTACTCACACTTTGCATTACGGAACCGGAGTGTTCGAAGGTATTCGTGCCTACGAAACTTCAGAAGGTCCAGCTGTATTTCGCTTAACCGAACACATTGAGCGTCTCTTTCGCAGCGCAAAGATTTTGGGAATGGAAATTCCATACACAGTGCAGCAAATAGTTGATGCAACACGAGAGACAGTTCGCTCTACCGGATTGCCTGGTTGTTACATTCGCCCCATCGTGTACTACGGATACGGCGAAATGGGTTTGAATACATTGCCGTGTTCAGTTGATGTTGCAATTGCGTGCTGGCCATGGGGCGCATATTTAGGAGAAGAAGCTCTCACTAAAGGCGTTCGCATGAAGATTTCTTCATGGAAGCGACTTGACCACAACATGTTGCCACCTGCAGCAAAGACAGTTGCAAACTATGCCAACTCGTCGCTTGCCAAAGTAGAAGCTCTGCGTGCTGGCTACGACGAAGCAATTCTTCTGAATAACGAAGGACTTGTGAGCGAGTGCACCGGCGAGAATCTTTTCGTTGTTCGAAACGGCAAAGTCATTACACCTCCGTTGTCGGCTGGTGCTCTTGAAGGCATCACGCAATGGAGCGTTATCAAGATCTTGGAAGACTTGGGGTATGACGTAGAGAAGGGCAATCTTGCGCGCTCTGATCTCTACATCGCAGAGGAAATATTCTGTGTTGGCACCGCTGCAGAAGTCAGTGCAATCAACTCAGTGGATGATCGCAGCGTTCCATGCCCTGGACCCATCACCTTGCAAGTGGCAGACATCTATGGCAAAGCGGTCCGCGGTCAGCTTCCCCAGTACAAGAACTGGTGTGAATTGGCCTAAAAATCCAATTAGGTCTGCAAAACGCTGAAATTAGTGGCATTGAGTCCACTCGGCCAGCCATCCACGACAGCCTGAAAAATCCTGTTACTTTTACGAATGTTCGTCAATGTGGCGAGCATTCCTAAAGGGGGAAAGATGGACGTAACAGTTCTGAAAGACGCCGACCTAAATCAACTTGTATACAACGCACTCTCATTCGGTACAGCCGTCATGCTTGGTGCATTCGTGTATTTCTTGACGCAGATCAAAAGCGTTGCAAAGCAGTTCCAAAGCGGAGTTGCAGTATCAGCAGTAGTTGTTGGAATCGCTGGATACCACTACTACAGAATGTGGAGCGGCTGGGCAGAAGGCTCAATGAACGAGGGTTATCGTTACGCCGACTGGTTGATCACCGTTCCATTGCTTGTCATTGAACTTCTCATCGTTCTTGGTGTTACCAAGGATCGCCGCAAGAAGTTGATGACCACATTGGTTCCAGCAACTGTCTTGATGATTGGACTTGGATACCCAGGTGAAGTTTCGAGCAACGATGGCACGAAGTGGACTTTCTGGATTCTGTCAATGTTGCCATTCCTGTACATCTTGTTCACATTGAGTGGAGAACTTAAGGCTGCAGGAACTCGTGAAACCGGCGAAGTTTCAAAGGCAATTAAGAGCGCCACCACAGTGTTGTTGGTGACATGGTTGGTCTATCCAATCGCTTACTTGTTCCCAGTCATTTTCGACGTAACCGATGGCATCGAAGCAACTCGTCAAATTGGATACACAATTGCTGACATCACAGCTAAGGGTCTATTTGGACTCATGATTTTGAATATTGCTAAGGCTCGCTCAGGCGATTCGCACTAATCACAATTCACCTAAAACGGAAGGGCGCGGTCAGCAATGATCGCGCCCTTTTGTTTTTAAAACCTGTTACTGTCAATACATGAAACCAAAATTGATTTTGCAAGTCTCTGTTCTTGTTGCTGCTGCGGCAAGTCTTGCGCTCAGCATTTCGCTCTACTTCTCAGGTGATGCAGATGTTGACAAACTGAACGGAATTTACGTCGGAGTCTGGGTGCCTTCCATTCTGAGCTTGGGTGCTTTTCTCATTGCCGGTCGGGAGAAGTAAATGTCTGAGGGAGTTCTTTTCTCATTTGGTGCAGTCATCTTCATCATTGTCTTCACTGGTGCCACCTTGTTTGGTATGGCAACCATGAAAGAGATCCAGGACCGCGACATCTGATCGCGAATTGCAACTAAGGCTCAACGTTGATGTCGCCTTCCGTTGCTCTCATTACAGGTGCGTCCTCCGGCATCGGCCGAGAGTTTGCTCTCCATTACGCACGGCTCGGATTCCATATATGTATGGTCGGGCAAAACTCGCTTGACCTTCAGAATGTGTCGCGAGAGATTGAAGAAGTCGGATCAACAAGCAATTGGTTGTTAGCAGACCTTTCTAATACTCACGGGATTCTCCAAGTTCTCGATGAATGCAACAGTCCAGACGTTCTTGTTGCTAACGCTGGAATCACTATGGCTGGTCGTGCAGGAGCGGTGTCTTGGAGCGATCTAGAGAAGATGAGCTTTCTTTTGGGAACTGGCGTGGCGCAGTTGATCGAAGGAGTTGTTCCCTCCATGGTGCGCAATGGCGAGGGGACAATCATTGTGGTGTCGAGTATCGCATCGCTCATAGACATGCCAAATTCTGCGGTGTATGCAGCATCAAAATCTTTTGCCACGCGATATGCCTCGAGCCTGGCGCGCGAAGTGGGCCCTGTTGGGGTGAAGGTCACGGCGGTGTGTCCCGGGTACGTGCATACGAACCTTCATCGCCGCGCAGGATTAGATCACTTGGAAAAAAGAGTTCCGAGATGGCTGTGGATTGACGCATCCACCGTGGTGCGTGCTGCGGTGGCTGGCGCTCAGAAGGGTAAGTCAGTTGTAGTGCCTGGGTTGGTCTATCGGGTGAGCCTTCCATTCCTCAATTGGTCCGTGGCGCAAAAGATCTGGGCGCGGATTACCCGACGTGGCCGGAGCCGTAAGGCCTCCAAGGCCTAGGTGGTTGTCCACAGAGATTTCCCTTGCCTGGTGG
>DAISXE010000116.1:0-4072 GCA_036826015.1 Ilumatobacteraceae bacterium
GTTTACAGTCGACCACAAGAAGATCGGCATCATGTATGGCGTTGTCGCCATGGCGTTCTTCCTTATTGGTGGTGTTGAAGCACTTTTAATTCGTTTGCAGTTGGCACTTCCAGACGGTCGCATCTTGAGTGCAGACCAGTACAACCAAATGTTCACTATGCATGCCACCACAATGGTGTTCCTTTTCGCAATGCCTATGGCCGGTGCATTTGCCAACTACTTCTTGCCGCTGCAAATTGGCGCACGCGACGTGGCATTCCCGCGTCTGAACGCATTGTCGTTGTGGTTGCTTGTCGGTGGCGGACTCATTCTGAACGCTTCATGGTTCCTTGGTGGAGCCGCTGACGGTGGTTGGTTCATGTATGCGCCAAACTCAGGCCCAGTGTTCTCACCAAGTAATGGTGTGGACTTCTGGGTGCTTGGTTTGCAAATTACAGGTATCGCATCACTCATTGGTTCCATCAACTTGATTGTCACCGTGTTGAACATGCGCGCTCCAGGCATGACCCTTATGAAGATGCCGGTGTTCACCTGGATGATTCTCGTCGTGCAGTTCCTTCTCGTGTTCTCACTTCCAGTCATTACCGTCGCACTTGTTCTTCTCATGTTCCAGCGCTCGTACGGTGCAACGTTCTTCGACGTGTCTCAAGGTGCGGACCCGCTTCTGTGGCAGCACTTGTTCTGGATCTTTGGTCACCCCGAGGTGTACGTATTGATTTTGCCGGGCTTCGGAATTATCTCTGAAGTGTTGCCAACGTTCTCTCGCAAGCCATTGTTCGGTTATCCATTCGTAGTCTTCTCAGGCGCATCAATCGGCCTCGTTGGTTTCGGTGTGTGGGCTCACCACATGTTCGCCGCTGGTCTTGGTCCTGTGTCAGTTGCAGTGTTCTCCATTTCAACAATGGCGATTGCAATTCCAACCGGAGTAAAGATCTTCAACTGGTTGCTCACTATGTGGGGCGGCAAGATTTGGTACACCACCGCAATGAAGTTCGCGATTGGACTCGTCGTGCTGTTTACAATCGGTGGCTTGTCAGGTGTTACTCACTCAGTTGCACCGTCTGACACACAGCAAACCGATACCTATTACATCGTTGCTCACTTCCACTACGTGTTGTTCGGTGGAATGGTCTTTGGTTTGTTCTCCGGCTTCTACTACTGGTGGCCAAAAGTATTCGGCAAGTTGTTGAACGAAAAACTCGGTTCCTGGAACTTCTGGTTCATGGTGATCGGTATGAACCTCACATTCGGACCAATGCACATTCTTGGCCTTCAAGGTCAACCACGCCGTATGTATGTATGGACAGAAGCTCGTGCTGGTGAAGGTTTCTTTAACCTTGGAATGTGGAACATGGTGTCCTCAATCGGCTCTTTCGTTCTTGCAATTGGCGTCTTGTTCTTCCTTATCAACATCGTCATCACAGCCCGCAATGGCAAGCAAGCACCAGCCGACCCATGGGATGCTCGTACGTTGGAATGGTTAGCTACTAGCCCTCCAAAGGAACATAACTTTGATCGCATCCCAGTTGTTCATCATTTGGATGAGTTCTTCCACCGCAAGTATGAAGAAGATCCAAACACGCACACCATGCGTCAGATTGCAACGGGTGAAGAATTGATTCGTGCAGAGGAAGCAGCTGCTGATTCAGACATCCATCTCCCTGGCCCGTCGTACTGGCCTTTGGTTCTCGCCATTGGTATCGGAGTTTTGGGCTTGGGTGTTGTCTACGGAACGCCAGTCATGGTTGTAGGTGCTGCTGTAGTTCTTCTTGCTTCATTTGGATGGGTTCTTGAGCCTTCCGTTCCAGAAGCAATTGACTATGCCTCACCAGATGGTGACGGACACTCGAAGGAGATCGCTACTCATGGCTGAGACCGCAACTCACACTGATCACGCAGCAGACCACGGGCATCACTCGTCTACTGGTTTGTCTAACAACAAACTTGCGATGTGGCTCTTCTTGGGCTCTGAGTGCTTGTTGTTCGGTGGCCTTATCTCTACTTACATGCTGTATCGCGGTCGCGTGCAGGATGGCCCACATCCTTCACAGATCTACGACATTCCGTTCACTTCGGTGAGCAGCTTCGTGCTTCTTATGTCTTCACTCACCATGGTGTTGGCAGTGACATCAGCGCAACGTAACGATGACAACCGAACCAACCTGTGGCTCACCATCACTGCGCTTCTCGGTGCAACCTTTATTGGTGGCCAGGTGTACGAGTTCACCACGTTCTACCGTGAAGGCCTTGGCTTCACCACAAGCTTGTTCAGTTCAAGCTTCTATTCATTGACCGGATTCCACGGAGTTCACGTTTCAATTGGTGTGATTATGTTGCTCTCCACAATGGGCATCATCAAGCGCAACAAAATCACAGGCAATAAATCTGAAGTGGTTGAACTTGTTGGCTTGTACTGGCACTTCGTCGACATCGTGTGGATCGTCATCTTCACGCTGATTTATCTGATTCCATCTTGATCGGGAGCAACGCATGAGCACGGAACCACAAACACAGAGTCACGAACACGGCATGTCAGATGCCGGATACATAAAGATTGCAGTTATTCTTGCCGCTATTACAGCGCTGGAAGTATCTACGTATTACGTTGATTTCGGTCCGCTGTTCATGCCTTCATTGATGATCATGATGGTCGTCAAATTTGTCATGGTTGTTTCTTATTTCATGCACTTAAAGTTTGACAGCAAGATCTTTAGTGTCTTGTTTTATACAGGTCTCGGTCTTGCACTGTTTGTGTACATCGTCGCGCTGGCAACATTTAAGTTCTTTATTGCTTAATGGTGATAGGGGTCGGCCGTGCTGATCGCAGCAATTGAACCAACGCTAAACACGGCTCCGTGGCGTTTTCAATTTCACCCTGAAATCTGGATTCTTGTAATCGGCCTTGTGGTCGCTTTTGTTTATGCAGTGCGAGTTGTGGGCCCCAAAGTCGCTCCCGCGGGCCACGTAATTACTCGTAAGCAAATCCTCACATTTTCTCTGATGATTTTGTTGCTGTGGTTCGCAAGCGACTGGCCTGTGCACGACATCGCCGAGGAATACTTGTATTCGGTGCACATGATGCAGCACATGGCGATTACGTACTTTGTTCCTCCATTGGCATTGCTGGCAACACCGGAGTGGCTGTTTCGATTGCTCATCGGCCAAGGGCGGTTGTACAGGGCAGTACGTTTCTTGGCTCGACCAGTAGTTGCCGCAGTGGTGTACAACTTGGTCGTCGTAACCACGCATATTCCTGCACTGGTGAATAGAAGCGCTGCGGGTGGCCCATTGCATTATGGCTTGCACGTCATCTTGGTGTTGAGCGCACTGATGCTATGGACTCCAGTGTGTGGACCAGCCCGAGAATGGCGCATGACATATGGCGGAATGATGCCGTATCTCTTCGCAACATCTCTTATCCCAACTATTCCTGCAGGTTGGCTGACATTCGCTGAGGGTTCTGTGTACAACCATTACGACACGCCAGTTCGAGTGTGGGGTATGTCTGTATTGAGCGATCAACAATTAGCTGGTGGAATCATGAAGCTTGGTGGGTCCGTCTTCATGTGGTCCATCATCATCGTTATCTTCTTTAAGCGATTCATGAAGAACTTCTTTTCTAATCAGTCGTATGCGTCCAGCAGTGCGATTCCTGATGCAGAGATAGTGGGCACCGATGCTCCACTCATGTATTCCGATGTGGAATCGGCATTTCAACGTGTGCGTCCAGCCACCGAAGGCGAAACCACGCCCGATTCATAACATGAAGTACGTGGTGACCGACATGCCTCGCGATGGGGTATTGCGTTCAGTAGCAGCCCAATGGTCATTCGATGAATGGGGCGAGTTATACCCAGACGATTCCGTTCAGTGGTATTTGGATCTGTACGCAGCCTCTGACCAGAACGAACGTGCTCTTCCTGTATGTCTTGCTGCACTGAATGAGGGTGGCGAAATTGTTGGCACGGCATCGTTGATTGAGAATGATGAATTGCCGAATGCTCCAGAGCCCGGACCGTGGGTTGCGGCCGTATATGTAGATGCTGCCTACCGCAGCACGGGCGTGGGCACC
>DAISXE010000117.1:0-4044 GCA_036826015.1 Ilumatobacteraceae bacterium
TGTCGTGACTACGGCTTTGAAAAAGAAGCAGTAGAGATTCAGGACTTGTATCTCGACGGCAAGAAAGACGAAGCAGCGTCCAAGCTTCCTGGTGAGTGGATTATGAACGCAAACTTGGTGGGAACGCCAGGCTTCATCAAAGAGCGAGTTGCAGCGTTTAAAGAAGCAGGGGTCACCGTGTTGTCTGTGAACCCAATTGGTCCAGACCCAGTAGGTCAGATCGAAAAACTTCGCTCCATTATCGACGGCTGATCATGTCGATACTCACAGTTGACGTAGTTGCTCCCGGGTGGGAGCCAGTGCGCGACGCTTTTGTGAAAGGTTTCGAACTAGGCGAAGAACATGGCGCTGGTGTTTCCATTTACCATCGAGGTAAATGTGTTGTCGACCTCATGGGCGGCTGGCGAAATCGCGACCATACGGAGCCATACAGTCCAGATTCGCTGCAGGTGGTGTTCTCTACAACAAAAGGCATTACGTCTATTGCTGTTGCAATGTGCGTGGAGCGCGGTCTTCTGAACTACGAAGAAAAAGTTGCAACTTATTGGCCTGAGTTTGCCGCTAAAGGTAAGCAAGATGTGACTGTTGCGCAATTGTTGTCGCATCGCGCCGGTCTGTACACAGTGGAAGGCGACATCACACTTGAAGAAGCATTGCGCTGGGACACAATTACGTCACGACTTGCAGACACTGCTCCATTTTTTCCCGTTGACACAACACATGGATATCACGCCATCACTTTTGGTTGGTTAGCTGGCGAACTTGTTCGCCGAGTAACGGGTATGAGCCTGGGTGCTTTTGTGCGTGCACACATCGTTGAACCACTTGGTGTTGAATTCCATATTGGTCTGCCAGAAGAACTTGAACCACGTGTTGCTCGCCTGATGGCTCACCCCATTCCGAAGTTTCCACCTGATGTCGCCAAAGTGATGATGGAACGTAGTGGGCCAGGTACAAGAGGTGCAGCAGCGTTGGGTTTGAATGGTGCGTTTGGGCCGGGTGCATTTAACTTGCCAGCAGTGCATCAAGCAGAAATTCCTGGTGCAAACGGCATTGGCAATGCGCGTTCACTTGCACGCATTTATGCGGCCACGGTTTCACATGTAGATGGAATACGTCTGCTTGGTGATGAGGCGCGAGATCGCGCACGAACGAGCAATACCCCGCAAGGTGAAGTTGACAGTGTGTTGATTGATGAAACAGATTTCGGTATGGGCTTTATGGTTCATTCGCCGTACACGGAGTATTCAGGACCTTCTAGTTTTGGTCACAATGGGGCGGGTGGCTCTGTTGCTTTTGCTGAAGTGCGTCGTGAGTTGGCATTTGCTTACGTGATGAACACCATGATGACTGTGGCCGATGGCGACCCTCGGCGTAACAGGCTTACTGCTGCTGCGTCTCTGTGTGCAGACGCTGCCTAAGACTCGCCGTTAATGCAAGATAGATAGCGGAAGCGATTGCTGCTGCGACTGCAAAAATAATGATGGCCGGGCGTACGCCAAGTAATTCTGATGTGATTCCAGCCAAGATGCTTGTGCAGCCAATCATCAAGTTAACGAGTGCCATGTCTCCGGCCATGACGCGGCCTCGCACATGATCTGGTGACTGCATCTGTAGACCCAGAGTGGAAAGTGTCCATTGCGCGCCTCCACTGAGGTGCGCAAGCGCAATGAAAACTGCTGCCATGCCAATGAATGGACTGAGTGCTGCTCCGAGATAACACACGCTGAAAATGAGACCAGCAAAGCCGCAGACTTTCAGAAGCTTTGCCATGTCGCGTCCTGCAATTCGTGCACCAATAATGGGACCAAGACCAGAACCAATGCCGCGCACACCGATAAGTAGGCCTCGACCAGCATCACCCACTTGAAACACGTTGGATGCGAGTACTGCGAGTTGACTCACAATTCCAGCACCCACAGCAAAGGTCATTTTCGAACAGAGCAACGCCAAGATGATTTTGTCTTGCTTGGCAACATGGATTGCTTCTTTCATGTCTGCGATGGGGCGCACGCGACGTGTAGTTGATGTAGTTGCTGCACGTTCTGTCTGCATGGGGCGCTTCACGCCTGCAAAGAGCGCGCCCGCGATAACAAAAGAGATGGCGTCAGCGATAAATGCAGCATTGCGACCAAATGCGCCGGCAAACACTCCACCCAATGCGGCACCAACTGCAAGCATGACTCCCCAGGTGCTTCCAAAGAGCGCGTTTGTGCGACGAAGGTCGTCTTCGTTGTCGGTGATGTTGGGAACTGCTGCACTTGTGCACGGACCAACGAAAGAGGCAAGTGCCGCAATGGCACATTGAGATGCAAATGTGATCCAGATGCCCGTCGTTGAGTGCAGAAGCAAAAACAATGCAGCCACCGCCTGTAACAGTGAGACCACAATCAGAATCTTGCGTCGATCAAACCTGTCTGCAAATGATCCAGCTACCGGTGACATAAGGAGACCAGGGATAGTCATGGAAACAAGGACGAGAGATACAAGAAACCGCGAATTGGTGACATCTTCTACCAAGCCGGCTAATGCGACAAATGTGAACCAGTCACCAAGGTACGACACCACTTGTGCGCCAAACAGCATGCGCACATCGCGGTTGCGTCGTAAGAGTGAAAACACCTCGGGTTATTTAAGATCTGCGAAGCGCTCGAGAGTACGACGTGCCTCGTCCATAATCTCTGAAACAACCTGACGCGCAGGTTTGATCTCATCGATGGCACCAACTGCTTGGCCGATTGCCATAAACGCTTTATTGGTGTCAAGAATGACATCTGGGCCAACACCTAAATGATCGATGCCTGCCTGAATGGTGGCAATTGCTTGCGCGGGGAAACCTTGCAGTTCCTCTGGGTGTTCATCAAAGTGTTGTGTCCACTCGGTGCGCGCCACGCGACATGTTTTGCCGGTGTATGCCTTGCTGATCACGGTGTCGTCTTCGGCCATCTCCAACATTTTTTGTTTGTAGCCGGTGCCGGTATGTGCCTCGTTCGTGGCGATGAACTTTGTGCCAATCCATACACCATCGGCACCGAGTGCCAAAGCGGCAACTAAACCACGACCGTCAAAGATGCCACCTGCTGCAACGACAGGAACTTTGCCTTTCACAGCATCTACAACTTGAGGAACAAGTGCCATGGTGGCAACGGTGCCTGTGTGTCCGCCGGCTTCAGTGCCTTGTGCGACGACAAAGTCACAGCCACTTGCAACAGCAGCAGTGGCGTGGCGCACTTTGCCGCACATAGAGCCCACAAGAATGTTGTGGCTGTGCAATTCGTCAATAATTTCGCGCGGCACGCCAAGGCCAGCAACGTAGATACTTGCGCCACCATCGATGATTGCTTGAATGTTGCGAGCGATTGAGTCTGGCGAAGCAGTAAGAAGGTCTACGCCGAATGGTTTGTTGGTCAAGGTGCGCACGCGAGCCATTTCAGACACCAATAGTTCTGTTGACATTGGTGCAGCACCGAATGTTCCGATGCCTCCAGCGTCAGATACGGCAGCAACGAGGTCGCTGTAGGACACTCCGCCCATGCCGGCAAGCATGATGGGCAATTCAATGTCAAACATTTCGGTCAGGCGTGTCTTCATGGCTCTAACCGTAGTTCCGTTGCTTGTATTCGGGCGCACTCAGCCAAGTAGGCGAGAGGCGAGCCACTTATTTGGCGCCGTATGCCCCAGGCCGAGCGAGGAAACGGCGATGCCAACGCCGTGGCGTAAACACCACGGCACGTGCCTCATCTTCAAACATCCAGCGCACAAAATTCTTGCGAGTCCAATTGTTTGTGTCCACTAACGCCAAAACCATACGAGCAACGAATGGGTGCGTGAGCATGCGACTCAAGACAGAAGACATGCGGTGATCTGCGAGTAGCAGCGAATCGATCTTGTGTGAATACGAATCTCGTACGTCAGCGGCTGTGTTGCATTCGTGAATTGCCTCACCAGCTGCAATTCCAGTTTCCAGTGCTTGGCCAATTCCTTCGCCGGTCAAGGTGTCTGTTGCACACACTGCATCGCCAATGAATAGAACCCTGCCCGATG
>DAISXE010000118.1:0-4020 GCA_036826015.1 Ilumatobacteraceae bacterium
GTACCGTTTTGGTGTGCGCGTTTGGATAGACCAAGACCTATGTACTGGGGATGGCCTGTGCGTTGATCATTGCCCTGAAGTCTTTGTTCAGCTCGATGACGGGATTGCGTATGTGGCGACCAATGGGGTGCCGATGAACGACCCAGGTGGGTCTGGATCCCTGGCTGAGGTGGAAGGTAAAAATACTTCAGCAGTAGTGCTTGCAGCAGACGTGTGCCCCGGTGAATGTATCTTTATTGAGTTATAGGGGTTATCTGTGGCTTCAAGCAACGGGTTTAGTTGTTTGAGACAATGAACAGAGTTTCGTAAATAAAGTCGGTATATAAATAATAAATGCCCATACAGCATTTACATAAGTGACACAGGAAGCATTTAGAGTGCTCGGAATGTCACCACGTAAAAACCTCGATCATCTTGAACATGGCTTGGCCGATGCATTAGGGGTAATGGGTGAATGGTGGACTCCACTGGTCATTTGGAACATTTACCAAGGATCACATCGTTTCGAACAGTTGCAAGCATCGCTTGGCATCGCACGAAATATTTTGACAAATCGATTGAAGACACTTGTCGATTACAAAATTGTTGAGAAGCGCGAGTACTCAAGTAAGCCTCGTCGTTACGAATATCACCTCACTGCACGAGGTGAAGCACTTATTCCCATTCTGGCTGAGCTGGAAAAATGGGGAGCAAAGATGGTCAAGAAATAATCAGACTAAGGTGGGTTGCGTATGAAACGCACCGCTCTGATATTTCCCGCACTAGCGATTGCTGTGGCTGTCGGATGTGTGTCTTCTTCCTCATCTGCTACTAGTGCGTCGTTGGAAGCTCGCAAAACAACGACCACCGTGAAGAAAAAGAAAGTGGTGACCACCACGGTCGCCCCCAAAGGTTCAACAGGTGCCAAGACGGCGCTAGCAGTTCTGGCAAGTATCACCGTGCAGAACGAGCGACCAAACGGCTATTCGCGATCTTCATTTAAACATTGGGTAGATGCCGATGGTGACAGTTGCAATACGCGTGAAGAAGTTCTTATTGCCGAATCAACATCACGCGCACAAGTTGATGCGTATGGATGCAAAGTGATTGAAGGCGATTGGTTGTCGCCGTATGACAACGTGGCTCACACCAACCCGAGCGAACTAGATATCGATCACATGATTCCACTGAAAGAAGCATGGGATTCTGGCGCGTGGGCATGGAGTGCAATGAAACGTCAATTGTTCGCCAACGATTTGACAGATGCACGTTCATTGATCGCTGTCACAGCTGGGCAGAACAGATCAAAGAGTGACCGTGATCCCTCTAATTGGCTGCCGCCGCAAACGCAATATCGCTGCACATATTTGGCTGAATGGGTAGCCATTAAAGCTCAATGGAAACTCAGCATGGACCAAAGCGAATTCGGTCGCATTAAAAATGTCTTGACGGCTTCGTGTGGGTCAACCACCGTGGCCCCGTGGGGTACTGCGGGCTCGGCGAAGGGTGCAACAGGAGGTGGCTCCTCGGTGACAACTCCCGCCAGCCCACCGGTGACAGCAAGCCCCTCTGACTCCACGTCTGCCACCACTCCTGCTCCTAGCAATGGCATTCGCCAGGTATCGCCTGTACGATGTGCCAAAGCGGATTTCGGCCAGACAGGTGAGTATCGCGGGATTCCATATATTTGCTCTGATCGCAAGCAAGATGGCACGTTGTACAAGCCGAACTATTACTTCTGGCGCCCTGCCTAAGCCGTTTGTGGCGCTGGGGTCTTTCCCCGATAGCCTCGTCTCCTATGTCGAAGAAGACCAAGAAGCGCAAGGCGCGTATGCGCCGCTCAAAGGCCAATCACGGCAAGCGTCCAAACATGGGTCGCGGCTAAGCCGAATACCCACATGAGCCGCCTAGTTGCATTGCACATTGGCGGTTCTCGTGAGCCGTGGCAGTCCCTCGGTCTCATTTTTGAAAACGACACTTGTTCATTGGCCGATGTTGATCTCGTTGTATCTGATCAGGCCCCTGGACTTTTCCATTGGGTGATTTCTGGCGACCGCGACGAGATTGTCAGCATCGATGGAATCTCCACTCAGATTGTGTCTACGCCCAACACGCACTCCTCTGATTCGCTGATCGGCACGCAACGTATGACGCATCTTGACCATGTGGTGGTCAATACCGACAATCTCGACCGCACATGTGCAGCTATCGATGCGGTGTTGGGAGTAGAGATGCGGCGGGAACGCGAAGTGGGAAATGGTGTCGTGCAGCGGTTTCACAAATTGGACAACACCATCATTGAAGTGGTGACCGGACCACACATCACAACCGAAGGTGCATCGTTGTGGGGCATGGTTGTCAGCGTTGATGATTTGTTTGAATTAGCAGACCAGGTGGGCGATCAAGTGATGTCACCACCAAAACGTGCGACTCAACCGGGCCGTTACATCTCAACAGTGCGCGGAAGTGTTGGTCTTGGTGTTCCATTTGCTTTGATGACGCCACATGTGTCGGGCATGGCAACGCACTAAAGGTCGGTGTCGTCTTCTTCGCCGCTGAGTTGACGAAGATATTTCATTCCAACTTCGCACGTTTCATTTTCTGGGCACCAACGACATTGGAATCCGGGTCGCACTTCTGGTTGACGAGTCTTCAGAACAAGATCTGCAATGAGCAGAGTTCCGTTGGCGGTGCGACGCACTGCTGATTGCAAGAGTCCTTCGGTGACATCTTCTTCGTCGAGGCGGGCAGAGTCGAGCGAGTACGAACCCAAACTGCGAGGCGGCTGCCTGCTGCGCAATGTTTCGATGAGTGCATAGAAACGAAGGTCGTCGCGGTGAGTGGGTGTGAGCCTGCCGGTCTTGAGGTCGATGATGACTTTGCGCCCTGGATGGCCAAGCACGAGGTCCATTCGAGATGTAAAGAGAACAGCGCCACCAAATAACGCATACGACGCTGAGTATTCAACGAGTGGACGCCACTGCGGACGAATAGGTGGGAAACATTCCAGGAAATTTGATACCGCGCCGACAACTGCGCCACGCAGTTCAGCGAGTTCGTGTGCTGGCAATGAGATGATGAAATCAGATGCACTCTCGCGAGGGTTTTCGGCCACGCTTGTAATTGCTGCATCAACAATTTCGGAAGAGATGACTGCGCCGCGCCAATTGATGAGTAATTCAATGGCTTTGTGTGCGATGGTGCCACGCACCGTATTGATGTTCCAAGCGAATTGGGATTGACGATTTAGTACGTGGTACTTCTCGCAGCCATGCACGGTTGCAATGTGATGCTTGTTAATGCGAAGTGGGTCTTCTGGTGTGAAGAGATCCTTGATAGGTGCGAGTGCTTCAGTGAGTTGAGCTTCGATTGATGCCACAATTTCAGCGGGTAATGGCTCCCAATCCGGGGGAACGCCGAGCGCATCGATGACTGCTTGTTGGAGAGGGTTGAGTTCGGTATCCACGACGCAATAACGATAGGTCGGGGGCGTGTCGGGAATGGGGAAGGGTCTTGATGCAGAGGATGGGCTGCCACACCCCAATGCAATACTGACGACATGTTCTTCTCGGCCACCGCCCAATTTGCTTCAGCAGCCCGCGTGCTGTCGCAACGTGCAGCCGAACTCGATCTTGTTGTCCCAGGTTTTCGCAGCCCTCCTCGCATTGTGGGCGTCAACCGCACTATTCGGCGCTCTCGCGACTCTGAAGGCGGCGTTGTGGCCGTACGGCTCACCGACAGGCCTTTCACCGCAGCTGTCGGCGACATGATTGAAGGTGTCCTTGTGATTAACCGGCTTGAACCACCCTTGGCCGACCAAATGCGTACCTTGCTGTGGCGCACCATGCTTCAGTTCACTGTCGAAGTGACGAATTCTCCTCGGTCTCGGCGCACCGAGCCAGCCACTACGCGCGTAGCCTGAACGGGTTCTTGCCCGGATGGCGGAATAGGCAGACGCAGGGGGCTTAAACCCCCCGGATGGCAACATCTTGCGGGTTCAAGTCCCGCTCCGGGCACCACAATGGTGATTCGACGGAGGCA
>DAISXE010000119.1:0-3959 GCA_036826015.1 Ilumatobacteraceae bacterium
CGTGCAGCCGGTGTCACCTTGGTGATTAACGACGTCACAATGAGTGGAGAATAAATAGTCATGGCTATTGCGGCCGCGGCTGCCATAGAGAGGCATCCGCATCTTGCCGAACACACACCTGCTGGGTTTGTGCGTGTCGACATGCATTCGCACACCATGTTTTCTGGAGACTCCACCACAACACTTGATGAGATTGCAGAGTCAGTGATTGAAGCAGGCATTGATGTGTTGTGCGTAACTGACCACAACGCCATTGAAGGTGCGTTGCGCCTACAGCGTGCGCTAGAAGGCGATGGTGTGTGTCGGGTAGTAGTTGGCGAAGAAGTTCGTACGCACACTGGCGAGATAATTGGATTGTTCTTGTCTGAGCGCATTCCGTTTGGTGCGCCGGCCGCAGAGACCGCACGCCAGATTCGCTCTCAAGGTGCACTTGTATACATTCCGCACCCGTTCGACCCCATGCGTCGCAATCTCACTGAAGCATCACTGGAAGAGATCACTGCAGCCGGATTAGTTGATGCCATTGAAGTGCATAACTCAAAGACGTCATTGCAGTCATTGAACGCGCGTGCGCTTGGTTTTGGCGTGGAACATGCACTTGGCCTAGGTGCCGGTAGCGATGCTCACGTTCCTCATGCATTGGGAAGTGCGTTTGTAGAGATGCCCGATTTCGACGGCCCTACAGAGTTCTTGTCGAAGCTTCGAGAAGGCCGAATTGTGGGCCATCACTGGGATAAAGCACGCCCATGGAGTGCGCGAATTATCCCTTCAGTTACTGACGATTACTAACGATTCAGTAGTACAGGAATCTGGCGTGGGCCACGAACCTGACCGTTTGCCCACGTTGTCTTCTTTGTGGGATCAAGTGAGTAGTTCGGGAAGGCGCGAAGCCATTCTTGGAATGCCACCAACATCTCGAGGCGAGCCAAGTTGGAACCTGCGCAACGGTGAATACCTAAACCAAACGCAACATGGCGATTGTTCTGGCGGTCGAGTTTGAAAATGTGTGCATCTTCAAATGCTGCAGGGTCGTGGTTTGCTGCAGGGAACGTAACAAGCGTTTGATCACCTGCGTGCATGGGGCAGCCCTGCACATTGACATCGTTAATTACTTTGCGCGCCATGGTGACAGGTGCGTAGTAACGGAGCACTTCTTCGTTTGCTGTTTGCCACAACGGATCGTCGTTTGGTACTGCAATGAGTTGTTGCACTTCGTTGTTGTGTTGCGCAAAGTGCCACAACCCAGAACCGATGGCGCTCCACGTGGTGTCGATGCCAGCAATGATTTGCAAACGGATGTAGCCAACCTTGATGTCCCAATCAACTTCTTTGCCGTCGATCTCTGCATTGGCAACAACAGTGAGCAAATCGTCTTTCGGATTTTCCAAGCGATCTTTCAGGATGGCACTGATGTAGTGCGTCATCTCGGTGAGAACTTGCAAACGAATTGAATTGTCTTTCGGTGCGAGTTGGAAGTTCTTGTAGATCCAGTCGCGGAACAAGTCGGCGTCTTCTTCTGGCAACCCGGTAACGATGCAGATGCCGTGCACAGGAATGTTTTGTGTGTACTGCACTGCAGCATCTACGGCGTCCATTCCGTCGAGGTCTTTAATGAGGCCGCGGCAATAGTCGCGCATTTCTTGCTCAATTGCAGCAATTGCTTTGGGGTTGAATGCAGGAAGAATGAGGCGGCGGTGTCCGTGATGGTCTGGCGGATCTGAGGTGATGGGGGGAGCTGCTGCGCGTGGTGCGTCGGGGCGAGCCACGTTGACCCAAATGGAAGAGAAGTCTTCTGTGTTGTTAGCGATGTCGCGAACAGCATCCATGGTGACCGGCATAAAAGCGCGGCCGTACCGCTCGGTGGAACCAACTGGGCACACCTCGCGAACATCGTTCCAGATGTCGATTGCGTTTTCGCCCCAGCCGTCGTCAAGCCAATCCCAGTCATTCACCCAGTCAGTCACTGGTGGTGTATCT
The DNA here is from genome assembly GCA_036826015.1 of Ilumatobacteraceae bacterium. Classification (GTDB taxonomy): domain Bacteria; phylum Actinomycetota; class Acidimicrobiia; order Acidimicrobiales; family Ilumatobacteraceae; genus UBA2093. The sequence continues at coordinate 1,978 of DAISXE010000119.1, forward strand.
GGGCGATTTTCTGCTCCGTAAGCCATGGTTTCCCCTTGGTTCGTTAGTGAGGTGAAGTGTAGTCACCTTAGGGGAATTAGGCGAATGGGAGAACGTGCTCTGGGGTTCTATTTGCTTGAAAGAACAATGCCAATTTCGCCCAAATGAGCAGCAGTGGCAACCATTGCCGCCTGTTCGCCAGGCACCGCAAGTGTGATGCCACGCGCAGGGTCTATTTGAGCAACCAATGCACTGGTGGCGATGACCACGTCGCGCGCAACCACATCGACCGTGTCGCCCACGCGCACCGGAGGAGTGATGAGATCAACTGGTAACGCAACACCTTTCCATCCTTCGGGTAATTGCAACGGTGCATCGTCGGACGAAATGAGTGACAACGACAACGGCGTGTTCGCTGCGATGCCAATTCGTATTGTTGCGTTGGTGGGAATGTCTGCAATTGCATCATCGGCGATGATTGCTTCGGGAAGATCTACCTGGTGAGTATTTGCGAGTGTGAGAGATTCACCGGCACGAAGTGCGTGTGTAGAAACGAGCACTGAAACCTGCGATGCCCATTGACGTTTTTCTGCAGTTGCCTGGTGCGTAATAACCCCTGTGACCGTGCCGACACTAAGTGAGACGGAAACAACGAATACAAGTTGCGATGTTCGCTTTGTATGCAACATGTGAATGAGTACAGCAACCAACTGACGAAATTGTGTATGTGCTGCGTGAAGAAAATTGCGAAGTTGCGACATGGGAATCCTTTCGGACCCAATGTGTGCGTTACCTATTCAGCAGAGGATGAAGGAGCGGCTGCAGGAGTAGCAGGAGCGCTGCCCGAGTCAGACGACGAGCTTGGTGCTGGCGTGGTGCCAGATTTTCCGCTATCGGTCTTATAGAAGCCGCCACCTTTGAAAGTGATGCCCACAGGCAGAAAGACTTTCTTCACGGGGCGCACGGTGCCATCGACTGGATGAACGGCCTCGGTGAGCGAATCATCGGAGAAATCCTGGTGTACCTCAATGGTTTCGCCAGTTTCAGTGAACTTATAGACGTATGTAGGCATTGGTGTCTCCGGGGTTGGCACTCAGGTCCATCGAGTGCCAAATTGTAACTGGCTAGCGTGGGATTCCATGAGAGCCCGTTTCGCCGTCATTCCAGCCGCGGGCCTTGGCACCCGGTTTTACCCGTGGACAAAGGCAGTGCCCAAAGAACTGCTTCCCATCGTGGATGTGCCGGCCCTGCAACTGGTGATGGACGAAGCCATTGCCGCTGGCGCCACCCACATTGTTTTGGTCTCGCACGTTTCAAAGACGCCGTTGGAAACATACGTGGCTCCATCGCAGGCAGTCATAGACAAAGTGCGTGCCAGTGGCCGAGTTGAACTTGCTGATCGGTTGGCGCGTATTGGAAACGAAGTGAAAGTAACGGTGGTGTATCAAGATGCGCCACTTGGTCTTGGTCATGCGGTGGGTTGTGCGCGAGATGTTGTGGGCGATGAACCATTTATGTTGTTGCTTCCCGATGAAGTAATGGGTGATGCGTCGATGCTCACTGCGCTCACAGATTCGTGTGAACGCACTGGCGTGGGTGCAGTTGGCCTGATGCGTGTACCGATGGAAGAAGTATCTGCGTACGGCGTTGTTACGGCGGCACCAGGTGCACCAGCCGATGGCCCGTTTGACATTGTGGGAGTTGTTGAAAAGCCAGCACAAAAAGATGCACCGAGCAATCTCATCATCATTGGTCGTTACGTTCTAACCGCAGATGTGTTTGACGAGATTGACAAGATTGTTCCGCAAGCAAATGGCGAGTTGTATCTCACCGATGCATTGCTCGCACAGTCGAACGTTTCGCCATTGACTGGCATTTTGAATACAACTGAGCGTTGGGATACCGGCACGCCGATGGGCTGGTTGAAAGCAGTTGTAGACAATGCACTATTGCGTGCAGATGTTGCTACTGATTTTCGTGCATGGCTCACGCAGCGATTGGGC
>DAISXE010000120.1:0-3753 GCA_036826015.1 Ilumatobacteraceae bacterium
GTGTACACCACACCTTTTGCTGGCCCTGTGGCACCAGAGGTATACAACACAGCAGCTGTTTCTGAATCAGCAATGCTGTTCCATTCAGAGATGGTGTGCTGTCCTGGTTGTGTCATGGCAGTGAGATCAAGTCTTTTTGCGCGATGCGCTAGATGAAGCACTCGTGCTGCGATACGAGTTGACCGAATAGTCACCACAAATGCGGGTCGGCTCTCGCGTAGCGCACGGCGCATGTTGGCAATACCTAAACCTGGGTCTGCAACAACAGGAACAACACCCTCAGCCCAACATGCATACACAAAGGCAATCGTTCTGGCTGTAAATGGAGCAAAGATCGCCACACGATCACCAACACCTACACCGCCGTCCACAAGATGTCCACGACAATGCAGAATCAGTGCCTCAAGTTCGCGCCATGTCGTCGTGATTTTTTCTTTGGCATCAAAAACTGCAACCGCATCGGGAGTTGCTTTGGCTCGTCGACGCACCGCATCATTCAAATCTGCGCTACTGCGAGGTTGACCACCTGTTGTGGGCTCACCTGTCGCCATTAACCATTCACAAACCAAACGCGGCGCATCATTGTGTTCGGGCGAGAGATGACCCGTATCTAATGTGATTGTCTGGGCGTGGGGAAAAGTGCGTTGCACATCAGCCAGTACCCCAGTGTGAAAGACAAAATCGCGCACTCCCCACATCAATAATGTGGGAACAACAAGTGTCTGGGCGCGACTTGCTAAGTCTCGCAGCACAGATGCAGTGACATGGTTTTCAGAAGTTGGAATGTCTGCTACAAACTGCGCGATGGCGCGACGACGACGTGACGACTTATACGGCGCGTAATACGCCTTGCGAATACTGCGAGTGATTCCACCTGTAGTGACCACAGCGCCTGTAATGAATGCTTTAGTCCAAGTACAAATTGCATTGCGCAAAATTGGAGTATTTGAGACTTGAATGAGTCCTGGGATTCCCGATGTAGGAATCTGAGTACCTGTGTTAAACAACACGAGTTTTTCCACGCGCTCTTCATGCTGTGTTGCCCAACCAATAGCAACAGGTCCACCCCAATCGTGTGCCATCAATATCACAGGCCCATTCACCTTGGCCTCTGCGAGTAACGCGTCCAGATCTTCAATGCGTGTGGCAAGTGTGCGCGTTTTTCCAGATCGACTCGAAAAGCCCATTCCTAATTGATCAATAGCAATGACGCGCCACTGTGTACTTAGCTCGCGGACAAAATTACGCCACATGAATGACCAAGTGGGATTGCCATGAACGCACACAATCGTTCCACGTGGTTCCAATGGTCCGGCTTCGAGAACTGAGAAGCTCTCAGCAATGCCATTTCGATCAACGTTGTAGGTGCGCACCCACGAAGATTCAATTTCGGGTAGTTGCGAAACTTCTGTCACCATTGCAATTCAACAAAGCTGACATTCAAACCTGAGCCAATTCCCATGCACAAAATATTGTCGCCTGCAGCAAAGAGATGTTGATTGTGCGCCATGGTGAGTGGAATTGCAGCAGGCCCCACATTTCCTAATGAGGGATACGAGACGGGAACCTTTTCTGGATCGATTCCAAGATGAGCACACACACTGTCAGTGTGCACTTTGCTTACTTGATGCAAGATATACCAATCAATATTCTTCAACCATTTTTCGTGTTGCTCAGCTTCAGTAAAGCAATCATGTGCAAGAGCAATTCCGTTGGCTAAAAGACCTGCAGTATCGGTTGTCATTTTGTCAAGTGACCCAATGCACAGTTCATGATGTTCTGTTGCGGCTCGAGACACTCCACCCACAATGCGGTGCCCACCTAAATCTGCCGGTCCTAACACTGCAGCCACAGCGCCTGAGCCAAGTGTGAGAGACGCAAATTCAGCAAAGATGTCCTCGGCAGTGGTGCCTGGCATTTGAAGGCGACGAATCGTCTCTTCTTGTGTGTAACGACTTCCCTCTCCGTCAACAATGAGGACATAGCGCACTTGACCAGAATCAATAAGTTGCGACGCAAGCCAAATGGCATTGATAAAACCTAAACATGCATTTGCAAGATCAAAGTTCATTGCTGAGGACGGCAATCCCAATTGATGATGCACTGAAGATGCCATGGATGGTTCAAGGTGGTGTTTGCAGACCGATGTGCTGATGAGAACATCGATGTCTGACGCACTTACCCCGGAGTTCTTCAGGGCAACGCGTCCAGCTTCTGCCGCTACTTGGTCGAATGTGGTGCCCTCGGGCCACCAACGACGACTGTGGATCCCAGCGACTTTTTCCAAGAGCCCCGGCCGAACTCCACACGAGGCATAGGTCGCGGCTAACTGCTCGTCGATCCAAGCAGATGTGACCTCTTGGGGAGCATCTACTGCTCCCAGTGCCACTAGCGCAGTGTTGCGTGCTGTAAACACCGCGTTCGTCATGACAACTCCATTTCTCTAGCGTAATGAGCAACTGCTCATATGGCAGAAGCGTCAAAATCCACTTTTGGGCACTCTTTCGAGCTGAGGAACAGTTTTCAGAGTGAAACTGGCCTAAAACGCCAAAAACCACCAAGTTCCTGGGGATGTATCGGTGCTGTGACTTCTGTAGGGCGACGATAATCCGCTCGGATTGTGAATTATTTTGAGTTGATCAGCCAGTCGGTTGGACTTCAAAATTCACAGGAGTGAAATCATGAAAAAAACAATTATTGCCATTGCTGCAACATCAGCTCTGTTGCTCTCTGCCTGTGGACCAGATGAATCATCATCAGACACCACAGTCGCTGCAGTTGATGAAACAGAAATGACTACTGAAGTAGGCACCATCGTTGAAGTCGCTCAAGGCAACGAAGACTTCTCCACTCTTGTTGCTGCAATAACAGCTGCAGGTCTAGGCGAGGCACTTTCTGGAGCCGGACCGTTCACAGTTTTCGCACCAACAAACGCTGCATTCGAAGCATTGCCTGCAGGACTCCTCGACAAGCTTCTCCTTCCAGAGAACAAGGACGTTCTCACAAAGATCCTCACCTACCACGTTGTGTCAGCCAAAGTTATGGCCGCTGACGTTGCCGCAGGTGATGTCGCCACTCTTGAAGGATCCACTTTCGCAATAAAAACAGATGGTGGCGTCAAAGTAAACACCTCAAATGTGACTGCGACCGATGTGGAAGCTTCCAACGGTGTCATTCACATCATCGATGCAGTTCTCGTGCCTGCATCAGTTGATGTTGCATCACTGTAAGTAATAACGAATGAATAGAGCCGGTGAGAGAGTTCTCTTGCCGGCTCTATTTTTTTCTGTAGCCAAAAGTACGCTTCGTATTCATGTCATCTAACATCACGGAACTCATCGGGGTCTACGATGCCGATGCCTCATTATTGGGTGAGGTGTCTTACTGGGTGGGTGCCCGACTTGGAATCACTCATTGCTCGCTCTGCGAACTCACGCACGGCCTCTTCACTAAGAAGTCTGAATGGAACCAGTGTGCAAATTCGTTGAGTGTTCCCTTTCGTCTGTTTCATCGAGACGATGCTCCGAACGACATCAAGCTTGCACTTGCCGGGAACTTTCCTGCTGTCTTGCAGCGCACCAATGAAGGTGTGAAAATCATCTTGACTGGAGATGAGCTTCAACGCTTCGAGGGACGTACTTCAGACTTTGCCCAGTGGATTACGGAATTCCTCAGCCACACATAAGTGTTTACAATGTGCATCAGCGAAGCAGAACGGTTCGACATGCAGGTCGGCCTGCGATCACACCTAGG
>DAISXE010000121.1:0-3734 GCA_036826015.1 Ilumatobacteraceae bacterium
CAACACGAGTGACATCTTCTGCACTCAGCCAGTTGATGATTGCGCCATCAGCTTCACGCGCTGCAAGACGCAACATTCCTTCGCGCAATGCGGCAACCAGAATCTGGGGCTTTACTTCAGGACGAATTCCTAAACGGAAACCATCAATATTGAAGGTGTCATATTCTTTAGTGACTTTTTCTCCGGTGAGAGCATCGTTCATGAACCGAACCACATCTCGAACCTTCTTGTAAGGCTCTTCAAATGGAATGCCGTTCCACCGTTGCACGATCACATTGCTAGAAGATCCAACACCTATTGCGAATCTGCCAGGTGCAGCGTCGGCCAGTGTTGCTACAGATTGTGCAAAACAAGCAGGGCTGCGGGTGTATGCAGGAACAATTGCAGTTCCCAATCGTAGGCGCGGCTCCCATGCGGCAGCTAAAGCCAACGGCGTGAATGCATCGGCACCATCAGCCTCTGCAGACCAGATGTCGGTGTACCCCATATCTGCAAGTTCTGCCAACTTGTCTTTGTGTGTATGCAAGTGACCAGGGAGAGGCACTGTCATTCCTGGGCGCACTGGCAATCCGTGTTGACCTTTTGCTCCGTATGCATTCATAATTAATCACCTTTCCACATGCGAACGATGCAACTCTGACTGGCCGTTGCCATCAGGGTTCCGTCTTCCGCAAACATATGTACCAGCCCGTGGCCAAAGCCACGCGCTACTCCTTGTACTCGTATATCGAGCAACACCCACGTTGTCGGCACCAAGTTCATCACCCGCAGTGTGTTGTCGAGCGAGTTGCCGCCTCCACGGATTCCCAGTGCTTGCCCAACTCCTCGGGGTACAAAATCTCCGAGGACACCAAGTGTTGCAGCATCCACACCTTCAATTACTTGTGGCAGTCGGGCCCACATCACTGTTTGGCCGTCGCCTGGTGTTCCGTCGAGTTGTTCTTCGGAGCGCGCTTTCACCACACGTTCTTCCATGAAGTCATGAATCGTGCCTTCAGAAATACGGCGATGACGCCAATTCTTGTATTCGTCGGGCCGGCCAGCTTCGGGTGCCTTTACGAACTGACCCTCGTGTTCAAAATCTCTGTCGCCGAGCGCAGCGTTTACCGTGATGATTTCTCGCTCTCCAACATGACCAATGACGCGGGCTTGTGTAATGGCATTACCCGCGACCGGTACGTACACATCAATGTCCATCACTTCGCCCGGACGCGCGTAGCTGAGATATTGCGCAGTGGTCCAAATGACATTTCGCCCTGTGGTGCCTTCAAGTGCAGAAATTGCCGCGCCTAATGCGCTGCCGCCGTACAAAAAGTTGCCACCGGTACACAAACGCAAATCAACGGGAAGAAACCATCGAAAAGGATTATGTGTCTGCTCGAGACCGAGAAAAGCGCGAATGTCCATGGGCTCTCCCACCCTAGTTCGCGCCAAATTTTCCATAGGGGTCGAGACTTTTGCCTGGACTAAGTTCGACGTATGACAAATACACCCTGGCTTGGCGATGCATGCTCTCTGGTTGAAGAATTTAGGGCCGGTCGCCGGTCGCCACGTGAAGAAATGCAGGCAACGCTCGATGCGGTGAAGAACAGCAAACTCAACGCTGTTTCATTTGTTGACGAGGAAGGCGCACTTGAACGCGCTTCTCGTGCCGATATCTCATTGCCATTCGGTGGCGTCCCTATGGGCGTGAAAGAACTCGATAATGTCACGGGCTGGCCAGCAACAGAGGCTTCTGTTCCGTTTGCAGATCGCAAAGCCACCTACACCGGCACGATGGTCACACGTCTCATCGAACGTGGTGGCGCAACTCATTTCGGTCTCACCACCGCAAGTGAATTTGGTGGCGTCAACGTCACTCGCACAGTTCTGAACGGCGTCACACGTAATCCATGGAATCTCGAACGCACACCAGGTGGATCATCTGGCGGTGGTGCTGCCGGCGTTGCTGGCGGCCTCTTTGCATTGGGTACCGGTGGCGACGGTGGCGGCTCTATTCGTATACCTGCCGGTTTCAACGGCCTTGTTGGTTTGAAGTCCACCTACGGTCGTATTCCTCGCGGACCACACGCCGAATACGGCAACCTCACTGTCACCATTGGCGGCATGACACGCAGCGTGCGCGACACCGCACGTTGGTTCGACATCTGTAATGGTCACGACACAACAGATCCCTTAAGCCTTCCAAAAGTCTCTGGATGGGAATCAGGTTTAGGCAGTACTCCAGTTGCTGGCCTCAGAGTTGCCATTGTTCCTGATTGGGGTGGTGCAGTTGTTTCGCCTGCAATGTGGAACGTGTTGTTAGAAGCAGCAGATCATCTTGTGGCATCAGCCAAACTGCGTCGCATCGACGGCGTCAACACAGAATTGCCGCGCATGGGCGCAGCATGGAGCATTAGCGGCATGATCGAGATTGCTTCTGCGCTTGGCGACATGTGGCCAGCATGCGCAGATGACCTCACGCCAGAAATGCGTATGGGTCTGCAATTAACGGAAGGTCGATACAACGCGACAGAACGAGCAAAAATTGAAGCTCGTCGCACGGCCCTCAACATGCGCATGGCAGAAATCTTCCAGCAAGTTGACCTTGTCATCACCGCCTCAAACCCCGACGTTGCATTCATTGCGGAAGGTCCTCTTCCCAATACATTCGGAGGCATCAAAGCTGGTGCCGGCAACAATGGTTTGCTGACATTCCCATGCAACCTTCACGGAAATCCCGGCATATCAGTGCCAGCAGGAACTGTTGATGGATTACCAGTTGGTCTGCAGATAATCGGGCCGCATTTCAGCGAGCAAGTGTTGCTGGAATTAGCTCATGTTCTTGAACGTGAGCGCCCATGGCCATTGACAGCGCCGTCTGCTCCAATCTGATTCGGCAATAACGCCGCGGAATCATTTTGTGAGACTGCGTCCCACAATTTCTTTCATAATCTCAGTGGTTCCACCGTAAATCGTTTGGATTCTGCTGTCGGCCCATGCACGAGCAATTGGGTACTCCAACATGTATCCGTAACCACCGTGTAATTGCAGGCACTTATCAACAACTTTGTTTTGCAACTCCGTAACCCAATACTTTGCGGCAGCAGATTGTTCTGCAGACAACTTTCCTTCACAATGCAATTCAATACAACGGTCTACATACACCTGAGCAATTTGTACTTCAGTTGCAAGCTCTGCCAAAACAAACTTTGAATTCTGAAAGTTTGAGATGGATTGCCCGAAGGCTTTCCGCTCACGCGTGTAATCGAGCGTCCAGTTCAGGGCTGCAGACGCAACCTTGACGCCACCCACTGCCATACCAAGACGTTCCTGAGCGAGGTTTTGCATGAGGTACACAAAACCTTGTCCTTCAACACCCAACATGTTTTCTGCGGGCACTTCTACATCTATAAAAGACAACTCAGCCGTGTCTTGCGCGTGCATTCCCAACTTGTTCAAGTTGCGACCACGTTCAAAACCTTTCATGCCTCGCTCAAGAACTAACAGGGACAGCCCACGATGACCTGGCTGGTCATTAGTACGTACCGTTGTAATTACGAGATCACTATTGATTCCGTTTGTAATGAATGTCTTTGAGCCGTTCACAATCCATGCATCGCCACGCTGTACCGCAGATGTGCGCACGTTTGCCACATCGCTTCCGGTATTTGGTTCAGTGATGGCAAGAGCACCAATTAATTCACCACGCACCATCTTTGGTAACCACCGCTGTTTTTGATCATCAGTTGCAA
>DAISXE010000122.1:0-3669 GCA_036826015.1 Ilumatobacteraceae bacterium
CCTCGCACAAAGTCACAGCCGATCAATCTCCACAACTGGCATCATTTCTTTCGCATGTGAACATCGTTGTCACAGTTCACGGCTTTGGTCGTGCAGGATTCTTTACGTCGCTTCTCTTAGGCGGTCGCAACAGACGCCTCGCCAGTCACTTGGGTTCATCATTGCGTGAACATCTTCCTGCGTACACAATCATTGATGACATAGACGGCATTCCTAGTAACTTGCGTGGCTTGCACCAAGACAACCCGGTCAACGTGGTGGAACATGCCGGCGTGCAATTAGAACTTCCGCCTCGAGTTCGCGGCAGTAGTCCGCTGTGGTGGGATTGGGAAGGCCCAGGCCTAACGCCACACACCGAGCGATTGATTGATGCCCTGGTGCACTGTGCCACCACGTGGCGACACTGATCTATTCAGGAATACTTGCGGCAGGAATAGATAGTGGCATGGTCTCTATCACCACTTGTACCTTCGAAGGATCAAGTCCACATGCAGCGATTTGCTCTTCGGACCGACGACCCGACATAGAGCGGAAGAAATCAAAGTCATTGATTGTCGCCTGAAGTAACTCTTGCGCTTCAGGTTGAACGCTTAGCGACAACATGTTGCGTATAAAACCCAAAGCGACACGGACCGACTGTGAATCCCGAGCGCCAGCTTGGCCGATTGCTGCACGAATATCGTGTTCGTGGGTGCATGAATCGAATACAAACTGTGAATTCACAGGAACAGGAAAGTGCGGCAACATCGGGTCAATAGTGGCTCCCATCGCCTCCCATGCATCAAGTATCGACATCAGTGAATCATTCGAGTGACGATCAACTTGTGCTTGCGTCCACGCCTCGGTGGTCACGCCTTCCATATTGCCACTAAGGACATCTTCGGGTACGCCCACAAGGTGACTGACTGCCATCTTCACTGTCCACGCTGGACAATGTGGAACCGGAATATTGCCTACACCTTCACCAGCTTCACGCAAGAGTGCAATCACGCGAGTACGAAGCTCGGTGTAAGCAGCAGCAACTTCATCAGGCGATACGAGATACGTCATAGAGGCTCCTTATGGTGCGAGACGTTGCGCTCGCCACACATTTCCGTGACGAGTATAAACAAACCGATCATGCAATCTGCTGGGGCGACCTTGCCAAAACTCAATTGAATTAATGGAGATGACATACCCACCCCAATGCGGTGGACGAGGAACATCTACACCATCAAAGCGTTGAGCGACTTCTTCAACAAGGTCGTTCAATTCTTCCCGGTTGCCAATGGGTTCAGATTGCGGTGAAGCCCATGCACCTAATTGAGACGCACGCGGACGAGAAGCGAAGTACTCATCGCTCGCAGCATCAGACGCCACGGTGATGACACCACGAATGCGAACTTGGCGATGCAGTTCAAGCCAAGCAAACGTTGCGGCGCCTCGTGCCTCAGAGCCAATCTGCTCACCCTTTGCACTATGGCGATTGGTAAAGAAAGTAACGCCGTTCGCATCAATATTGCGGGCCAATACAACACGTGCATCTGGTTGCCCTTCGGCATCAACCGTAGACACCACCATTGCATTTGGTTCAGCAGCACCTGCCTCTTCAGCCTGGTGATACCACTGCTGTAACTGCGCGATTGGGTCAGCCAACAAATCATCAATGTCGAGACCTGCAGTTTCGTATTGAAGACGACGATCTGCAATGCCCATTGTGGCTAAGCCTTTGGCGTGATGTGAGTGGCCCCACGCATGTACGGCAACAGCACTGTAGGAATACGCACGCTTCCATCGGCTTGGCGATAGTTCTCGCAAATTGCAGCCCACACGCGTGGTACGGCCAATGCAGAACCATTCAAGGTGTTCGCAATCTCGGTTCCTTTTTGGCCTGTGCGCTTAAAACGAATGTCGGCGCGACGAGCTTGGTAATCAGAGAACCACGACACGCTGCTCACTTCTAACCATGCATCACAACCTGGTGCATACACCTCTATGTCGTAACTGCGGTGGTGGCTTCCACCCATGTCACCAGTACAAATCTCAATGATGCGATACGGAAGTTCTAAAGCCGCCATCAATGATTCAGCCCGAGCAACTAATTCAGTCAGCAATTCTGGCGCATCTTCCGGACGTGCAATCGCCAAAATTTCAACCTTGTCGAATTCATGTGCACGCAACATGCCACGTGTGTCACGACCTGCACTACCTGCTTCGCGGCGGTAACACGGTGTGTATGCCATGAGGCGCACTGGCAATTCAGATTCCTCTAGAACTTCACCAGCGTGAAGCGATGTGAGTGGCACTTCAGCAGTAGGAATTGCCCACAGATCATCGCGCTCAATTGCGTACGCATCATCGGCAAATTTTGGCAAGTGGCCAGTAGCTGTCAACGTTGCAGTGGTAACAAAACTTGGTGGGCGAATTTCTTCGAATGCATCGGCGTTGCTATCGAGTGCAAACTGACACAGTGCACGAGCCAACGTTGCACCTAAGCCACGTTGCATCGTAAACATGGCACCGGCAATCTTGGTTGCGCGTTCATTATCCAAAATGCCAAGGTGACTTGCGGTCTCCCAGTGCGGCACGCGCTGGTGATCAGCAAACTGCGCAGGCATATTGATAGGGCCCTTCACCACAGGATTCTCGTGATCGCCAGCACCATTTGGCGCGTCAGCGTGTGGCAGGTTCGGAATGCGCAACATGATTTGATGAAGCGCGCCCTGCACTTCGTCGAACTCTGCTTGAAGTACTCGCTCGGTCTCACCTAGTTCGCGGCTGCGACCCATCAGTGCCTCGGCCTCATCATTGCGCTTGTCTCGGCGCAAAGTGCCCACTTGCTTTGAGAGGTCGTTCACCTCTGCACGAATGGCGTCACGTTCAGTCGTAATGTCTCGCAGACGACTATCGAGTTGCACGGCTTCGTCAATCTGGCTGAGCACTTCAGGCTTGCCCCTACGGGCAAGGGCAGTTCGCACCCCTTCGATATTGGTGCGGAGAAGTCGTACATCAATCACAGATTGTCAGGCTACCTGTCTGTGCTTTCTCGCTAGGAGGCATTTGTTCGTAAGGTGGAGGCGTGTCCGTTCTTGTCGAAAATCTCACAGTCCGCTACGGCGACCTGGTCGCTGTCGACAATGTGTCTTTTGAAGCCCCCACCGGGTCTGTCACCGTCATCTTGGGGCCAAATGGTGCAGGGAAAACCAGCACTATTGAGGTGTGTGAGGGGTTTCGCACAGGTCAGGGCCATGTGCGCGTGCTTGGTCTAGACCCTGTGAAGCAGCACCGTGAACTGACAAACCGCATGGGAGTCATGCTGCAAGGCGGCGGGGTGTACCCAAGTGCACGCGTGAAAGATGTGATGAAGCATTTTTGTGCACTCCATGGCAAGGGCGTGGACCCCACTGCCCTAATTCAACTAGTTGGTCTGAGTGCACGATCCAAGAGCACTTGGAGAAGATTGTCTGGTGGAGAACAGCAACGATTGTCATTGGCGCTTGCACTTGCCGCCAAACCAGAAGTTATCTTTCTCGACGAGCCAACATCTGGTGTTGATATCGATGGGCGGGATGTGATTCGCGACATCATCCTTGGTCTCTCACAAGAAGGCACCACGGTTCTGCTTGCATCGCACGACATGGCCGAGGCAGAGAAAGTTGCCACACATGCTGTCTTCTTTAAAGAAGGAAA
>DAISXE010000123.1:0-3661 GCA_036826015.1 Ilumatobacteraceae bacterium
CGAGCAAGATGCGCACACTGGAGAATGCTGCGCCTGCATCGTGTGCTGCAAATGGCGTGATGAGAATGCCGCCAATGAGAAGCCCGATACCAAGGCCTGCAACTCCGCGATCACCAAGCGCAACACGAGAACCCATCACGATGTATCCAGCCCACATCACAGAGGCAGCGAGAATGTAGACAAGCCCGAGCGGTTCGTTCCCCAGTTCGACGCCACCGAGAACAACTACTCCGATTGCAGCAAGAACAAGTGCGCCAGTGTTACGTAACGAACGAGTGCGCAAAGCCGCAACCGTGATGGGGCCGATGAATTCAATAGTGACGCCTTTGCCAAGCGGCATGGTGTCGATTGCTAAGTAAAAGAACATGTTCATCAGTGCAGTTGCTGTGCCAAAGGCTGCAACCCACATGAGGTCACGTCGCGTCCACGACGAATGATTCTTGCGAGATGAGAATGCAATCAGAATGAGAGCAGCACTGAGGACGCGAAGCCATGCAACGGTGGCTGGAGAAATGTCATCAAAAAGTTTGATGGCAACGATGGCGCCCGTGTATTGCGCGGCTGCAGAGACAATGAAGAATGACTCAGGCGGAAGGGCGTCGAAAACTCGATCAGTTGTCGACCTCTGTGATGAGGACAAGAGAATGAACCGAGGCTTAGTCGAATAGTTCAGGGTCTGTGCGGCAAATTTCTTGCCACAGTGGCTGGAAGTGTGCCCAGCCTGTCATCGCGTTTCCGGCTTGTTCGCGTGTGTACACAGCAGACTCGTGTGGAATGTGCTTTGGTGTGCCTGCGGCCATGGCTGCAAGTTGAGCTTGCGCGCAACGCTCGAAGCACACAAACCAGAACACGGCTTCATCAACAGATGCGCCAACGGTGAAGTGTCCGTGGTTTTGGTGAATTGCTGCACGGTATTGGCCGAACGCTTCTGCGAAATCACGACCGGCTGCTTCTTCGAATACCACGGCGCCGCCATGATCGGAGATGACGACGTTGTTTTCGTAGAACGCGCATGAGTCTTGTGTGAGCGCATCGAGTTTGATGCCGAGTGAGCTGAATGCTTTTCCGTATACAGAGTGTGCGTGTGCTGCAGCGATGACATCTGGTCGTGCTGTGTGCACTGCTGCATGCAATACGTATGCAGCGCGGTTCACTGCATATTCGCCGTACACAACTTCACCATGATGATTCACCAAGATGAGGTCAGAGACGCGCATGTGACGAAACGACAAACCGAGTGGGTTCACCCAGAAGTGATCAGGAAATTCTGGGTCACGAACTGTGATGTGTCCGGCAACGCCTTCACCAAAACCGAGGCGACCAAAGATGCGCAGTGCACCAGCAAGTTTTTGCTTGCGGCGAAGACGTTCTTCGGCCACGTTGGCTGAAGGCATGAGCGACTCTTGCCCGTAAATCTTCACTTCCTTCGGAGTCAGAAGAACTCCGTCGATGGAGCGTGTTTCGGCTGGTGCATCTGGTGTGATGGTCATGGCCTCACAATACGACAGAATGAGTGCCATGGGAATACGAGAGATCCGTCCAGAACACATGGCTGCACCTGCGGCTCGATATGCCCACGCAGTTTCAGTGGAGGGGGCCGAGCGGTTCATCTTCACTTCTGGCGTTGTGCCCACCATGCCCGATGGCACGGTGCCGCCATCCATAGAAGGCCAGGCCCGAGTGGTGTGGGCAAACCTGCTGGAACTGTTGCGCGCAGGGGACATGGCCGTGGCTGACATTGCCAGCATTACCACCTACGTAGTGGCCTCTGAGAGGCTCTCAGAGGACCTAGCGACTGTGATGGCGGTTCGTGATGAGGTGATGGGCGAACATCGCGCAGCGAGCACCCTGGTGACGGTTCCGGCGTTGGCTCGGGCGGAGTGGTTAATGGAAATCAGCCTGGTGGCCGCCAGATAAGACATTTCGGTCTGGCTAGGTCAGATTCAACACGATGTGAACTAGGTGAGGGGCAAAGGTGGCTCGTACGCTTGACCCTTATGGCTGAAGAAGTAAAGCGCACCGACTCGGGAATTGAAATTGCCCCTCTGTATTCGCCAGAGACACTCGCCGGATGGGATCCAGCGACTCAGCTGGGTACTCCAGGTGGTGCTCCTTATACGCGCGGTGTGTACCCCACGATGTATCGCGGCAAGTTGTGGACCATGCGCCAGTACGCCGGCTTTGGTTCAGCAGAGACAACGAACCAACGCTTCAAGTTTTTGCTCGAAGCAGGTCAAACAGGTTTGTCTTGTGCGTTCGACTTGCCGACACAAATGGGATACGACTCAGACCATGCACGCAGTGAAGGTGAGATTGGCAAAGTAGGCGTTGCTATCGACTCATTGGAAGACATGCGCATGTTGTTGAAAGACTTGCCGCTCGACAAAGTGTCAACGTCGATGACGATTAACTCCACCGGTGCCATTTTGTTGTTGATGTACGAATTGGTTGCAGAAGAACAGGGCGTTCCAAGCACAGCCATCAGTGGCACCATTCAGAATGACTTGCTGAAGGAATACATCGCACGCGGTACCTATGTGTACCCACCGCGACCTTCCATGCGCATCATCACCGACATCTTTGGTTATTGCGCTCAGCATGTTCCGAAATGGAACACCATCTCAATTTCTGGATATCACATTCGTGAAGCAGGAAGTACTGCCGTGCAAGAAATTGCGTTTACTTTGGCGAACGCGATTGCATATGTGCAGGCAGCCGTTGACGCGGGTCTCGATGTAGACGATTTTGCTCCGCGACTTTCGTTCTTCTGGAATGGTCACAACAACTTCTTCGAAGAGGTGGCCAAGTTCCGCGCCAGTCGCCGTATGTGGCACAAGATCATGACCGAGCGTTTTGGTGCGAAGAAGGAAAGCAGCAAGTTGTTGCGCTTCCACACCCAAACTGGCGGAAGCACCCTCACCGCACAACAACCGTTGAACAACGTTGTTCGTGTTGCTGTGCAATCACTTGCTGCAGTCATGGGTGGTACACAGAGTTTGCACACCAACGGATACGACGAAGCGCTGGGATTGCCTACAGAAGATGCTGCACGTATCGCATTGCGTACTCAGCAAATCATTGGGTATGAAAGCGGCGTTGTGGATACACCAGACCCACTGGCGGGTTCATATTTCGTGGAGTCATTGACCGACGAAGTGGAACGCCTTGCGTGGGAATACATCGCTCGCATTGATGAAATGGGCGGAGCAGTCGATGCAATTGAAGCCGGATTCCAAATGGACGAAATTGAACAAAGCGCCTATGAGTACACCAAGTCAATTGATGACGATGAGCGTGTGATTGTTGGCGTTAACAAGTTCACTGTTGACGGCGAAGCAGAGCCAAACGTCTTCCCGCTTGACCCGACTCTTGCAGTTGGCCAGCTAGAACGTCTCAAGGCTTTCAAAGCGAACCGTGATCAAGCAAAGGTGCAAGAGCTTCTTGAAGCCGTACGCACTGCAGCTCGTGGAACAGAGAACTTGTTGTACCCAATGAAAGAAGCGCTTCGTGCTCATGCCACTTTGGGTGAAGTGAGCGATGCTTTGCGCGACGTGTTTGGCACATACCAACCAGGCCGATAGTCGTCGTCGCCCGTAACGGGCCGTGCGATTAATCGAGGTAATTGATACGAGTTGGTGGGCGCTCGACGCTTGGTGCTTGT
>DAISXE010000124.1:0-3655 GCA_036826015.1 Ilumatobacteraceae bacterium
TGATTATTGATTGGGTTACGGCAAAGTAATCATTGAGCCAGTGCGTTGCAATAAACCTTCAGCCACCAGCGAAGTGATCAATGTAACTGCGCGTTCTTCGTCAACTCTCATCGCTTCGACAACGTCGTTGATGTTCATCGCACCTGAACTCACCGCTTTCATTGCACGGCCGCGGGCCTGACGATCAGATCCTTCAAATCGCGCCTGCGGCTTACTCACTCCGGCTGACAACTGTGCTGGGTCTTCGCCAACGCCTTTGTAACGACACTGACTACGTACCGGGCATGTGGCACATTGAGGCGAGCGCACCGTGCAATGCCGTGCACCAAAATCCATCATCACCTGATTCCATTCCCATGCCAGTCCTTCAGGAATCAGTTCATCTGCCAGGTCTTGCAGTGCACGTGCCTTCATCGGCACACCTTCAAGTCGTGACAACACGCGCGACACGTTCACATCAACAACCGCAACATCGATTCGGTGAGCAAAAGCAAGGACTGCGCGAGCCGTGTATTGGCCAATGCCTGGAAGCGCAAGTAGTTCATCCAAAGTAGAAGGCATACGTCCATTGAATTGGTCATGCAGAACAACGGCTGTTGCCTGCAGATTGCGACATCGACGCGGATACCCAAGTCCCGTCCACAGTCGCAACGCATCACCTAAAGGGGCTTTCGCCAATGCCTCAGGAGTAGGAAAAGCCTCGAGGAACGCTTCGTACTTTGGCATGACGCGTGCAACAGAAGTCTGTTGCAGCATCACTTCACTAACTAGTACTCGCCACGGATCATTTGTACGTCGCCACGGTAGATCTCGAAGCGAACCACTACCCCACTCAATGAGTGCTGACGCAATGCGGTCGTGTCGTGTTAATCGACCCACACGTCTTGGCCGTCGTACGGACGACGACGATTCGGTGCAAACTCCCGTTTCCACACCATCACGCGACGACGGAAGTAACACACTTCTTTGCCGTCTTGATTGAAACCTTTGGTCTCGACCAACACAGTTCCGCGATCGTTCTTCGACTTACTTTCCGTGACTTCAAGTACGCGAGTCTCGGCATGAATTGTGTCGCCATGGAAAGTTGGGAATTTGTGTTGAAGAGTTTCAACCTCAAGGTTGGCAATAGCTGCACCGCTGACATCAGGAACACTCATACCCAACACAAGGGAGTACACCAGGTTTCCTACAACCACGTTGCGACCCTGCACGCTCTCCTTGGCAAACCAATCGTTTGTGTGCAAGGGGTGATGGTTCATCGTGATCATGCAAAAGAGATGATCGTCGTATTCAGTAATTGTCTTGCCAGGCCAGTGACGAAATACGTCTCCTGGAATGAAATCTTCAAAGCAGCGGCCAAATGGGCGTTCGTGAGTTGTCATGGTGCTCAACGCTACTCAGGTTTCGCCGTACCGTCCGTGTCGTCGTTGTATTCGTAGTCCGTTGGCTGGAAATCTGCCACAGAGTGCTGGCCAGTTCGGTCTGGTGGTGCATACGCCTCCACCCAATCAACTTTGGAAAGTCCACGCTCGGTCTGCTTTGCTACCACGTCACTCAATGGAATCAGTCTGTGACGACGGTCGATAGAGAATGGGCCAAACCGAAGAGATAGGTAACACAACCAACCAACCACAATCGGCAACCAATATTGCGCTACGCGGTAAGAAAGCACGCCAACGGTTGCGGTACGCCGAGCAAGACCAAACCCGACCAAGGTCGGAATGTAAATGCCTTCGATGAGTCCAAGCCCACCGGGCGTAATCGGAATCACTGAAAACACATTGGCTAGACCGAACGACACAATCAATGCGTCGAGATGCACGGTTTCACCGAATGCACGAATGAATACCCACAACGAAAAAGCATCGAGAGCCCAGTTCAACGTTGCCCATCCGATGACCTTCCACAACAATGCACGGTCTTTAGCAAGCCCTTCAATTCGATTACCTAGATGTTCAAGAACTTCTGCAGCATGGTGCTCGTCAAAACGCAAACGGCGCGCAATAGAGCGCACCATTTTTTCTGAACGACCTTGACCCTCTACTAATCCGAAAATAAGAAAGGCAGCAAACGCCATCAAGATCACACCAACGACCGCAGCGGTTCCGTATGCGGGGTTCACACCACGTGTTGGAATTGAAATGATGAGGCCAAACCACAAAATGAGATTCAACACCACTGCAGAACCAATGCCGGCAGTTGCCAATGCAAAAGCTGCGTCAGGTCCACGAACTCCACACATGGTGATGAGCTTGTATCCGAGAGTTGAACTCGCTGCACTTCCACCGGGGACAATATTGCCGAGCGCTTTTGTGCTCAATTGAATACGAAACAGACGTAACGGGCTGATCTTGTGCCCCTCGTCGCCCAACGCTGCACGCGTCAACATGGAATAGGCCAACAACGAAAAACCTTGCAGTCCAATTCCAACAATCAACATGTACGGATTAATCGACTTAAGGTCCCTCACCGCATTGCGTAATCCAGGAATGAGTGGAAGAACAAAGAAGTACACCACGGCTCCACCGAGCACGTATTGAATTGGACGGCTGAACCGCCAGACGCTTTTCGTTGGTTCAGCCATGCGTACTATCGTTACCGATTTCAGAGCCCTGCGCAGGGAATGAACGAATAATCTGTACCAATTTTTCGCGTAACGCTGGCACCAATTCATTGTTGGTTTTCCCCAAGCGAACCAATACAAGGTCGCGTTCAGGTGAAATCCACGTGAACTGACCCTCGTAACCCATTGCAGTCATCGAACCTGGATCTTCGGGGGACATCCACCAATGCGCGCCGTATTCCAACCCATTCTCAGGATCAAGAGCAATCGCAGTCCGCCCATATTGCACCCAGCCTTCAGGCAACAGACGATTATCGCCCCACACTCCATCGTTCAAATACAGGTATCCGAATCGTGCAAAGTCTCGTGCGATTGCATACACAAATGATGAACCTACGAAGTTTCCGGTGTTGTCAAATTTAGGAATTGCAGAATTGATACCTATTGGTTCAAACAATCGTTGACGCATGAAAGTCTCAACAATTTCAGATGAATTGTTTTTCTCGCCGAGAGCAACAGCCAAAATACGAGTCACAAGATTTGTGGTGCCCGATGAGTACATGTACTTCGAACCAGGTGTGGCTTCTAATGCTTTTGCAGATGCGTACATCGCGTGATCTCCGGCAAACTCACCGTCACCAAACAACATTTCAATTACGTCAGAAATTGAATCGTTCACATAGTCCTCACACCATGCGAGCCCACTCGACATGTTGAGCAAGTTGCCAAGAGTGATGCGAGCACGCTCGTCTTGCCAGTGAGGAAACAGAT
Source organism: Ilumatobacteraceae bacterium (assembly GCA_036826015.1). Classification (GTDB taxonomy): domain Bacteria; phylum Actinomycetota; class Acidimicrobiia; order Acidimicrobiales; family Ilumatobacteraceae; genus UBA2093. The sequence goes on from DAISXE010000124.1 coordinate 3,335, forward strand.
TGCTATCCGAGATGGAGAGAATTCCATCCTTCACAGCTATGCCCACCAGGGCGTGAGTGATGCTCTTTGCGATAGACCACGAGATCAAGGTGCTCTGGGCCGTCACGCCCTCGCCATATATTTCCCGCACAATCCGACCCTTATGGACTACAACCAAGGCCAGATTGGCGCCGAATTCAGAGGGGTTGGTGGAGATTTCCTGGATTGCGTGGTCCATCTGAGCGACATCCACATCTGGGCCTGGTACACCCGTCAGCCAGTCATTTTCGGGAAAGTCCCTGGTCGCCATGGAAGTGACACTAGGCGCATCACAGAATGCGC
>DAISXE010000125.1:0-3646 GCA_036826015.1 Ilumatobacteraceae bacterium
TTGTGCCCAATGGGAAAGACGAGGGATGAGTCATGGCAGATATTGGATTCGGTTCAGGATCGCACACTTCTGGTATTGATGAGCGACTCGCGGGTCTTCGGGCCGCATCTGGAGCCACAGCAACGAGTAGCCGAAAGTTAAGAATTGAACTACTTATTGGCCTTTTGATTGTGCTCTTTTCTTTTCTTCTTGTTCTAGCGCTTGTGAATAAGAGATCTGCACCAATTACCACACCAACGCCAAATGAAACACCGGTGGCATCTCTGCCTGAGCAAATGGACGGTTTGCTGGATGGCGAAGCGTATGTGTCTGTTTCGGTTGGTGCTGGTGAGTACCCGCCCGAAATGAAAGAAGGAGACACTGTGCGTGTAGTTGTCGTTCCATCTATGAACACTGACGGAATCGCGCGTCTAATTAAGGAACTTGCAGTAGTACGCAGTATTGGGAAAGCTGGAGATTTAGGAATTGAATCTGTAGTTACCTTGCAGGGACCAGAGTCTCTTGCAGTCGACCTTGCCGACGCAGAAAAAGTACAACTATCAATTGTCGGAGTTGCAGTTCGATGAGTACACGTTCTATTGACATGCAGGAAATCACTCGGACTATTGCGTCGTCATTGGCTGATGACAGAGTTCGTCGTCACAATAGTGATTTGCCTGCTCCCACACTTGAGGAAGAACGTCAGGTAGCACGCTCAACAGCGGCTCAACTTTTAGCAAGTGCGCGCCAACCTGATGCGTGGGGACTCGATGTCATTCCTGAAATTGGCGAACGTCAGATCATCGATGAAGCAATCGCCCAAGTTCTAGGTCTTGGGAAACTTGAACCGCTGCTTGAGGATGATCACATTTCAGATATTCATGTCCGCGGTAATCGTCCGGTGTGGGTGAAATTGCGAAATGGGGAGCGCGAAGAACGAGAGCCCATAGTCAACACTGACGGTGAATTAGTTGATCTCATCCGGCGAATAGCGGCACGGATGGGTCATCGGGAACAGCGTTTCGACCCAGCTCATCCCGAACTCAATCTTCAACTCCCAGACGGGTCACGTCTTTTTGCAGCAATGGAAGTATCAAGTCATCCCACTTTGATTATTCGACGTCACAAATTTGATTATTCAAATTTGTCAGAACTCGTAACACGAAACATGTTGAGCATTGATGTTGCTCGTTTTCTCGCCGCTGCTGTTCGCGCAAAAAAGAACATTGTGATTGCCGGGGGGACTGGATCAGGAAAGACAACGCTATTGCGAGCGCTGTTAAACGAGATTCCCTATAACGAGCGCATCGTCACCATCGAGGATGCATTTGAACTTGGCATTGAGCATTTTGAAGCGAGCCATCCTGACCATGATGCATTACAAGCCCGTGCAGCCAACATCGAGGGCCAGGGCGAAATCAATATGTCTGATCTCACCCGAATGGCTCTTCGTATGGACCCCGATCGCGTGATAGTTGGCGAAGTTCGAGGTGCTGAGGCGTTTCCCATGCTCTTGGCCATGAGCCAGGGAAACAATGGTTCGATGTGCACATTGCACGCAGACAGCGCCCGTTCGGCTTTCCCCAAACTCCTTGCCTATGTCTCAATGGCGTCCATGGGGCTTCCGACTGAAACCGTGAATCTATTGGTGGCTAGTGCAATTCACTTTGTAGTACACATTCAAAACATCGATGGACGCAGGCGAGTCACTTCGATTATTGAAGTAACTGATGCCGAGGGCTCATCAATTATTTCGAACGAAGTCTTTTCCTACTCTCATCCAGAGTCTGCTTTCATGGCTTTACGAGCACAGACTTCAGAGGTTCTCAGTGAGTTCGGATTTCAACGGCCAACAGGTATGTCATGGTCGGCTTAGTTCTTTGCGCGTTGGCCGTACTCATTGCAATTGGCGTACTCACAATCATCAGTGGTTTCAGTCCCCGTATGCCGAAGATGACAAAGCTCTCGGTTCGTAATCGAGAAGTTAATAACCAAGGAGAAATTGTCGAGGCGATTGCTACGTGGACAGAAAATTTGAGAGACACGATTGCCGCATCTGCCGGTCTGGAACAGGCAATCTTTGCAACAGAAAACTTTGCTCCTCGCGCCATTGCCGAACCAGTTAGGCGACTGGTGGCAGGACTTAGGTACGGAACATTCGAAGATGCTCTGCGACGCTTCGCAGACGATGTGGCCCATCCGACTTGCGACTTCGTGGTTGCTGCTCTTGTCACGGCATCGGTGCATCAGACTCGTGATCTCGCACAACTACTTTCGCATCTCAGCGAATGCGCTCGTTCGGAATGTCACCTGTACATGCGAATTTGGGTGTCTCGCGCTCGAATGCGAACAGCTATTCGCATCATCTCTGGGGCCGTCATCACATTCGTCCTTGGGTTACTGCTGTTGAATTCTGCGTATCTAAAACCGTTTATGTCAGTCGAAGGAATGCTTGTAATGGTGTGCATTGTCAGCGCATTCGTATTCGCCCTTCTGTCACTCCACAAAATGTCGAACATACGTGTCCCTGCACGTTTCCTGGCTGGTCGTCACACGAGGGAGTTTTGATGAAGGGTTTGACACCGCACCCTAAAGATCTTCATGTCTTAGGCATTAGTGAAAAGGATTTTGTGCGACGCGGGATACGAACAATGTTGTTTGCCGTACTTCTTGCGCTCTGTATGTTTGCTCTCGTCACATATTTGATGGGCACAACGCCAATTCTTCTAATCTTCTTTTTACTCTTGCTTCCGGTGGCGGTTTGGATTCACATGGTTAGAGGTATTGAGGTAAAGGCGACCGCCAGACGATCAGACATGGATATTGCAGTTGCAGTTTTCCTTGATTTAGTCAATGTTTTGTTGGCTGGTGGGGCTGGAGCCGAGACCGCTCTTCTTGCGGCTGCAGATGCTGGTGACGGATGGAGTTTTGAACAAATTCGAATCGTCATAGCTCGCGCGCAAAGCTCCCGTCGTTCCTATTGGAATTCATTGAGAGACCTCGGTGAGGAACTTGGTGTTGAATCCCTCATTGAGGTCGCACACAGTGTGCAGATAGCCGGTGAGCATGGAGGTCGTGTCCGACAGTCGTTAGGGGCTCGAGCACAGGCACTCCGTCATAAAAATCTGGCCCGTGTTGAGCACGAGGCCGAAGTACGTACAGAGCGAATGGGTCTTCCCATGGTTGTGCTGTTTATTGGTTTTGTCTTACTAGTCGGGTATCCCGCCTTCTCCGGGACACTCGGCGCGCTGTGAAACAACACAAGGTCCAACAACACAAAAAAGAAAGGGGAACAACATGTCAATCACTCGACAGATGTTTCAGTATTACCAGATCCGCTTGGATGCATCTCGTGAGATGGATCGAGAAAGAGGTGAAGTCAGTGCAACAACTGTTGTAATGACGGCGGCATTAGTAGCACTCGCAATCACGGTTGGCGCGATTATCAGTGCCCGTGTTCGCGATAAAGCCAACTCACTAAATCTGGGCTGAAGCTATTGAAGTCATTCATGAATGACAAAGGTGAAACTAGTACGCAATCAGTGTTGCTAATTCCCGTCGTCATGACGCTGTTCTTTATGGCCATTCACGTAGTGACGCTGTCTCGAGCATCCCATATTGCTCAGGCGGTGTCTCTTCGTGGAGCACAGATGGCGTCGTATTCCTT
>DAISXE010000126.1:0-3591 GCA_036826015.1 Ilumatobacteraceae bacterium
TGGTGGGGTTCGCATACAAAAAACATTCGGCTAGGCACTTCCATCATGCAGATGAGTGCTCGCACACCGGCAACAACTGCAATGGCCGCAATGACCATGGACCACCTCAGTGGCGGTCGTTTCATTTTGGGTCTCGGTGCGTCTGGACCACAAGTTGCCGAAGGTTGGTATGGCCAGCCCTATCCACGTCCGCTTGCACGCACCCGCGAGTACATAGAGATCATCCGTGAGATTGTTCGTCGCGAACAACCAGTGAACTATCACGGCGCACATTACGACATGCCTTACAAAGGCGGCACTGGTCTTGGCAAACCGCTCAAGAGCACCATTCATCCGTTCCGCCCCCACATTCCAATTTTTCTTGGAGCAGAGGGTCCGAAGAACGTTGCGCTCTCTGCAGAGATTTGCGACGGATGGCTTCCATTGTTTTTCTCGCCAAAGGAAGATGGCTTTTACAGACAGTGCCTTAATGAAGGGTTTGCAAAGAGTGGCGAAGAAAACAAGGCTGACCGATTTGAGATTGCCGCAACTGTCACCATCGTTCCTGGTGAAGATGTTGAGAAGTGTGCAGACATGGTGCGGCCATTTCTTGCCCTGTACGCGGGTGGAATGGGTGCACGTGGCGCCAACTTCCACTTCGAGGTATTCGCACGCATGGGGTATGAAGATGTCGCGCTGAAAGTGCAGGATCTGTACTTGGCCGGCAAAAAGCAAGAAGCCGCAGCAATCATTCCACTTCAAATGGTGGAAGATGTTGCGCTCGTTGGCCCCATGGACAAGATCAAAGATGATCTAGCAAAGTGGCGCGAGTCGTGCATCACCACATTCCTGGTGGGCGGCCCAGCAAACCTTTTGCCCCTCTACGCCGAAATGATTGCTGGATAAGGGCAACCTCAAAGTCCGTTACACGGGCATGAAAGAATACGAACAATGTTTACTCCACCGGATTATCTGTCACCATCTTCTATTCGTCTGTACCAAGACTGCCCGCAGAAATTCAAGATCAATAAGTTCGACAACATCAAAGAGCCGCCATCTTGGGCTACCGAACTTGGCACCTTCACACACGAAGTTCTCGAGCACTTGTATCTTCTTGACCCTTCCGAGCGCACCCACGATTCCGTGAAGACATTGGCTGGCCAATTATGGGCCGACAACGGTTGGGAAGAAAAAGTCCTATCGCTTGACGAGCCAAAAGGCGACATTAAGAAGTTCAAACAAACCGCTTTTTCAAACATGATTAATTTATGGAATCTTGAGAATCCACAAGAAACCTTCATTGATGAAATGGAACTCGAAGTTGAAAGCGAAGTCGAGGGTGTTCGCATGCGCGGCTTTATCGACCGTCTTTCCATTAGCGACGACGAGACTGCCATCATCTCCGATTACAAGACCGGCCGAGTTCCTAACCCTCGATACAACTCCCCAGATAAACAGTTCTTTCAACTGCTTGCATATGCACTCATGCTTGAGTCTGCAAACGACGTTCAGACATCACAGCTCGATCTTCTCTATCTCACTGAATCAACAAAGAAGACTCTTGAAGTCACCCCTGCCCTACTAGCTACGGCAATGGGAACAATCGTTGAAACAAAAGAGGCACTCGACAATGCATGTAACACAGGCGAATTCCACTGCAAGGTCACCAATTTGTGCGACTGGTGCCACTACAAAAAGACTGGCCTCTGTCCAGCATTCGCCAACAAGTAACTACTTGTAAATCAAGCAGCCATCGTCAAGATCAACTGCTGGCAAGACTTTGCATTCCAGCGAATAGTTCTGATCGTGTTTCCACTCTTGCTTGTCACCTGATTTTGGCATGAGGTGCTGGCTGCGCATGAGGTAATTCGGATTGAAGTTATTCGGATCCATCCATGGTCCAATTGTCATGTCCGCATCTTCAGGTCGAAGTTGCGGCGTGACAGTGTGAACACCTTTTTGTTCCATGTGCTTGAACAAGCGTGTGATGAAGTCACCCATGATGTCGACACGTAATGTCCAGCTAGCTCGGAAGTAACCAAACACCCATGCAAGGTTAGGGATACCCGTAAACATCATTCCGCGATACGTCACTGTTTGTGACCAATCCACAGCTTCGCCATCAAGATCAAATGGAATATCGCCTAAAACACTGAGATGGAAACCAGTAGCAGTCACAACAATGTCTGCATCGATAACTGTTCCATCTTTGGTAACAACACCGGTTTCAGTGAATGTCTCAATCTCATCGGTGACCATGCTGGCCTTGCCCGACTTGATGCCGGCAAACAAATCACCTTCGGGGACAAACGCAATGCGCTGTTGCCATGGTCGATACTTCGGGGTGAAGTGTTTCGCAATGTCATAACCCTCTGGCAAGAGCGGCCTGATTCCATCGAGCAATGCATCTTTCACCATTTCTGGGTATTCGAAAGCCATATCGGTTACTTGCTGACCATCGAACAAGATCTTTCGGCGCACAATCTCGTGAATCCACTCTTCGTCTACTTCGAGTTGACGCAGGGTGTCGGCAAGTTCGTTCGCATTACGCCCCGGTATGAAATATGTCGGTGAACGTTGCAGCACTGTGACGTGTTCGCAGTCTGCAGCCATGGCTGGAACCAAAGTGGCAGTAGTTGCACCAGAGCCGATTACAAGAACTTTCTTGCCTTTGTGGTCGAGATCCTTTGGCCATGTTTGTGGGTGCACAATGCGTCCCTTGTAGTTCTGCATGCCAGGCCATTCGGGGGTGTAACCCTCGGAGTGCTTGTAATAGCCCTGGCACATCCACAAGAAATTGGCAGTCATCTGGAATGAGTCACCTTTAGCAAGATTTGTAACGGTGACCGTCCAACGTTGTTCAAGACTGCTCCACGACGCTGCCGTGATTTCGTGACGATAACGAATGTGATTGTCGATGTTGTTCTCAGAAATTACTGCGGCCATGTACTTCTTGATTTCATCAGCACTCGCGATCGGTGCTGAGGTCCACGGCTTGAATCGATACCCAAATGTGTAGAGGTCGCTATCTGAGCGAACTCCTGGATACGTGTGCATGTGCCACGTCCCGCCGAACGTCTCATACTTTTCAAGAATGACGTAGGACTTGTTCGGTGCCTGCTCCTGGAGGTGATACGCAGACCCGACTCCCGATATTCCCGCTCCGACAATCAGAACATCAAAATGTTCTGTCTTCTGAGAATTTGATGTCTTGGCATTGTCTGTCATTGTCATCGCACACCTCCAACATGTTCGCCCTTGATACTAGATAGGAACAGTGCAATTTCTAGGTGTCGTGGATGCACGCACCCAATGCCCGTAAGTGTTTGGTTCTCCTATCAAATATCCCGTTCAACCCTTTCTTGCCCAATAGGTACTCACTACACTCAATTAGTGAGAAGGGGGTTCTCATGTTTGATCTCATTATTCGCGGTGGCACAGTCGTCGATGGCACAGGAGCGCCGGCATTTACTGCCGATGTTGCTGTCAAGGATGGTGTCATTGCACAGGTTGCACCCACCATTGTTGGTGAAGCAGCAGAAGAAATTGATGCCACCGGCAAACTTGTCACTCCAGGCTTTATCGATATTCACACTCACTACGACGGCCAAG
>DAISXE010000127.1:0-3547 GCA_036826015.1 Ilumatobacteraceae bacterium
GCCATCCCCAGTACATAGGTCTTGGTCTATCCAAACGCGCACACCAAAACGGTACCTGCACCATCGCCATAACCTTCATGCCATGACAACAGACACCCCAATTGCAACACGCCGACCACATGTGTGGCAGCGACCAACGGGTGAAGTGCAAGATGCCTATGCATGGTTGCTCAACAAAGACGACCCCGAGACCACCACGTATCTCAACGCAGAAAATGCGTTTGCCGAGAAATGGTTTTCTCAACACTCAACCTCAACGAATGAGATCTTTAACGAGATTAAATCGCGTATCAACGAAGACGATTCTTCCTATCCCGTTCTCCACAACAATTGGTGGTACGCCTCTCGCACCGAAACTGGCAAGTCATACGCCATTCATACTCGGGGTCATTCTGTAGACACTGCACACAGTGACATGCTGCTCGATGAAAATATCGAAGCAAGTGAACACGAGTACTTCTCACTTGGTGCATTTGAGATCTCACACGATTCTCGACTTCTCGCGTGGTCAAGCGACGTGAATGGATCCGAGTACTACACAATGCGAATACGCGACATTGCGAACGCTAGAGATGTAGACGATGTGATCACGGAAACCACCTGGGGCGGTGTTGCTTGGAGTCTCGACAACGAATGGGTCTTTTATGTAACTCCAGACGAAGCAATGCGGCCATGGCGGGTGTGGCGCCACAAATTGGGTACTGCACAATCTGCCGACGTTCTTGTCTTTGAAGAGCCAGATGAGCGCTTTTTTATCTCTGTTTCGTCTACTCGGTCCGGCAAATGGATAGTTATCGATTCGTCAAGCAAGACATCTAGTGCTTCGTGGGTGCTTCCAAGTGCTGCGCCAGAGTCACCGCTCACACTTGTGCGCCCGCGAGAAGACGACGTGGAGTATTCCCTTGACGATTGGGGTGATGTCTTTGCCATCATGTCCAACTTCAAAGCAAAAGACTTTGCAATTTTCACTGCTCCTACAAATTCACCATCACAGTGGACACCTCTAGTTGCACACATTCCCAGCCAACGGATTAGTCAATTTGAATGCTTTGCTAACCATGCCGTGATGCAGCGATGGGTCAATGGTCAACAGACCATTTCACTTGTGCAGAAAGATGGCTCGGTCACATCTGTTCCAGTTCTTGATGAACCACATGAAGTAGAGATTGATGCCAATCCAGATTTTGATACAGACAGCATTCGCCTTTCGTATCAATCACTCACTGTTCCAGCCACCACAGCAACATGTGAAGTAACCACTCTTTCTCTTCGCGTTCTGAAACAAACACAAACTCCGAATTGTGACCTCAGTAAATATGTCTCTGAAAGACTGTGGGCTCCATCACATGACGGCACGCTTGTTCCTATGGACATTGTGCGCCACGTCGATACGCCGTTAAATGGCTCAGCACCGGCTCTTCTCTATGTCTACGGCGCATACGAAATATCTGTGGCTCCATGGTTCTCTGTTGCGCGACTGTCGCTGTTAGATCGTGGTTGCATCTGGGCGTTAGCGCACCCACGGGGCGGTGGAGAAATGGGTAGAGATTGGTATCTCAACGGAAAATACCTCTCCAAGAAGAACACATTCTTCGACACCATTGCATGTGCTGAACACTTAGCCAACAAGAACATCTGCTCACCATCACGAATAGTGGTCCGCGGCGGCAGTGCCGGTGGCCTCACCGTGGGTGCATCTATTGCCCTTTCCCCCACAACTTTTGCTGGCGCAATTGCAGAAGTGCCTTTCGTTGACATCGTGTCGACGATGAGTGACCCCACATTGCCTCTCACTATTACCGAGTGGGAAGAATGGGGCGATCCCCGTGAAGAACCATTTGCTTCGTACATGTTGAGTTATTCGCCGTACGACCTTGAGTCATCTGCCATCAAGACAGCCACTTACGTCACTGCCGGACTCAACGACCCACGAGTGAGTTATCACGAACCAGCGAAATGGGTAGCAAAGATGCGCCACGAATCACCAGAGCGCTTCGTGTTGTTTAAGTGTGAGATGGGTGCTGGCCATGGTGGACCATCAGGCAGATACGAACAATGGCTTGATGAAGCAAAGACGCTGGTCTTTGCGCTTCAGTGCATGTAAAAGTTTTTTTAGCTCAACGCAGCTGAAGCAAACAACAGGACTAGCAATAACACATTGCGCCCTACGTCATTCCACGACGGTGGCTTTGTGCTTCGCACACCAAAACACGCACACGGAACACTTGACTTGGTTAGTACCTGTACTGCAAGAAATGAAGTAAACACCACAAGTAGCAGTGTTGAAAGTGCGAGCACAACTGGCGACGGCGGCAACACAACGAGCAACGCCCCAAGTAACAATTCTGTTGGCGGAGTTGCAATGGCAACAACAGGCCATAAATGTTGACGAGCAGCATCAGCACGCCATTGGGACCAGCCCATCACCTTCAATGCGCCTGCGACAGCAAAGAACGCCCCCACGACAGCAGCGCACAACCAAGCAACCATGGTTACTTCTGCACGTGAGTTACTTGGTTTACTTTGCCCTTGAAAAAAATCATTGCATCAGAGACATCATCACGATGACCCAAAGACTCCACGTTGCCCATCACGAAATAATGATCTCCAGCAACGGTTTCTGATTCCAAAGAACAATCAATCCATGCAATAGATCCAGGAATCACAGGACTTCCACCAGCAGATGGCGTCCAATCAAGTCCAGAGAATTTGTCGTCACCTTCTTTTGCGAATCGCCAACACACTTCTTCTTGATCTGCACCAAGTACGTTCACGCAGAATCGACCAGACTCGCGAATTGATGCCCAAGACTTTGAATTCACTCCGGGTAGAAATCCAACGAGTGGTGGATCTAACGAAACCGATGTAAACGAACCAATCGTGATTCCAAATGCATCGCCTGCTGCATTGAGGCCGGTGACGATCACAACAGAGGTGGGAACATGGCCGAGAACGGCGCGGAAATGGGCAGAGTCAAATTCTGTGGACACATCTCCACAATAGACATTCTCGGCTACAGAGCGATTGTTACGCCTTCGCGAGCAACAAATACTTCCATTCCGGCAGATGCTGAACACGCCCGTGTTGCATCGAGTTGGTCGTCAGTGCGATCAGGGTCATGGTGATACAGGGCCACTCGCTTGGCGCGGCATGCAAGCCCGATGCCAACAGCAAACTCAGCGGTGCAATGGCCCCAATGAGCTTTGTCTGCGAATTCTTCCGTGGTGTATTGCGCATCATGAATAAGCAGGTCCACGCCTTCTACCAATTCGCGCACGCCATCTGGAACTGCAAATGAGCCGTCGTACGGTTGCTGATGATCAGAGATGTACGCGATTGAAGCGCCACCAAACTCGATGCGATAACCGACTGTTGGCCCAATGTGAGGAACTAATCGAGAAATGATTTGGTATCCGTCGATGGAAATCACAGAGTCTGCAACATCGTGGAACTGAAATTTTCCGCGAAGGTCGTGAAGTCCGACTGGAAATGTTGGCTGCTTGATTGCGTTTTGCACTGCTGACGCAAACGAAGAACCATCTTCTTG
>DAISXE010000128.1:0-3514 GCA_036826015.1 Ilumatobacteraceae bacterium
AAGTCTTGGCAATCATCAAATGTTCCGTCGATAGCCACAGTGCGCACGTTCGGAGAATTCACAGTTGTCATCTGGCGGCGCTGCACTTCACTGACGCGACCCTCTGGGTACAAGATGACGATGTTGATGTTTGCGCAATCCTTCACGCCGTCAATAGCCGCACTGCCGGTGTCGCCACTTGTTGCTCCAACAATCGTGACCTTTTGCTGACGCTCAGTCAAGATGTGGTCGAACAGGCGTCCGAGCAACTGCAAGGCAACATCTTTGAATGCAAGAGTTGGCCCGTGGAACAGTTCCATGAGGTGATGGCCAGGTTCAAGATCAACTATTGGCACCACATCCGGATGACGAAACGTTGCGTATGCCTCACGACACAAACGAAGCATGGTCTCAGCAGCAATATCGCCACCCACGTATGGTGCAAATACACCAGCTGCTAATTCTGGATACGTACTACCCAGGTTGCTTGGCAACGCAGGCCATGTCTCTGGAACATACAGGCCGCCGTCGTTAGCTAAACCGGCAAGCACAACATCGGAAAACCCGAGAACTGGTGCTGCACCGCGAGTAGAGACGTAACGCATGACGATTAGTTATTCGCCGATGACGCGTATGAGACCAGATGCTCGCTTCACCACTGGCGACTTACGGAATTCGCTGACGCATGCTTGTACGTCTGATTCGAGGGCGCGGTGCGTGATGAACACAAGACGTGCATCTTCGCCAATGCCTTCTTGTTCTGCAGCACGAATGCTGACACCGTGGCTAGCGAACACACCAGTGATTGCATGCAATACGCCAGGCTTGTCTTCCACGTCGAGACCAATGAGATATTGCGAAGATGTTTCGTCAATTGCCAGCACGGGAACACGTTCAAAAGAACCAATTGTTCCGCATGTGCCTTTACGCAAGTTAACGGCAGCATCGATGACATCGCCTAATACTGCAGATGCAGTCGGTGATCCACCAGCACCACGGCCATAGAACATGAGAGACCCAACGGCATCGCCTTCGACAAACACCGCGTTGTATGAATCGCGCACACTGGCAAGTGGGTGCGAAACAGGAACCATGGCAGGGTGAACACGCACGGCAACGGGTTGCGACTGGCTTGATTGCTCAGCAATGGCCAACAACTTGACGACATAGCCAAGGCGACGAGCAATTGAAATGTCTGCAGCTGTGATGCCACTGATGCCTTCGTGATACACATCGCCGGCAACAACGCGCGCACCAAAAGCGATGCTGGCGATGATCGCTGCTTTTGCGCCAGCGTCGAACCCTTCAACATCAGCTGTCGGGTCACGCTCGGCGAAACCTAAACGCTGCGCTTCACTGAGGGCTGCTGAATAATCTGCGCCTTCGTCGGTCATCTTCGTGAGAATAAAGTTTGTTGTGCCGTTGACAATGCCCATCACACGAGTAATCGGCTCGCCACGAAGAGACTCGCGTAATGCGCGAATAAGTGGGATGCCACCTGCGACAGCAGCTTCAAACAAAAGGTCGACACCAGCGGCATCAGACTGTGCCCACAACTCATGGCCAACGTTGGCAAGAAGTTCCTTGTTGGCAGTGACTACTGGTTTGCCATTAGCGATCGCAGCAGCAATAAGTTCACGTGCTGGTTCGATGCCACCAATCACTTCTACAACGAGATCGACTGTTGGGTCTGACACCACAGCGTGAGCATCACGAGTAAGTACACCTTCTGGCACATTGACATCGCGGTCACGACTGACGTTGCGCACTGCCACACGAACTACCTGAAGACGCACGCCCGTACGCGCCTCGATGATGTCGGCTTGACGCTCTACAAGTTGAACGAAGGCTGCGCCGACGTTGCCACAGCCCAAAAGGCCAATGCGCACGACGGACGGAGAAGATGGGGCTTTTGCCATAGGGATACAAGCCTATTGGCAGACGCTTGCCCCGAGTGGCCGTATTTAGCCTTGCCCCTTACCAATCAGCGGAATCGTCGGAGTCTGAATCCTCTAGTTCATCGGTGTCGTACTCGTCGTCATTGAGGCCATCGCGAGCGTCCTCGCCGATGATTTCGTCCATCTCTAAATACGTAAGACCGCACTGCGTGCATCGAGCGTCGTCACCAAAACCGACAACTGGGCCTTCACATTCTGGACAGAGTTGATACTCACTCATCACAACCTCCTGGTTACTTCTGAACCTAGGGATGGGGTGTGACAGACCTATGGGGTCTAAATGTCGAAGCGCACCAAGTCCTCGTACGTCTCGCGCCGCACCACTTCACGTGCCACACCATTAGCCACAAAGACAACAGCTGGACGTGGCACCTTATTGTAATTACTTGCCATGGAATGACCGTACGCACCAGTTACTGGCGTCACCAGTAGATCACCGGGCTGAATATTCGGTGCAACAAGCGCATCATTAATCACGATGTCACCGCTCTCGCAATGCTTACCCACAATGCGCACATGTTCGGTGCGATCAGTTGACGTACGTGCAGGATCAAACGCTTCATACGCACTTCCGTACATCATGGGACGTGGGTTATCACTCATGCCGCCGTCGACAGATACATAGGTACGAATTCCTTCAATGGATTTCACAGTGCCTACTTCGTACACCGTGAGACCAGCGGTGGCGACAATTGAACGACCGGGCTCTACAAATACTTTCTTCTCTGCAGGAATCGCAGAAGTTGCTCGCTTCAAGACATCAGCCCACTCACTCATCGAAGGTGCAGTTTCCCCATTTGTGTATGCCACACCAAGCCCACCACCAAGTGTGAGTTCGGGTACATCAACAGAAAGAAACAGATTCACCATTACTGCGCACGCATCAGCAAAATTGGCTACCGACAAAACATTGCTACCAATATGGCAATGAATACCCACTAACTCAACTGCCGCAGAAGCCTGTGCACGCTGAATGGCGCGCATTGCATCACCATTGTTGAGATTGAATCCAAACTTTGAGTCGTCTTGGCCCGTAGCCACATAATCATGCGTGTCTACATGCACGCCTGGTGTGATGCGTAGTTGTACTCGTGGAGCAGGCAAACCTTCCGAGTGAAGTTTCTCAATTCGATCTAACTCATCAAAGCTGTCAACAACGATGTGTTGCACGCGCGCTGTAATGGCTGCTCGCAGCTCCTCCATTGATTTGTTGTTTCCGTGCAACACGCAACGTTCACCTGGAACACCAGCGTGAAGTGCAGCAAAAAGTTCGCCACCCGTTGCGACATCCAGCAGGAGTCCTTCTTCATTCGCTAGTCGTGCCATAGCACCACACAAAAATGCCTTTGTTGCGTAGATGACTCTGTCCTTGCCAAATGCAGCCACTGCTTCACGACACCGATTGCGCAAGTGCTCTTCGTCGTACACATATAAAGGTGTGCCGAACTGCTCTGCCATCGCTGCAACAGTTACGCCACCGATGCTGAGAACACCAGCGTCATTCACTGTTGCGGTACGCGGCAACAATTGGGAATCGATGATGCTCACATTTGCTCCGGTGATCGAATGCCGAGCAA
>DAISXE010000129.1:0-3444 GCA_036826015.1 Ilumatobacteraceae bacterium
GGATACAAAAACAATCCGGAATTTGCAATGCGTGTTGTTGAAGCAGCAGTAATGAAGGGCGCAACTCATTTAGTGATGTGCGATACCAACGGTGGATCACTTCCGCACGAGGTTGCAGAAATCGTGACAAAGGTGAAGGCGTTTGTAGGTAATGATGCAACGCTTGGAATCCATTGCCACGACGACACTGGTTGTGCAGTCGCCAACAGCATGGCTGCCGTAATGGCCGGGGTACGCCACGTTCAGGGAACTCTGAACGGTCTTGGCGAGCGAACCGGCAATACGAACCTCACCACGGTGATTCCGAACCTTGAATTAAAGATGGGATTTCGTTGCCTTCCTGAAGGAAACCTTGACCGTCTCACTGCAGTCAGCAACCACGTTGCAGAAGTTTTGAACAGGCCACTGAACCCGCAGGCCCCATACGTGGGTTCTTCTGCATTTGCACACAAAGCAGGGTTGCATGTTTCGGCAATCAAGCGTGCGAAAGATGCATATGAGCATGTTGACCCTGTTGTGGTTGGAAATGGCACACGATTTGTTGTGAGTGAAATGGCGGGCCGTGCAACCATCGAAGTGAAAGCCGAAGAATTGGGATTGTCTCTTGATGGTCCTGCAGTGAATTCAGTGATCGATGACCTCAAACGTCTCGAGCACGAAGGTTTCCATTTTGAAGCAGCCGATGCGTCTCTTGAATTGTTGATGCGTCGCGCCTCTGGGTGGAAGCAAGAAGCGTTCAACGTGGAATCCATGCGAGTCATCACCGACGAATCTGCTGATGGCACTTTCACGACCGAAGCAACCGTCAAGGTGTGGGTGGGCGATGATCGTTTTGTGGAAACAGCCGAAGGAAATGGCCCCGTAAACGCCATCGACGCCGCACTGCGTGCAGCGTTGCTCTCGCGGTATCCAGAACTTTCCAAAGTTCACCTCACGGACTACAAAGTGCGCATCTTGGACGGCGCCACCGCAACTGGTGCTGTCACTCGTGTACTCATCGACGCCACAAATGGCGATCGTTCGTGGACCACAATCGGTGTATCTGCCAACATCATCGAGGCCTCATGGCGAGCCCTTGAAGAATCCCTGGTGTACGGGCTGCTTCATTCGGCATAACACCGTGCGCTCGGCGTAGAGTTTTTACCTATGTCAGCTCCTCGCTTTGCCCCAGTACCTCCCGTTGAAACGGTGAGGTCATATGAGTCTCCCGACTTTTCGCCGGCTGGCTGGTCGCCAGGTCGTCCTGGTGAGATTGAGGGTCGTCAGCCAACAGGTGAGCGTCTCGGGTATCAGGGTCCAGATCAGGGCTACATCATCACGTTGGCCAAGCGCGCAGAATCACGCATTCGTGTTGCTGCAGGTGAGCACAAAGAAGATGCGTTGCGTGGATGTTCATTGATTGCATTGCGTCGCGCTTCACTGTTCGGCCGCGCGCCAATGGTGCACGACCTCAACTTGGCGCTTGCCATGTGGGGTTTTCTTTCAGATTCTCCACCGAGTGACTTGGTGTCTGTTCGTAAAGAACTATTTCATGGTGTGGGAAATGCTGTGCACCATTACAAAGAAGGCCGCGATATCGCCGACATGATTCCTGAATCAACTCTGCGTATGTCGCCTGAAGATGTGATTTCACAATTCGCTACTCAGTGGCGTGTACTAACGGGGTTCACACAATGACCATTTATTCAGCACCACTTGCCGACATCAATTTCGTTCTAGAGAAATTTTGTCGCCTCAACGACATCACCACGTTGCCGCATTTCGCAAACGTCGACACTTCGGTAGTAGGCGAGATGCTTTCCGAAGCTGCTCGTTTCTTTGAGAATCAATTTGCTCCACTGAACTCAGTTGGCGACAAAGTGGGTAGTCACCACAACGCTGATGGCTCGGTCAGCACTCCGCCAGGTTTCAAAGAGGCATATCAGGCATATGTCGAAGCTGGTTGGGGAGCAGTTGGTTTTGATCCCGGTTTGGGCGGCGGTGGATTTCCATGGGTTGTCAATATCGCCATTCAGGAAATCATGAACTCAGCCAATATGGCTCTCGCTATGGCGCCGTTGCTCACGCAAGGTGCAATCGACGCAATCATGCATCACGGAGACGAAGTGCAACGCATGACGTACCTGCCAAAGATGATCTCTGGCGAGTGGACAGGCACGATGAACCTCACCGAGCCTGATGCAGGCTCCGATGTTGGTGCTGTGCGTACGAAGGCAGTGAAAAACGCCGACGGCACATACTCAATCTCTGGCACAAAGATCTACATCACCTTTGGTGAACACGACATGGCCGACAACATCATTCACTTGGTGCTTGCTCGTACTCCCGATGCGCCAGCAGGAACAAAAGGCATCTCGTGCTTCATTGTTCCGAAGTTCCTTCTCAATGCAGACGGTTCACTCGGCGAACGCAACGACGTGAATTGTGTTTCCATCGAGCACAAGCTCGGCATTAAGGCAAGCCCCACGTGTGTGTTGTCGTTTGGTGACAATGGCGGTGCAATCGGGTATCTCATCGGTGAAGAGAATCACGGCATGTCGTACATGTTCACCATGATGAACCAGGCTCGCATTGGCGTGGGTCTTGAAGGTTTGTCCATTGCAGAACGTGCATACCAGCAGGCACTTGATTACGCAGTCGTACGTCGTCAAGGACGCGCACCCGGAGCGCCAGCAGGCGAATCGTCGCCGATCATCGATCATCCAGATGTGAAGCGCATGTTGGTGACCATGAAGTCCACTATCGAAGCTTTACGCCGACTCATTTATTGGAATGCCGGATGTCTCGACACTGCCGCGCATCACCCCGATGCTGCAGAGCGTGAAAAAGCTTCCGACATGGCAGCTCTTCTCACACCATTGTCAAAGGGCTGGGGAACAGACATGGCAGTGGAACTCACTGGTATTGCAGTGCAGATTCATGGTGGTATGGGTTTCATTGAAGAGACCGGTGTTGCGCAGCATTATCGCGATGCCCGCATCACCACCATCTACGAAGGTACGAACGGCATTCAGGCAATGGATCTCGTTGGTCGCAAGTTGGGCATGAAAGGCGGCGCAGTCGTCGCCGGCTTGTTCGACGAAATTGCTGCAATCGATTCGCGTCTTTCCAAGCATTCGCAGTTGTCTGAAACTGCCGAATCATTGATGAGTGCATTGAAGGCAACGCGAACCACGACGCAGTGGTTGCTCGAGCACGGCAAAGATCAGGTGGCAGTGCTCTCTGGGGCAACGCCATACCTACGCCAGTTGTCCACGCTTGTTGGTGGCTACGTATTGGCAGAATCGGCACTCTTAGTTCTTGAAGCATCAGACATTGACGCAGAAACAGTTGCTGCCAAAGTAGCGACAGCGCGGTTCTTCTGTGAACAACTGCTTCCTGCTGTTCATGGCATTGGTGCATCAATCACTGGTGATGGTGCACTTCTCATGGGCTTTACCCATG
>DAISXE010000130.1:0-3437 GCA_036826015.1 Ilumatobacteraceae bacterium
TCACCGTCGGCATTCACTACTAGTGGTACGTGGGCGTACTGCACTGCCGGCAACCCCAAGAGTTTTTGCAATCGCATTTGTGATGCTGTGATCTGCAACAGGTCTGCACCGCGCACAACTTCGGTAATGCCCTGCATTGCGTCATCTACAACTACAGCCACGTTGTACGCAGGTACACCATCATTTCGCCGAAGCACCACGTCGTCTACTGGTGCAGTTACTTCTCCGTGTACTCGGTCTGTGAAAGTTTCTGTGCCGCCACCACTTCGCACTCGCAATGCTCCGGTTCGTTCCTGTCGCTTCGCAGCACGTTCGGCTTCAGTGAGGTCTGCACATATGCCTGGATACAGCACGGGGCCACCATGTGGTGCAGCCGCAGCCTCTGCAATTTCACGACGCGTGCAAAAGCATTCATACACCAGGTCTTGGGCATGTAGTTGTGCGATGGCATCGTTGTACAGCGCAAACCGTTCGCTTTGCACTACAGGCTCGCCCATCCATGTAAGGCCAACGGCAGCTAACGATTGCAATTGATTACTAGACCATTCGGGTGACGATGTCACACGATCAAGGTCTTCCATTCGCACCAGAAAGTCTTCATCGCGCGCAACACAATTAGCCCATGCAGCTAAAGCAGTGCGCAGGTTGCCTACGTGTAACTCACCAGTTGGTGATGGAGCAAAACGCCCAGTCATTCCTGCGACAACTCCTGCATACGTTTTTCGTGCAGATTCACGGTGGAATATCCAAACAATAACGAGCGCGTTTCACCGTCAACAGTGATTGTTATGTCAAGTGACCCACCCATCGCCGTGGCTAGTCTCCACAAAGTTCCTACAGACGTTGGCTTCTTTAGCATCTGACAAACGGCAGGTTGAGAGATGTGTAATTCCTCTGCAATTTTCTTTTGTGTGAACTTGCGACGCCTACGCAAGTCGCTCAGCCAATACACCAAGCCCTGCTGCATAACCTCCTCTGCAGTCTCTGCAGAGATCCGTTCGTAGTCTGGATGCTCGTACATCGCACGAACACTTGGTAGCTCAAAGAAATTTTTGTTTGTCATGTTATTTCTCTCTTATCTTTCGAATATGTTCTTCAAATAGCTCATCAGCCCGTCGTATTGCCTCTACATACCACGCATTCCAACGAGAGTTTTCCGATTTGTCTCCACCAATGAGAAGGACCGCTGAACGTTCAGGATCAAAAGCGAACAGCACGCGAAGTGCTCCTCCCGACGAGATACGCAGTTCTTTCATGTTTTTGTATCTACTATTCTGAATCGTGTCAACGTGTGGCCGACCTAAGACCGGGCCTTGTTGGTGCAAGAGCCGGACTGATTTTTTGACGGCGTCGCGTTGTTTCTCTGTTAGCGACATCATCCACTCCTCGAACTCATCGGTGGCCACCACCACCCAGGGGCCCATCATTGAGCCCCTCCACAGATTATAAGTAAATACTTATAATGATGCCCGAGGTTCTGCATGCCTCCATGGGTGCGCCACGCCCCCAGAAACGGCATCTACCCGTACCCTGAGCACCGAAATGGATAACAAGAAGCCCCGTCAAATGGACCGCAGACAGCGCATGGAGGCCATTCTCGAGCGCGATGGCGACCTCTGCGTCTGGTGTTCCGTGCAGTTCGACGACCGCCTCAACCCCGCCACCACCGAGCACCTGGTCCCCTCCATCAAAGGTGGTCCTAGCTGGATTGAAAACGAGGTGGCTGCATGCCGCCGTTGCAATAACGAACGCGGTCATCAGGGTCCGGCCGGTTGGCTGAATGACTGCATCGGCATCGGGCGCGAACCACGACCTCACATTGTGATTGCCGGATTACGTCGGCTTCAGGAAGCGATCGAAGTTCGTGGCGGTCTGCGTAAAGCACGACCATACATAGACACCAATTTGCGTCGCTTAGTAAATCAGTATCCCGACCCGCGCTAAGCAGCGGGCATCACAAAACGAGTTACAACTCTTCTGCGAAGCGTCGTGACAACTTGGTGAAGATGGACCAACCAATCACCATGGAGACAACAGCAACAAGTGCACACGCACCAAGGTTGTCCCAGCCTGGAAATGAATTGTCGTACATGCTGCGGCGGAAACCCTGAGCAAACACAGCCATCGGGTTCAACTTCATAATCATTTCCACCCAATTAGGTACTTTGCCTTCAATGAGTGCCGGCATGTACACGATGGGCGTTGCAAAAAACCACACCTGGCTGAAGATTTGCCATAAGTAACCAAGATCGCGGAAATACACATTGCCTGCAGCAAGTGCCAACGCAAGCCCAGATGCAAACAACGCCAACAACAACATCTGCACAAGCACTACTGGTATCCATACAAAGAAGTAGCTACCAGCAAGTACTAATGCCACCGTGAGCAAGAGCAATTCAATACTGAACTGCACAATGCCATGAAGCGAATTGGCAAACACCAACACTTCACGCGGGAAAGACACTTTTTTCACCAACGCTGCATTACCAATCATGGAGTTCATGCCTGTGTTAGTTACCAACATAAAGAAGTTCCACGGCAACAGTGCACACAGCAAATACAAAGCAAACGTGCGCACGCCGCTATGCACACCAATAGGAGCATCGGCACCAAACAAGTGGCCGAACACAAATGAATAAATGGCCACAGTCGCCAGTGGGTTCAACATGGACCATGTCCACCCCAATACGCTTTTGCGATACTTCGTGCGCAGTTCACGCAAGGTCATATTCCACAGCAATTCGTGCGCAGCTGCCACGCGCTTGACTGGAGCGATGAGTGATTTATTTGCCATGTAATGAACTCCAGATGTCTTCAAGGCGGTTCTTCATTATTGCCCCACATCGCTCGGTGGTGAGGGAACTAACGATGTCGCGTTGGCCACGCAGGCCCATTTCGCGTGCATCTTGCTCATTCTCGTACACATACCTCATATATTGCGCAGCTTGAGAGATGTCTGGTTCCATCCACGAAGCAATGGGTGAATACCCATCGGCTCCATCACCCACATGTACTCGAGTGCCAGGAACCAATAAAGAGTTCCCCGTGCGCATGAAATCCATGTTGCCCGAATAGCCAGTTGCGATCACTGGCACGCCCAGAGTCATTGCTTCAGAAATAGTGAGGCCTAAACCTTCGGAACGATGCAGCGACACATACGTGTTGGCCATACTGATGAGCGTTGACGTTTCTTCGCGAGTGAAATATTCATTGATGAGTGTGATGTCACTGCGTTGCGCTACGGCCTCACTCAGCACTGCATGTTCTGCAGGTCGCTTGTCGCCATTGATGCCTTTAATCACCAATTGCGGTCCCTCCCCTTCCGCAAACGCAGAAGTAAAGGCTTCAATCAAACCCAGTGGGTTCTTTCTCTTCATCACACTCATGAAGTCAAAGACGAAGAGAAACATGAATCGCTCGTCAAGGCCGAAACGTTG
>DAISXE010000131.1:0-3385 GCA_036826015.1 Ilumatobacteraceae bacterium
CCATATACATGCACCATCACGCCATTCGAACGCCGTTCGGTGTGTGCATTGCCAGCAACGTGTGACCTGCTGTCCACAACGCGAGATGCAATGCCGGCGTCAGCTAATTCACGAGCAACAACTGCGCCTGAGAAACCAGCGCCGACGATGATGATGGATGCTGACACGCGTTGAACGCTAGTGGGTTCTACTTCAGTGTGAGAGCCATGGCGCGCACAGGCCGTCTAGATCACGCACTTCAATACGGTCACGGTTTTCCCATGTGACCTGATTAGTGGGGTCTGGACGCAACTTGAACACACGGAAACTCATCTCAGTGGTGTCCACTGAAAGAATGCGACCAATCAATGGGTCACCTAAATCAAGGATGATCTTGATTGTCTCAAGCGCCTGGATGGAACCGATGATTCCTGGCAACACACCGAGAACACCTGCTTCGGCACACGATGGAGCAAGTTCTGCTGGCGGTGGTTCTGGAACCATGTCGCGATACGTAGGTCCGCGTAGTGGGTGGAACACCGAGACCATTCCTTCGAAACGGAAGATGCTTCCGTGTACAACTGGAATACCAAGCTTCACGCTTGCATCGTTCAGCAAATAGCGGCTTGGGAAGTTGTCTGCACCGTCAACGACTACGTCGTAGCCAGTCATGATTTCAATGATGTTTTCAGCAGTGAGACGAACGTCGTATGTATTGACTTTGACATCTGGGTTCAACTTGGCAATTGTTTGACGCGCTGATTCAACTTTGCGCTCACCAATACGATCCATGTTGTGCAGAATTTGTCGTTGCAAGTTCGATGCATCAACTTCGTCCATGTCGACAATGCCAATTGTTCCCACGCCTGCGGCTGCAAGGTACAGCGCGGCTGGTGAACCAAGGCCGCCAGCGCCCAGCATGAGCACTTTTGCACCCAGAAGTTTTGCTTGTCCTTCGATGCCTACTTCAGGCAACAGAAGGTGACGCTGATAACGATTGCGTTGGTCAGGTGTCAATGTGACAGGTTGACGCCACTCGCGTCCTTCGTCTTTCCATTTGCCAAAACCACCGGCTACCGACAAAACATCGGTGTAACCAAGTTCTTGCAACGTTTTTGCAGCAAATGCGCTTCGCACGCCACCTGCGCAATACACAACGATTGTTTGGGCACGATCGACAGCTCTTCCTTCAATCTGAGCCTCAAGGTGTCCTCGCGGAATGTGCAATGCGTCGGGAAGTGCGCCTTGTTCGTACTCGTCTGGTTCGCGAACGTCGAGAACAACGACGTTCCCCTCTTCAATGCGCTTTTGTGCCGCAGCGGTGTCGATTTCGACGATCTGGGACTTGGCCTGAGCAAGCAGGTCACGGAATGATGCCATGACCAAAACCCTACCGACTAAGTCGGGAATTCAGCACCGTCCATCAATGCCTTCAAAATGGGCGTAATACTGCCCACGAGGCGGATGTGAGCAATATGGTCGAGTTCGGTCTCGTTGCCATTGATGATGACCACGCGAGCGCCTGCCGCCCGTGCACGCACCACTGCTTGATTAGCCGGCGACACGCCAAGTGTGGAACCAATGGCCAACATCAATGAGCATTTTTCTGATGCGGAAAATGCACCGTGGATTACTTCAGGATCGAGAGACTGTTCAAACAACACGGCGTCGCTTTTCACAATTCCTTTGCATTCAAAACAATCAGGGTCTTCTTCGCCATTGCGGACACGTTCGATGTAATCACCCATGGGGCGGCGATCATCACAATCCCAACAACGCGCATATGCGATGGTGCCGTGCAATTCCCACACTTTGTCTTCGTCGATTCCCGAAGCCTGATGCAAACCATCCACATTTTGTGTAACAACAGCAGCAAGTTTGTTTGCTCGTTGCAGACGCACCAGAGCCTTATGCCCGTCATTGGGTAACGCAGAGCCATCGAAAGTTCGTTCACGCCCAGCCCATGCCACTTTTCGCACTTCTGGATCATTGAGGTAATAACTCAATGTCGACGTGCGCTCGGCCAATGGGTTTGTCTTCCACAAGCCCTTCGGCCCTCGAAAATCTGGAATTCCAGAATCTGTTGAGATACCAGCACCGGTGAATACAACGACGTTGTCGGCATCTTTCAGCCACTCAATCACTGTTGCAAGGTCTTCAGAATCAATGTTTTCCACTTCCTCCATTCTGACTCATTTCTCCACATTTGGAAACACCGATATCAAGGAGAAATCATGCAGAACATTCCTTCGCAATCCATCACAATCACCCAATGGAACGACCCCGTTGTAGAGGCGCATGGTTATTGCATTACAGACCCATATGTGGAGATGTTCTGGTTGCCAGTTCTTGGGCCAACTGCCACGTGGCTTCTGCGCAGATTTTCCTTCGGTCTCCTCGAGCAACCCGACGGCGTGACTTTGGATATTCATGATCTGGCACGGTCACTGGGTGTGGCCTACTCTCCTGGGAAACACAATTCTTTTACGCGCGCTTTGCAACGATGCACCATGTTTGGTGTGGCGCATCAGATTGCACTTCTGCCAACTCTCACTGTGGCTGTACGCACCACAGTGCCGCAAGTATCGCAACGCCACCTGGCACGCCTTCCTGAAACACTTCAATTGGCTCACCAGCAATGGGGTGCAACTCTTTCTGTCTCGTAACGACAAGCGAGTGGCATAGCATTCATGTCGCATGAAGCGTCGCATCATCTCTTGTTTTCTTACAGCTGCCGCGGTGATGTCATGTGCCCTCCCCTTCGCTACTGCTGCAAATGCCACCGATCGCAAAAATGTGCTCATCGTGGGCGACTCTGTCTCTACAGTTCTTCGCTGGTGGCCTGCTTCTATGAAGCCTTTGTGGGGAAAGGCATACAACTCCACACTTGAAGTGTGGGGCTGCCAGAAACTTCTTACAGAGGGCTGCAATCCAAGCAAGAACCCCAGTGCGCTTGCATCAGTTTTGAAACACAAGAACGACAACATTGACATCGTTGTTGTGATGACTGGCTACAACGACACCGGTGACGAATACCTGAGACAAGCAATTCGCAAGATAAATACGGCCGCCAAACAGATAGGCGCTGAGCTTATGTGGCTCACGTATAGACAAAACGGCAATGTACGCATTAAGGCTCGTGGCTTCAACAAAGTTGTACGTCAGGAAGCCAAACGACTCAAGATGTCCATCTTCGACTGGGACGCCAAATCTCGTACCAAGAGTGCTTGGTTCAATGGAGAGTCAGTACACATGAATGCCCGTGGTGGCATCGCCCTTGGTCGAGGCATTCGTGATGCACTCGACACACACTTCCAAAGCGGCTCTACAACGACCGTCGCACCCACCACCACAGTTCTCGATACCACTACAACTGTTGTGCCGTAATAGGTTGGGCACGTGAAAT
>DAISXE010000132.1:0-3308 GCA_036826015.1 Ilumatobacteraceae bacterium
GCAACGATTGCTGAAATTTTTGGTACGACAATCAAGCACACTGCGCATGGAAAGTCATTAGTACCTGTGTTGTCTGAAGAAGCGACTTCGGTGCGGGATTGGTTACTCACCGGTGTGTGGGGAAGAGAAGTGCAATTAGTAACGAACGAGTGGCGCTACACACGTGGACCACAAGGCAAGAACATGCCACAAACAATGTGGTCGAACAGATGGAGCACCATGCCGATTGCTTCCATGCCAGATTACAAAATGCCTACACCCGATAATCGTGCAGTGTTGGACTTCATGCCTGGCAGTACTGTGCCTGTGATTCGTCAACCATTCCGTGAGGGCGACATGTTGCCGTTCTGGGCATATGCGAAGCAATACGAGACAATCATGTTCAACCGAGCAGAAGATCCTGATGAGACAGTGAACCGCATTGATGATTCCATTGCGAAGGAAGCAGAAGAGTTGTTGCGTGTGGCGCTTCACAGTGTGGATGCACCGAGCGAACAATTTGAACGTTTAGCTCTGAACTAGTTCTAGTTGTCACCGTAGGGACAGTGCCTACATTTGCTGTCGCAACAAGAACCGCGTTCTTTGTGGTAAATCTCCGTCATCACCATGAGCCCAGTATCGGGGTCTGTATAGAAACGAAGACCTTGTGCCACTGCGGTGCTGTGTGCGAGTTCGGCTGCAGGCGACATGTTTCTATTGTGCCGTAAATTGAGGGAAAGCCTTACCGATATTGAAGACAACAATGCCACTGGCAAGAAATCCCAGAGCCAGCAGCACCGGTTGCAGTTCCAATTGAGTAGAGAGTGACAGGATGGCAACAATTGCTGCGCTCGGAACAATTGGAAAGTTCTTAATAGTAAATGCGATTCTGAATGGCCGATGCGCTTCTGGTTGTCTGTAGCGCAAGATGATCACAACAAGATTAACGCTGAGAAACATGAAATAGATGAGCGCATTGGTGGCCGATGCTAAGGATTGCAGACCACCGAGCAAACTAAGAGCAGCAGCAAGAATGGTCACAATGATGATCGCTTCACGCGGCGAATGTTGATCATGTACTTTTCCCCAACGACTGGGGAGTGGACCAGAGTCAGCCATGCTGTAAATCATTCGTGATGCAGCAGTTGTAGCAAGAAGTGTGGTGTTGGCAGTGGTTGCTAAAGCAACGAGAGCAACAATTGTCACCGCTGTTCCACCGATAGCTTCGCGCATGACATCTGTTAGCGGTTGAGTTGAGACGGCAAGTGCATCAACCCCAAGAACACTGACGGCCACAACGCTGACTCCGATGTAAAGAATTGTGGAGATAATTAGTGCAAGTAGTAGCGCGCGAGGGATTGTCTTGTGTGGCACTCGAGTTTCTTCAGCGAGAGTGATCACTTCATCAAAACCGATGTATGCAAAGAAGATGACAGATGCCCCGCCGAGAACACCGGAGAATCCATGTCCGGTAGTGAGGCTGACGTCGCCAATGTGATGAAAGCCAATTGCAATGACAAGTAATAGTCCGCCTATTTGAACTGCACTAAGAAGTATCACTAGCCACTTTGCGTGCTGCATGCCCGTGAGAGCGATGATGCCCACTGCGACGATGAGGGCAAGGGCCGCTAGTCGTTCATTGACATCCAAAAAGACATTGAGATAACGAGCGAAACCCAAACCGACGGCTGCTGATGCGACAACGAGCGCCATAGTCATTGCCCAGCCGGTGGCAAATGCGATCCAATCTGGAAAAACCTGGCGGGCGAATTCGTACTCTGAACCAGACTTTGGAAACATTGCAGTGAGTTCCATGTAGCTGAACGCGGTGAGCGCACATAATGCGCCAGCCACCAACATGGACAACCACACGAGTCCACCGGCATGAGCGGTTGCAGGACCAACGAGAATGTAAATACCCGCACCAATTACCACGCCAATGCCGCTGGCTGTTACGTGGGGGAGACCAAGAACTCTCTCGAAGTGTTCTGTTTCTTGAGACTCAGTAGCGATAACTACATCGTACTCTTAGCAGCAAGCTTCTTTTCCTGTAAGCGCGGTGTATGTGGCTTGATTAATAAAACCCATTACTGCCAACTGTTTCTTTTGTTGGTATTTAAATACCGCCATGGCCATTGCCGGCCCAAAGTAACCGTCGACACTCACTGAGTAACCCTCTGCACGAAGCAACTTCTGCATTTCAGTAATGAGTGATCCTTGATCACATTTCTCAAATGGCAATGCAACCGCTTGGAAGTAACCAGTGCACTCTCCCTTAAGTCCATCTTCAATATCTGTTTTGCTTGGAGTGCAACCAGTTTCTTCTACATATTTCAATGCTCGATTTGTAATCCAAATTTGGCAGGCAACATCGCTTGGCGGAATTTCTGCAAGTGTTGCTGGGCCTGCGTTCGGTATGTAACAGTTCAGTGCGTATTGCGTGAGTGGTTTGTCGCGACGACATATTGCGGTTGTTGACCACTTGCCATCTGCAAGGTGATACAGACGTGTTTGTTCACAACCGGTCTTTGGGCAGTTCCATGTGTCGACGTCGGTATCACCCATGGCCCACGTTTCGGTGCAATATTCAAGGCGAAGTTTTTCACCATAGATGGCACCAATTGCTTTGTTGTTGCAAGCAACAGTCTTCTCACCGGACGGCGGGTTGCTAAGTGCAGGAAGAGTGGTGCTTGTGGGTGAGGTTGCGACAGTTGTTGTAGTTGCGATTACTGCGCCGGTGGTTTCTGTTGAACTACTTGCACCACCACATGATGCGAGACCTGCAACGAGAATGACGGCAAGGAGTCTTTTCATGCCTCTTGTCTACACGACTATGGAGCCCCAGACGAGAATCAAACTCATGACTTTCGTATTGGAGGCGGAGTGAAGTTCTTGTGTGGAATTTCGCCTTGTTGATTAACGGTTTCGATTCGCCATGTTGCGCGCCCTATTTGTGAATCCGACTATGAAGATCACAAGGCCGATTGGCAAAGTGAAAATCATCAGCAAAGGAGTAGAGCCAATGGCTGTGCTTTCATTAAATGCATCGTCAACGAAAATTGATGCCACAAGGCTGAATAGCAAAGGGGAGAATCCAAAAATCACTCCACCGAGCACAAGCGGAGATCTATGTTCTTTTTGACCTGAATGTGGTGGCGGAGGAGGTGGAGAAGGAAATGTATTCTCACCTGACATAAAACAAACCTAACAAGTCTGTGCGTGTAGTGAGTTCTATTGAAACCCTTGCTGCAAATGGAGCCCAAGATGAGAATCGAACTCACGACCTACGCATTACGAGTGCGTTGCTCTACCGACTGAGCTACCTGGGC
>DAISXE010000133.1:0-3304 GCA_036826015.1 Ilumatobacteraceae bacterium
GCGTTAGTGCAGTCGTCGTACTTCGAGAGTTTTTCTATTGTGTTGTGTGAGGCATGGCTGGAAAGCAGGCCGGCTCTTGTGCAGGGCGCAAGTGAAGTGTTGCGAGGCCAAGCAATTCGTAGCGGTGGTGCAATTCCATATGAAGGCTTTGCTGAATTTGAAGCCGCAGTGGACTACCTGTTGGCTAACCCAGAAGTAGCCACACAAATGGGTGCGGCTGGGCTTGAGTACGTGAAGAGCAATTACGACTGGGAAGTTGTACTTGGTCGCTTTGAAGTGACGCTTGAATTGGCGAAAGCTAATTACGCCAAGCGCCGACTAAAAACTACGCCGTCGCGATAATTGCGAAGTCACCGTTGCCATTTAATTGACGGTGCATAGCTAAGAGCGGCTCTCGCACATGTGGCGCAAGTTCAGAGAAGTCTGGTTCTGGTGCAAGTGGCGATGAGTACACACCCTCAACTGATGTGTATCCCACTTCGGTTGCAAGAAACTCTAAGAGACCAGGGAAGAGTGGTCGTTCGTGTGTTGGATCAATCCAGAAAGTACTGGCACCAACACTCAGTGTTTCAGAGTTTGGCACTTCTGCGATGAGAACACCGCCAGGAACTAATGCGCGCAATGCAAGGCGAAGGAGATGCACCATTGTTGCGAAGGGGAGATGCTCTAGTACTTGGAACAGCGTGATGGCACCAAGTGATTGTTCTTTGGCATTTGATAAGTATGTAATGGCATCTGCATGCGACACGTTGAGACCTTGAGCCGCGCACTCTTGCACTGAAGCCGCATTTGTATCGATGCCAGTAGCTGGAATATTGCTGTCTTTCAGAATGTTCAGCCATTCGCCACGGCCACAACCGATATCAAGCAGTGGAGCAGTTTGTGTAACAACGTTCTGAATATAGGCAACGTATTGATGTTGACGGGCACGGATGACAATGGGGTCTCCACGGAAAGCGTCTTCCAGGGCTATGTATAAGGCATCATCGATTGCAGGCGATGAAGTAATCGGAGCAGTAGCAGCAGTAGTGGTGACTGGCCCACTTGCCCGAGCAGCATCAATCTTGCGTTGAAGTAGAGAGACCTCGCGTTGTATTTCATCGCGAATGAATTTGCTCTCGTTCTGTAATTCAGTGCGAGCAACAAGTTTTGCAGCTTCCTGAAATGCTTCTCCACGCTCTTTGGTGATGATATCTACATGATCAAACATTTGCTGATTGCGCTGCACAACCAATGAGGCAAGACCGCTAATGGCTTGTTGAGCAGAAGCCAATTCGTTCGTCAATATCTCTATGTCTTGGCGCATACCGGCGACACCCAAACCGCGCTGCAATAGCCGAAAGAAAGGGCGCAACAGTTTCTTCATAACGCAATGAAGCCTAATAGGTGGCATAGTGCTACGAGGGCAGTCTCCTAGAATGAATATGTGACACACATCGCCGTTATAGGCACTGGATATGTTGGCCTTTCAACGGCAGTTGGCTTGGCTGAATTAGGCCATGCAGTAGTTGGCGCCGACATTGATGCACACAAGATTTCAACCCTGCAATCGGGGGCTTCTCCACTTGATGAATCTGGGATTACTGATGCTCTAGGTCGGCTGTTGAAATCTAAAACCTTGTCATTCTCAACAGATGTCTTAGCCAGCGTTGCCGACGCATCCATAGTGTTTTTATGCCTGCCTACGCCACAAGGCGATGATGGCAGCGCTGATCTTTCATACATAGAGAACGTTGCGTGCGCCATTGGATCTCATCTTTCATCTGACGCTGTTGTTGTAAACAAGTCGACAGTTCCTGTGGGTACAAGTGTGCAGGTTGCTAAGTGGCTGGGGCGGGAAGATATTTCAGTAGTTTCGAACCCTGAGTTCTTACGCCAAGGCACTGCGCTCCAAGATTTTCTTCACCCCAACCGAATTGTGGTGGGCGGCGACAATGGAATAGCAGTAGAAAAAGTTGCTTCTCTCTATTCAAAGATTGATGCGCCTATCTTGCGTATGAATGCAGCATCGGCCGAAGCATTGAAATATGCGGCTAACTCTTTTCTTGCGACCAAACTCACTTTTGTTAATGCAATCGCAGATATTTGTGAACTAGTAGGCGCAGACATTTTTGACGTTGTTGGTGGTCTTGGCATGGACCCACGTATTGGTGATCAGTTCCTGAACCCCGGACCAGGGTGGGGTGGAAGTTGTTTCCCGAAAGACACGAGAGCATTGGTGAAGATTGCCGAGGAGCAGGGGTATGACTTTGCATTGCTTCGGGGTGTAATTCAAACCAACGACGAGCAATACGAACGCATTGCTCTGAAAGTTGTTGATGTGTGTGGCGGTTCTGTAGAAGGAAAGACCATCGCTGCGTGGGGCTTAACTTTCAAAGCGCATACGGATGATTTACGCGATTCGCCATCGATTGCTATTTTGACATTGCTACACAAGATGGGCGCCACGATTCGTGCATACGATGCCTCGGCCCGAGCAGTTGAGCAGTACACATGGATTGAACGCTGTTCATCGGCACTTGAAGCATGCGAAGGTGCTGATGCACTTACCGTGCTTACAGAATGGCCTGAATTTGCCCAGGTAGACCCCACTGCAGTTGCTTCCGCCTTACGTAGTGCTTCTGTTGTAGATGGTCGCAATGTGTTGAACATTGCCGCGTGGAAGTCAGCCGGTTTTGAATACAGAGGCGTAGGTCGCAACTAGTGCTGGTGAAGCGAATCATTCGCCGCCTACTGCGCATCGTGCACAGACAGCCGACGCCGCAACTCATTTCTATTCCGCAAACCGGCCGTGCGCTTCATGGCCTAGATGTCTTGGGGTTCTTCACTTCTGAACACGGCGTAGGTGAAGCCGCACGTGTGCTTACCTCCACGTTGAAGTCAGCATCTATCGCCGTTTCAACAATTGATTACACCGACACTGAGAGTCGTCGTGAACATGCGTACACATGTGACAACGCGAGCCAATACAAAGTGCTCATGGCCTCGATCAACTCTGATCAGTTATCCGCAGCTCATACTCGTATATCTCCAAGTTTCTTTACCGACCGCTACGTGATTGGTCAATGGTTCTGGGAACTGGAAGATGCGCCGGCTTGGTTTGCTCCGGCATACCCGTTAGTGAATGAATTGTGGGCGCCGACGCATTTCATTAAAAACATGTTGCGCGCAAACGTTCCGGCTTCTGTACATGTTGAGTATGTTCCTTTGCCTGTTCACACCCCTGTGATTGATGTTTCATTAACACGCCAACGTTTCGGCCTTGACGAGCGATTCATGTTTCTCTTCGTCTTTGACTTCATGA
>DAISXE010000134.1:0-3293 GCA_036826015.1 Ilumatobacteraceae bacterium
AGCAAATTGGTTGCGCTGGTGCAATGGCTGTCATTTTGCGAGATGCCATCAAACCGAACCTGATGCAGACGTTGGAAAACACCCCAGCGCTTATTCATACGGGGCCATTCGGAAACATTGCAACTGGGAACTCATCTGTCATTGCAGACAAATTAGGAATTCACATGTGTGACTATCTGATTACAGAAGCAGGTTTTGGCGCAGACATGGGTGCTGAACGATTTTTCAATATCAAGTGCAGAGTCTCGGGCATGGTGCCTGATGCTGCAGTACTGGTGGCAACGGTTCGTGCACTGAAAGCGCACTCGGGCCTATACAAAGTGGTGGCAGGAAAGCCGTTGCCCCCAGAGATGTTGCAAGAAAGCCCAGATGATGTGCGTGCAGGTGCTGCGAATCTGGCAAAGCAAATTGAGAATGTAAAGGCTCACGGTGTTTCACCAGTTGTTGCAATCAATGCATTCCCTACTGATCACCCAAGCGAGCATGTAGCCATTAAAGAAATCGCTGAGGCCCTCGGTGCACGCGTCGCAATCTGCACGCACTTTGCAGACGGTGGTGCAGGCGCAGTGGAGTTGGCACAGGCGGTTGTGGCGGCATGTGATGAAGAAAGCCACTTCGAGTTCTTGTATCCAGACGACGCATCGCTAAAAGAAAAGATCTATGCAGTTGCAACCCGCATTTATGGTGCCGCCAATGTGGAGTACTCGCCAGTCGCAGAAGAACAATTAGCCATGTTTGATGCCAATGGTTTTAGTCACTTGCCCGTGTGTATTGCTAAGACTCATCTCAGCATCAGTGGTGACCCAACATTAAAGGGCGCACCGACGGGTCACACTTTGCAGGTCCGTGAGGTTCGCGCCTCTGTGGGTGCCGGCTTTATCTATCCCATTTGTGGCGCAATGCGCACAATGCCTGGTCTAGGTTCAGACCCGGCTGCACTGCACATAGACATCGGCCCTGATGGTCGAGTTGTGGGCTTGTTTTGATTACTTGCCACTAAGTGCAGCAACAATGGGTGCACATTCGTCGATGTTTTCGGCACCAACAATTGTGTAACTAAAGCCCCAACGCTCACGTCGTTCAAGCAATTGCTCGATGCATGATTCCACGGAGCCGATGAGAGCGAACGGCGATGCGTCAATCATTTCCTTCGCGACACCAAACATGGAAGAGATGCCTTCAATAGTCTTTTCACGATCGTCTGTGACCTTTACGAAGAAAGTACGGATATTCATCTCGATGTCGTTCAGTCGATGTGCTCCGGCGGCAGCCACGATGGCTACTTTTTCGTCGACAGATTCTGCAGTCATGGTGGAGAGTGCTTCTGGCCCCACGACGCCAGCTGTCAATGTTCCATTGATGCCAATGATGTCTGCTTCGCGTGCTGCGTAGGACAACACTCGCTTGCCGCCGCCACCGATAAGAAGGGGAGGGCGTTTTTGAACGGGTTTTGGCTGGCCGTTGTAATTGGTGATGTTGTAATGGTCACCAGAAAAAGAATATGGACCATCGGCCATTGCACCGCGAATCACAGCAACTCCTTCAATGAATCGATCGATGCGAACTTTTGGCGAGTCGTACGGCATTCCTGCTTCTTCGTAATCGCTAATCATCCAGCCGGCACCAAGACCTATTTCGACGCGACCGTCTGAGAGAAGGTCCATCGTTGCCAATTCTTTGGCGAGTACCACTGGGTGTTTGTAATCGTTATCAAAAACGAGAGCGCCAATGCGCAATTTCGTTGTGGCATCTGCAGCGGCCATCAGGGCGGGGATTGGGGCCAGTTGGTCGGTGAAGTGGTCAGGCATCGTAAAGACGTCATACCCAGTGCCCTCCGCACGGCGGGCAAGTTCGGCCCAGCCACGTGCTGACGTTTCTTTAGATACTTGAACGCCGAAGCGAAAACCGCGATGTGGGAAAGATGACATGTATTAACCGTACCAACTAAGGGTGACGCAGTGCTGAGAGAAGCGAGAACTACGGTGTTTATGTTGTGAATTCTCCCGCGAACTGGACGCTTCGATTTGTTGTTGCATTGGTGGCAAGCGCCATGCTGCTGAGTGGCGCCATCGTTGGCATGGCACCTCAGGCCTGGAGAATCGTGAATGCTCATGAAGAAGTGCCTGTGGAGCTCGGAGGGTTTGGTGGTCTTGCTACTCGCTCTCAGATCCTTGGCTTCAATGGTCAACAAGTGGGTGTTTTTGAATTAGAGAACAGCCAGCCACTTCTGATTGAACAAGTTCCTGCGCATGTGGTGGCCGCACTTCTTGCTGTGGAGGACACAGGATTCAAAAACCATAAAGGCGTCAACCTGCGTGCATTGGTACGAGCCGCACTTTCTAACTTCCAATTCTCTAGTGGTCGGCAAGGTGCTTCCACCATTACCCAGCAAGTTGTAAAGAACGAATATCTCGTGGGCTTGCCTCGAGATGGCCGATACAAGGTGTTGCAGGCGCGCTATGCGGTGATGCTTGAAAAGACTGTGTCGAAAGAAAAGATTGTGGAGCGGTATCTCAATACCGTGTACTTCGGAAACAATGCGTATGGAATACAAGCCGCTGCTGATGTGTACTTTCAAAAGAAAGTGGCCGATCTGACATTGATTGAAGCGGGGTTTCTTGCGGGACTGGTGCGGGCACCGACGACGTTTGATCCCATCCGTCGTCCAGAGCAGTCACGCCGACGTTTTGCTCAGGTTCTCGATCGATTCGTGGATGTTGCTTTAATGACAACAGACGAACGAGACGCAACATTTGCAGCATGGGAGCCGCCAGAGTCTGTGACCAATGCACCCGAACGACCAACGAGCCGTACGTATTTCACAGAGATGGTCCGTAATGCATTATTGAATGACCCCAAGTATTTTCCTGCGTTGGGTTCCACGTATCAAGAGCGCTACAACGCTATTTATCGCGGTGGGATAACGGTGACCACGACTCTTGATGCAGTGGCTCAAGCTAAAGCAGAGAAAGCCGCCAAAGAAAAGTTGCCAGCAAACCGAACGGGAATTCAATCGTCACTCGTTTCTCTTGAAACCTCAACTGGTGCGCTGCGAGCCTTAGTGGGTGGGCCCGGATTTGTGCCCGGACGAACTGAGGTGAATCTCGCATTGCGTCGTCGCCAAACTGGTTCGGTCATCAAGATGTTTGTGTTGACAGCTGCGCTCGAAGCAGGCGTGCAGGCAAGTGATCTGATCGATGGAACACTTCCTTGCACTTTGCCCAATCCTGGCTTACCAGAAGAGCCTTTCAAGATCACGAAAGGTGTGAGTCATCCAGTGTCTCCTCTGGCAG
>DAISXE010000135.1:0-3237 GCA_036826015.1 Ilumatobacteraceae bacterium
AGTCACGCCACTCGGCCAAGTTTGTGCTTTTGTGAATTCCCTCTAACTGCTGCCCTGCCTCCTCGGCATCAGCAATGGATTGCTTGGCCACGGCATCGATTCGTGCCACTCGAGCAACTTGGGCCGCCCGATAGGTCTCGAGCCAGGCCGGGTCATACGAGCTGGGTTCTGGCCATGACCGCCAGCCATTGTCGGGGTTGTACATATCAAGTGCCGGGTCTCGACTGAACGGATCACTCTCATCCGTGACCGATGGGTCGATGACTTGCAACATAAACACGCCTTCACCGGGGTGAGCAGCCATTCCCACCCAGCCATCTCCGATACCAAGTTCGGCATGTGCCATCGCCATTAAGGAACCACCGCCAGAGTTGCCGAGCAATACAACAGCTTCGGCACCGCGACGAATCATTTCGTCATGTGCAACCTTCACATCGATGATGCAGTTCTCATGCAAACAATCCGTGTCGTTATTGATGTATCGGGTGGAAAAACCAAACACTGCGTAACCGGCCGCTGCAAGTAGTGGGCATGCATAGTGAACACTGAAGTCACCACGTGGATGCGACAAGATCACTGCAGTTTTCCATTTGCCATTTGGCGGAGTCCACAACAGACCGCGCACTAACGCGCCGTCAGGCGTAACGAGCCGAATTGATTCACGCGGTATGTCCATGGCAGGAGCATCGTCGGCTAGCGGCCAGTAGTTCAGACCAAACGGGCGTTGCGCTCCAAGGTGAGCATCGAGTTCAAACATGACTGCACACTAGGTCGTCTTGAAGGGGGTGTTGAACAGAGCACACCTCGTACTCTTGAGGCGTGGCGTTGCTTTCTGCTGAACAAATTCAGGCCTATGCCATTGACGGCGTTGTGATTCTTCGCGGAGTGATTCCCCCTGAAACTGTGGCGCGAATTGCAGCAGGAGTCGAGGTCAACTTGGCATCGCCGAGCGAATGGTCGAACGACTACGCGCCCGAAGATTCTGGTGGCCGTTTCTTCGATGACTATGTGAGTTGGCAACGTATCCCCGAGTTTGCAGACACTGCCCTTGCTGGAGTGTTGCCGCGCATTGCTGGTGAACTCATGCGCACGTCGTCGCCACGCTTCTTTCATGAGCATGTATTAGTGAAAGAACCAGGTACGTCTACTCCAACACCATGGCATCACGATGACCCGTATTACTCAGTAGAAGGTATGGACAACGTGAGTCTTTGGGTGCCGCTTAATCCCATTCCTACGTCTGTTGCACTGCGTTGTTTGAAACACAGTCATCGAAGTAATCGCCGGTTTATCCCGAACAGATTTGTAGATGATTCCCCATACGTTGCCCAGGCCGAAGGTTTTGAAACCTTTCCATCAGTGTCTGAACTTGAATCTTTAGGTGAATCAATTACATGTGAGGCACAGGCCGGTGATGTTGTGGCGTTTCATTTCCGCACGTTGCATAGTGCGCCAGGAACTGAAGGTCATGCACAACGTCGACGCATCGTCAGTTTTCGTTATGTGGGCGACGATGCACGTTGGACTACTCGCCCGTGGAAAACATCTCCACCGTTTGAATCAAACGGACTACAAGATGGTGATGTTTTGGACGACGAACGTTTTCCAACAATCGTCATCTAAACCTATTCAGCGGGTCGTGATACCAAAGTTGCAGTCAGCGTTTTACGCATGCCACTTCGCTCTACAACGATGGTGACTGTGTCTCCGGGTTGTGAGTCACGAATGATTGCGATGAGCGCACCTTGACCGGTGACGGCTTGATCATTGATTTCCAGAACAATGTCTTGCACCTTCAGACCAGCCTTATCTGCTGGCGAATCTGCTTGTACTTCAGCAATCACTGCACCAGACCCACCGTCGTTGCGGTCGGTCAGTGAAATGCCGAGGTAGCCCTGGGCACGCTTTGTTCCTGTTGCTTCAGTCTGCAAAATGTCAGCCACGCGCTGCACTTCAGCAACACCAATTGCAAAACCAATGTTGTTGGCAGAAGAACCGTAATCACTAGTCGCCACTGCGGTGTTAATACCAACAACTTGACCTCGTAAGTTAATGAGTGGGCCACCGGAGTTACCCGAGGAGATTGCAGCGTCAGTCTGAATGAGACCATTTAATGCACCGGATTCATCTGTAATGGTGCGATTGAGCGCAGACACAATTCCTGCCGTCACACTTGGGCCTCCGTCGAGTGCCAATGCATAACCGACAGCAACAACAGGGTCGCCCACCGCGATGCTTGATGCGTCAGCAAATGTTGCAGCGGTGAGTCCAGAGGCGTCAACCAATTTGATGAGTGCCATGTCGTTTCCGGCATCTGTTGCTAGCACTTCTGCGCGAATGGCCGATGTTGCGCCAGCAAGACGTACCAGGACTTTTGTTGCATCTTCCACAACGTGATTATTCGTAAGGATCTCGCCATCACTAGAGACAATGATTCCGGTACCGACGCCTTCGCCATCTGGCGAAGTGCTGTCGATGGTGACAACGCTGGGTGCGATCACAGCAACAGCTTGTGCCACGTTTGTATTGCCCACATCTTTTGGATCGATAGTGGCCGCAGTAATCAATGGACCGCCAGTAGAACTACTTGAATTACTCGAAACTCGGCCACCTGCCATGCCACCCAAAAATGCAATTGCAGCAACGAGCAGAACACCGAGGGCGCGCATACGACCAGGTCGACCTGCGGGTGCTTGTGGCGGGATGTTGACCCAATGGGAATCAGAACTCATGTGTTAAGTATCTCGCCTCGTATGCCCTTGCGCTACGCAGAGCAGTGAAGAATCTCGTAAGAAACACAAAAGGAGCGACCCAGTGGGCCGCTCCTTTCACATGAATTCTGTTAATTCGGCTTATGCCTGAATCTTGATCTCAATATCCACGCCCGCAGGCAACTCGATGCGCTGCAATGAGTCGATGGTCTTGTTGTTCGGCTCAACGATGTCGATGAGGCGCTTGTGGATACGCATTTCGAAGTGCTCGCGAGAGTCCTTGTCAATGTGTGGTCCACGGATGACCGTGAAACGGTGCTTGTCAGTTGGCAATGGGATTGGCCCACGGATCTTTGCGTTAGTGCGAAGAACTGTTTCGACAATCATGCGAGTCGACTTGTCAATAATGTCGTGATCGAATGCCTTGAGACGGATACGGATGCTGTTGCTTGCCATTGTGATCTACTTCAAAATCTTTGTTACGCGGCCAGCGCCAACAGTACGGCCACCCTCACGGATAGCAAAA
>DAISXE010000136.1:0-3236 GCA_036826015.1 Ilumatobacteraceae bacterium
CGACGCATCTGCAACAACTTTCGCCCTGGGTGAAGATGTGCTGTGTGAGCAAGTTGACGATGAACGTTGTTTGGTTCAAAGACCCACCAGTGCACATGACCGCCACCTTCCTTGGCAACGATGTCGAGTGCCTCGCGCAGTAGGTCGGGGGCGATCTCCATGGAGTCATAACGATGGTGTGGGTGAACAATAAGGTCGAGCGACCACGATTCATTTCCACGCGAAATTTGGCAATACCCCACAATGTGAGCGTGGTCGTCGTCCCGTGCAATGAGTCCGGCAAAACCAGTACGGCCACCTTCACGTAAATCGAGCCACAAATGATCATTCAGTGGGCGCGCGCCGTCGGCTCTCCATGCATCAGCTATGAGGTCAGAGACCTCATCCATGCTGGTGGCGTCCATTTGACGCTTGATTTCGAGTGATCGCACGTCGGTCAGGGTACCTTCGTGCCATGGGAAAGCCGAGAACACCAGCAGGCAGGGCCAAAGAGGTCGCGTCTCGGTTGGCTGTTCTGTACCCAGAGGCCGAATGCGAACTGACACATAAGAACGCCTTTGAATTACTGGCAGCCACCATCTTGTCGGCTCAATGCACTGACGTTCGCGTAAACATGGTGACGCCTCAATTGTTCGCGAAGTATCCCACTCCGACGGCATTGGCGGCTGCAAATCCCTCTGAGCTGGAAGAGATCATCCGCTCAACGGGCTTCTTTCAGACGAAGGCGCGCAATCTCATTGGAATGGCACAAAACGTTTTGGATCGATACAACGGTGAGATCCCAAGTGACCTTGAAGATCTCGTGACATTGCCCGGTGTCGGTCGAAAGACAGGCAATGTTTTGCGAAGTGTTGTGTTTGGTCTTCCAGGCCTTGCTGTGGACACACACGTGGGTCGCTTATCGCGCCGGCTTGGTCTCACAGTGGAAGAAGATCCAGTGAAGGTGGAGAAAGTATTGAACGCTTTCTTGCCTCCCGAGGAATGGGGAAGCTTTGGGTTGCGACTCATCTTGCATGGTCGTCGTGTGTGTGACGCCAAGAAACCAGCCTGCGATCGCTGCGAATTTGAGGACATCTGCCCGTCCTCGCTCATGCCTACAAAAACTAAGAAGAAATAGCAACTATCGCTCTTGACGGGCCTGTGAAGTAGCGTTTCGGCAATGACAGCAACTATCCGAGCCGAACTTGGCGCCGCCGCAGATGCAATTGGTCGCTATCGCAGTCGCGTTGCGGGCCTTATCGAAAATGTCGGAGCCAATCACGAAGATCTTGTGAGTGCCATGTATGAAGCCGAACGGGCATTGTTGTCTGCAGAGCGACTGTTGATTCGTGCTGAAAAAATAGCCCGATAATTCAACGTGGTGTGACTAGGTTCTTGTAGTGGCTATGTTCGAACCCCGAGACCAAATACGTGCAATGAGTGGATACCACTCGCCACAAGTCGATGTCCCCATTCGTCTCAACACAAACGAATCTCCCTTTGCACCGCCTGAAGAGTGGCTGCGTCAATTAGAGGGAATTGTTTCAACGATTGATTGGAACAGATATCCCGATCGGGCGGCAATTGAATTGCGCCGAACTATTGCTCAGCGACATGGTGTGCGTCCAGAACAAGTCTTTGTAGCGAACGGTTCCAATGAGGTGATTCAGACAATCCTGCTTGCATACGGCGGAGCAGGCCGAAAAGTGGCAACCTTTGAGCCGACATATCAGATGTATGCACAGATTGCCCGTGTGACCGGGGCACAAGTTGTTGAGGGCGAACGGCATCCAGACCTCACACTCGATGTTGCAGAAATCGAACGTGTTGTTAAAGAACATCAACCAGCGGTGACGTTCTTATGTAATCCCAACAACCCGACCGGGCTTGTAGAGCCGGAACATAACCTGCGAGCTCTTCTCAAAATTGCTACGGGCATTGTTGTGGTGGATGAAGCGTATGCAGAGTTCTCTGATTGGTCTGCAATGGCGCTTGTGTCAGATGATCTGCCACTTGTCGTAACACGTACTTTCTCGAAGACATTATCCATGGCGGCGCTGCGCGTCGGATACGTTGTCGCGCCTGAATGGATCATCAAGAATCTAGAAATTGCTGCACTGCCGTATCACCTAGATGCATTCAAGCAAGCCGCCACCATTGCGGCGTTGTCGTTTACAGACGAAATGGAAAACCGTGTGGCCACCATTAAGGCAGAGCGTTCACGTATTCAATATTCGTTGCGAGTATCAAAACTGGAAGTGTGGGAGAGCGGTTCAAATTTCGTTCTATTCCGAGCTCCGGGTAAGCCCGCAACTGAGGTGTGGCAGTCTCTGCTCGACCAGGGCGTATTGGTGCGTGATTGCAGTTCATGGCCTCGCTTGGCAGGTTGCCTTCGGGTCACCGTGGGTACAGCAGATGAGAACACGGCTTTCTTGCAAGCAATTCGTGCCGCAGTGTCCTGATTCTTCGGACAAATCGTCAAATTGACAGCGTTCTTGATGCTCCGAGCGGCGAGAATAGAGCCATGGCACGTACAGCCCAGGTAAAGCGAAATACAAAAGAGACAACAATTGAAGTCTCCATCAATCTTGATGGCACAGGAACTGCATCTATCTCAACGGGAATTCCGTTCTATGACCACATGCTTGAGCAGTTGGCGCGCCATGGTGGCTTTGATCTCACTGTGAAAGCAGTGGGAGACCTGCACATAGATACTCATCACACGGTTGAAGACGTTGCTATCTGTGTTGGTGAAGCATTGCGTGACGCTCTCGGCGACAAAGCAGGCGTACGCCGGTTCGCTAGCGGAGCGTTTCCACTCGACGAAGCGCTCGTTGAGATCTCGCTCGACCTCAGTGGACGGCCGTTTGTTGCGTGGAGTGTGGAATTGCCGGAATGCTTACCGTTAGGTTCGCCGGCTTTTGACCCGTCGTTAGCTGAGCACGCCATCTCTTCGCTCGCAACAAGTGCCGCCATGACATTGCATGTCAACTTGCGTGCCGGAAGAAATGTGCACCACATCATCGAGGCAAGCTTTAAGGGTCTTGCTCGTTGTCTACGAGATGCAGTTCGAATCGAGTCATCGGGGGTTCCCTCCACTAAGGGTGTGCTTTCATGACCTCACGCCTGCGCGTGGCGGTTCTTGATTACGGCATTGGCAATTTGCGGTCAGCGCAGAAAGCTCTTGAACGTGTTGGGGCAGACGCTGTTCTCACATCATCTGCTGCAGAAGTAAACGCGTCAGATGCTGTAGTACT
>DAISXE010000137.1:0-3192 GCA_036826015.1 Ilumatobacteraceae bacterium
ATCTGCGGTTCTTAGTGTCGCTTGTAGACCTTCTCTGGATTGCCGGATGTATTTCATTCGCATCGTTTGCCCAGTCGTTATCTGGTTTCGGTTTTTCACTTATTGCAGTGCCGTTAATGACTCTTGTTGTCAGTCCCCGTGATGCAGTTGTGGTGGCAACAGTAATCGGCGCCTTATCGACAACTTCGCAGGCTTTTTTAGATAGAGCACATGTGGACGCTGCCATTGCGAAAAGGCTTACCATGGCTTCGTTTTTGGGTATGCCGCTCGGGCTCACGGCTTTTGTGTTGGTGTCAGAGACAGGACTAAGGGTTGTATTGGGCATAGTGGTTCTCGTGTCTGCGGTAATGCTGTTGCGAGGGTTTCAATTACACGACGAAAAGCATCGTCTTGACTGGATACTGGGAATCGTTAGCGGTTTCCTATCAACTTCAACGTCAACGAATGGCCCACCACTGGTCTTTGTAATGCAGGCTCGACGAATTAATCCGACCGTTTTTCGAGCAACTATTAATACGGTGTTCTCGCTTGTAAATATTGTCGCGGTCGCAATGTTCGTGGCGGCCGGAAAGGTAAACACCAACAATCTCAGCGGTGTGTTAGTAGCAATTCCTGCTTTATTCGTGGCTTTGAAAATTGGCTACTACTTCAGAAAACACATCACGCCGGAACGTTTTAGATTTCTTGTGATTTCTTTGATGTTTTTGTCGGCAGGAAGCGTGATTGTTTCGGCATTTACTAACTAGTCGTGTCCAAACATCATGAGCCATTGCTCTTTGGACTTTGGTTTGAACACGTAGTTGTATTCCTTTACGTCGGACAAAAGCGCTGCTGACGGAGCAGAGTATTGGTGGCCAGGCAAAACGACGGTGGAATCCGGCAACTGAGCCAGAGTGTTGAGGCTGTCGTACATGTCTGCAACATTTGAGCCTGGAAGGTCTGTGCGTCCGCATCCTTCCAGGAAAAGTGTGTCACCGCTGATGAGGCAACCATTGGTTAGGAAACATTGACTACCTGGGGTGTGACCAGGAGTGTGAACGCAGGTGATATCAAATTGTCCGACCTTCACAATGTCTCCTGCGCTATGGCTACATAGATCGGTCTGTGAAATACCGGTTGTCTTGAGAACCCATGGAGCTTCGTGTTCGTTGACATGGATAGGAACCTGTATGTGTTCAAGTAAAGCGCTGACGCCTTCAATGGTGTGGCCCATCATGTTTCCACCCACGTGGTCAGGGTGATAATGGCTCGCCATAACGCCCGTGATGCGCATTCCGTCTGATTCGGCAATATCGATGAGATCTCGAACGGCGTAAGCAGGGTCAACCACTACACAATCGCCAGTGTCCCTGTCGCCTATGAGATAGGCGAAGTTGACCATTTGCTGGGCAATGGGGTTATTGATGCCAAAGTCTCGACCACTTAGTAGTTGACGGAAGTAGAAGGAAGTTTCCTCTTGAATGCTCACACAGAGCAGAATAGAGCAATGCAGATTGATCGAACGGTTCAGGCAGGGGATTGGGTGGCCGTGGGTCGCACATTCGTTCAGGTCTCGCATGAATTGGCTACCACCATGCAGCCAGGCGACCAGCTTTTGGCCGTAGCAACTACTAGTCAACTTTGTCGTATCCCTGCGAATGTCGCCGTGTTGGTCTCTGATGCCGTGGAGGTGGCTCAACGGTCGTTTGCTGAGTTATCTCAGGTGTCCGATGAGCAGATCACATCGTTCTTTGAAACTGCCGCTCAACTTTTGTCTGATGATGAGGTCTTTTCTCGGATTCTTGCTGCAAACGCCT
The DNA here is from genome assembly GCA_036826015.1 of Ilumatobacteraceae bacterium. Lineage (GTDB taxonomy): Bacteria > Actinomycetota > Acidimicrobiia > Acidimicrobiales > Ilumatobacteraceae > UBA2093. Next base: position 1,797 of record DAISXE010000137.1, read on the forward strand.
CTGATGTTTCCGATGCAATAAAGCGAGGGCGCTCTACAACTCGTCTCGAATTGTCCGATTCAATGCGTCGCGACATGATTGACTCCTTGCGCATGTGGCGCGACATGGAGCCATCTAGGGACAAACAATTATCCGAAGTAGTACACGATGGATGGCTAGTTGAGGAGCGGACAGCCCCGCTTGGTGTTCTCGGGTTTGTCTTTGAAGGTCGACCCAATGTGTTTGCAGACGCAACTGGCGTTCTGCGGAGCGGAAACACAGTTGTGTTTCGTATCGGTAGCGACGCTTTGGGCACGGCAAAGCAATTGATGGCTTTGGTGGTTGCTCCCGCATTACAGAAGTCTGGGTTACCGATTGGAGCGGTCGTGCTAATCGATTCGCCCGAACATGCTGCTGGTTGGGCGTTGTTCTCCGACACGCGCCTGTCACTTGCCGTTGCGCGTGGTTCGGGTGAAGCAGTTGCCCAGCTTGGAGCCATCGCCCAGCAGTCCGGTGTCCCTGTCAGTCTTCATGGCACGGGTGGCGCGTGGATGATTGTGGGAGATGCTAATGAATCTCGTTTGAAGCTTGTGATTGAAAACAGTCTCGACAGAAAAGTATGTAACACGCTTAATGTCATTTGTATTCTTCGACAAAATGCTCTCGAGCAGATTCCGATAGTTGTTCGTGCCGCATTAGATGCTGCAAAGAAGCGAAATACTTTGCCAGTTGTTCACGGCGTCGATGACGCCGAGGTCATTCTTCGAAATGCCTTTGCTGAAATCGATAGGTGTGTCGTTTCAGCAGACAAGGCGTCTCTGGGGATTGAATATGAATGGGAGAATGCTCCGGAATTTGCTGTCGTCCTCGTAGACGACATTGAAGACGCGACGCAATTGTTCAATACATATAGCCCGCAATTCATAGTGAGTGTGGTTTCACAGTCGACCGATGATGTGAAGAAGGTGTGGGAGATGTGCAATGCGCCGTTTGTGGGCGATGGTTTCACCAGATGGGTTGACGGCCAATTTGCATTGTTGCGTCCTGAACTTGGGTTATCGAACTGGCAGCAAGGCAGGCTTTTTGCGCGACCAGGTGTTCTGTCTGGAGACTCTGCGTATTCAGTACGGCTGCGTGTGCAGCAGTTCAATGACAACTTGCATCGTTAGGGCACTAATCTCTGCAGCAATTGTCTAGTGAGAAATCCAACAGTTTTGTTGTCTTCCTCGGCTTCATCTGCGCGCTGAGTGAGGGAAATCATCCCGTTTATTCCAAGCCACCTCAGAGGCTCTGGCTCCCACTTCGGGGAAACGTGTTGCATGAAGGGCAGTGTTCGAATCTCGTTGTCAGAATTCAAAATTTCATGAGACAAAGCTTCAGCAGCAAGGCAACTGAATGCCACTCCATCGCCAACGTA
>DAISXE010000138.1:0-3184 GCA_036826015.1 Ilumatobacteraceae bacterium
GACCGTCTGCAATGCGGTATGTACCGGCTGCGTGCCATGTCATACGAACGAAGAACGGACCGTAATGTCCGTAGTCAGCTGGCCACCACTCTTGTGAGTCGGTCATCAATACGGTGAGGTCTTTCACAACTGCGTTGAGATCAAGCTTCTTGAACTCTTCTGCATAGTTAAAGCCGGGGTCCTGTGGGACGCCAGTCTGCGGATTGTTGTGAAGGATCTTGATGTTTAGGTTGTTTGGCCACCAATTAAAATTGGCTGTTCCCATATCGGCGGCTGTAAAGGAGCCGCTGGTGAACGGGCACTGACTTGTTTCTTGTGTACTCATGAGAAAGAGTCTCGCAGTTCCTAAGTCATAAGCCAAATAGTTGTTTCTTGGGGTTATCATAAGAAGCTCTTATGTCGTGGCCGACCTTCCAACAACTGCGTTATCTCGTGGCTATTGCCGATGCCGGCACGTTTGGGGCCGCCGCTGATGAAGAGTTCGTCTCTCAGCCAGCTCTCAGCGCTCAGATCAAGGAACTGGAACGAAAGCTAGGTGTCACTCTGTTTGAGCGGTCATCTCGTGGAGCGCTTCTCACAACTCAAGGTTCTGAGGTGGTGGAACGCGCTCGCATCATTTTGCGTGAGATGAACGACCTCGTGGGCACAACACATTACGAAGGGGAGCACTTGCGCGGGCGAATCGGTCTCGGAGTCATTCCCACACTTGCTCCGTACGTTTTGCCAAACGTCGTGCGATTTGTAATGGCCACTCACCCAAGAGCCGAACTTCATATTCATGAACTACAGACAAATAATCTTCTTAATTCTCTTCGTCGTGGAGTGATTGATCTTGGACTTCTGGCATTGCCAATTGGTTCAGAAGAATTCGAAACAGAATCAATTGGGTTGGACAACTTTGTCCTCGCGATGTCTGAGTCGCATCCATTGGCGAAGGGAAAATCTCCGCTGCAATTAGATGTCTTACGTGATGAGCGAGTCATTCTTTTGGAGGAGGGACATTGCTTGCGAGATCAAGTGACAAATGTGTGTCGCTTGGTGTTTAGTGAACCAAGTGAGGTGCAGGCAACAAGCATGGCAACGCTTGCACAGATGGTCGCAGCAGGTTTAGGTGTGACGTTGCTGCCTGAGTGCGCTGTAAAAATCGAAGCAGCACCTGGCCGAGGCATCGTGACACGCAAGTTTGTTGGGGTGCCTCCCAATAGGACCGTGGGCCTTGTGTGGCGCAAATCGTCCCCGTATTCACGAGCATTTACTGAACTCGCAGAACTCTTGACCGAAAAAAAATAGACCTGTTGCGCTCGACATTGATTTTGGTTGGCACCAGTAGTATTTGTTTCAGTAACGCGTGATGTGTACGAATCGAAAGGACACGGTCATGCAAAGCATCAATGGCAGTCAGACCCACAAAAACTTGTTGGAGGCATTCGCTAGGGAAAGCCAAGCCAACCGTCGTTACCTCTGGTTCGCACAGGTAGCAGACATTGAGGGCCATCCCGAAGCAGCAGCGCTGTTTCGCTCCATCGCCGAAGGTGAAACGGGCCATGCGCACGGACACCTTGAATACATCGCCGAAGTAGGTGACCCCCTGAGCGGAGAGCCGATTGGTGAAACCGAAGCAAATTTCAAAGCCTCAATTGCCAGTGAAACATATGAATACACACAGATGTATCCAGACTTCGCCCAGATTGCGCGTCATGAAGGTTTCGAAGAAATTGCTGACTGGTTTGAATCTCTTGCTCGCGCAGAAAAGAGCCACGCTCTTCGCTTCGGTGAAGGACTCGCAGCGCTCTCGCCACAATGACAATTACTTTTGACCCAAAGCACCCTCTGTACACCGATGAGGCTGATGTTCGTGATGAACTCACGCGTGTATACGACGCCTGTAATGGTTGCCGTTTGTGCTTGACGTTGTGTTCCTCATTTCCCACGTTGTTTAGTTATGTAGAACAGCACGAAGATCAAGATGCCGGCAGATTGACGCCGGCTCAGCAAGATCTAGTTGCCGACGAGTGCTTCCAGTGCAAATTGTGTTACGTCAATTGTCCGTACATTCCCGAGATGCACGAAAGCGCCATAGATTTTCCACGCCTCATGCTTCGACACGCTGCAATGCGTCTTGAAAATGGTCAAGTCAGTCTTCGAAAGCGTGTTGCTACGCAAACTTTGGGTCACGCCGATGCATTAGGGATACTGGCAACCTCAGTTAGCACCATCTCAAACTTGATGATTGGCGCTAAGCCCGGTTCCATTGCGCGAAAGTTGATTGAAAAAACTATGGGCGTTTCGTCGGTGCGTTTGTTACCGCCGTATGCCAAGCAAAGATTCAGCACGTGGTTCTCAAAGCGAGTAGCCCCGGTGCTTACAAAAAAGCAAGGTTCAGTAGTTGTGTTTCCTACTTGTTCAGTTGAGTATCTGCAGCCTGGCATCGGTCAAGACTTGGTGAAGGTGTATGAACGCAATGGCATCGAGTGTTCACTTGTAGATGGCACTAGATGCTGTGGTGCTCCATACCTGCACAGCGGTGACATGGACGGTTTTCTTAAAGTTGCTAAGAAGCAAGTAACTGTTCTTGCTCAAGCTGTGCGCGAAGGAAAAGACATCGTTGTGCCACAGCCAACATGTGGGTACATCTTGAAGAAGGATTATGTGGACTACGTCGGGGGACCAGATGCAGAACTTGTTGCTGCACACACATACGACTCATCTGAGTATCTGATGAACCTTCACAAAGAAGAAGGAACAGAACTAGATACGAATTTCACTGGCACCATTCCAGAGACCATCTCGTACCACAATCCATGTCACCTTCGTGCGCAAAACATTGGCCTGCTCAGTCGTGACCTGATGAAGATGACAGGAGCAGACATCGCGTTGATAGATCAGTGCTCTGGCGTGGACGGGATGTGGGGATTCAAAGCGGGCAATGAACAGTTCTCGTTACCAGTCGCCAAAAAACTTGCTGAAAAGATTGAAGCCGTCAGCAGTGAAATTGTCGCGGGTGACTGCCATCTTGCAAATACCGCGATCATCGAACAAACCGGCCAGGTGCCGCAGCATCCGTTGCAAGTGATTGCTCGGGCCTACGGCATTGCTGGGGAAACCCCGTAGCCCCTTGGATTAGACATATGTGACCACGGACACATACGATGTGGCGCAAGGGGCGTTGCCCCGACATCGAGGG
>DAISXE010000139.1:0-1552 GCA_036826015.1 Ilumatobacteraceae bacterium
CGCGCAATTTGTTTTGCAATTGACTGCGTTCGTCCTGCATTGCCACCACTAAGCCCGTGGGCTTGTGTGTAATGCGCACTGCTGAGTCTGTGGTGTTGACGTGCTGACCACCCGCACCAGATGCGCGATACACATCAATGCTGAGGTCGTTGTCGTTGATTTCAAGGTCGAATTCTTCGGCTTCCACCATGATTGCCACGGTTGCAGACGATGTATGAATGCGGCCTTGTGCTTCAGTAGCCGGCACGCGTTGCACGCGGTGTGGCCCACCTTCAAACTTCAAGTGACTCCACGCATCATCACCCTTCACTAGCAATGTGACTTGGTTGATGCCACCCATTTCAGAGTTATCGAGTTGCAATGTTTCCACCGACCAACCCCGCTTCGAAGCGTATGCCACGTACATTTCCATGAGGTCGCGCGCAAACAAGTTTGCTTCTTCGCCACCCTCAGCACCACGTATTTCCATAATGACTGGCTTGCCGTCATTCACATCGGGCGGCAGCAAGAGCACTTGCAAGCGTGCTTCAAGTTCTTCCACACGAGCTTCTGCAGCTGTGGCCTCGGCACGAAACGATTCACGTTCGTCGCCAGAAGTTTCAATCATCAATTCTTTTGCAGCTTCGGCATCGCCTTTTGCGTCTCGCAGCGACCGGATGCACTCAATCAGTGGAGTGAGTTGTTTGTATTTACGTGATGCTTCACGCAGGCGGTTTTGGTCTCCGAGTACCTCGGGACTGCCCAGGCTGACCTCGAGTTCGATGTAATCCCGTTCAATGGATTCAAGCCTGCTGTTCACGGTTTATAAGGCTAGGGGCTGCGAGGCGTTAGTCCTTGAATGCCTTTTGGAATATGAAAGAACTGCTTGCAGGCAGATAACTGAGTTTTCCGTACGACTGCCATCTACTTGAGACATATCCACTGGCGTATACCACGCCACGTCGTTGGTCTATCTCTGGCGATTCCACCACTTTGGTGATATCGCGGCCGTTATCGATGTCGACCCAACCCCATTCACACATGTTGTTGCCACTCCATGGAAATGCAAAGAAGCCGCCATACGTTGCTCCGCCTCGTGCCTTGTTATCGCCGTACGTAACAAAGAAATCAACGACGCCATCGTTAGTGAAGTCATGTGAGTACACCTTCAATGGAACTTGACCACGACCACCCATCAGTAGCGAAGAGATGTCTGTCCACTGCACACCATTCCAGTCATAGAAAGTCAGACTGCCTTCGGTGATCAACATTGCATACACGCCGCAATCGCTCTTAGATATCTCCGAGACATCAATGGTGACGAACGATTTCACATATTCGTTCCACGCCTTTGTTGCAGCACCAGGTTTGGAAGGGACTGTGGTGCGCACTGGTGCACCTTGCGCCACTGTGGAAGATGTAGTGGCCGGCGTGCTGCTTTGTGAACTACACGACACCAACAGCAGTGCGGTAGCGATGATCAATGAAGATACGCGAGATGATTTCATGCAGTGGGTGATGAGATAAATGCAAACCGAACAAATACAGATGCCATGTTTGCTAGTCGTTCAAT
>DAISXE010000139.1:1652-3162 GCA_036826015.1 Ilumatobacteraceae bacterium
TTGCGCAAGGCTTGCTCTGTGGGAAGTTCGCCATGCACCATGGCAAATGCTTCACGGTCGTTCACGCCCATGCCCACTTCTAAACGTGCAACACCACTCACTACATCATCAACCACGCGACACATCTCAAGCCCGCGCACTTCGCCCACAACAATGCCGTGCTCTACAAGTGCATCTGCGCCAGACGACTGAATGAGTTCTGTAAATGCAAGATGCTCTGGCTTTGCTTGCGTTGTTGGCAAATGCGGTTCGGCCAGGGCTGGCAAGAGCACGCGTTCATCTGCATGCCACACAGTGACATCTACATCGAATAATGCGGCGCGACGCGCGAGGAGGCCTGAGTCATTCTCCACCACAAGATGAATTGGTAATTCGAACTTGGTGCCCCATGCGAGTACGCCACCTAAGGCGCGAGCAGCATTACCGTCGATAAGCAGCCACACCGCATCGTTTGTAATAAACGCAGCGCCAGGAGCAAAGACTTCGACGCGACCGTCAGGGTCGCCAGATAATCCGAGATGCTCACGAATAAGAGCACGAAGTTTTAGAGCAAGAAGTCGAGAGCGACGTTCAGTGTCGACTTGGTCCATGCGAGATTCCGAAATGAAAGTAAAAACCGTGACGCAATGCGCCACGCAGAATCACTCTGGGCGAGCTGGAGCGTTGGTACGTGCGCCGTAACGCTTGTTGAAGCGCTCAACACGACCACCGGTGTCGACAAGCTTTTGCTTACCAGTGAAGAATGGGTGGCACTCGTTGCAGAGTTCCAAGCTGATAGCTCCGCCACGGGTGCTGCGAGTGGTGAACTCATTGCCACATGAACACTTCACGTTGACTTCTGCATACTGGGGATGGGTATCGATCTTCATGTCTCTAGCTCCTCGAAACGGACTCTTGATTGTATCGGGAACTACGCGCCGGGCGTCTTGGCGATTTCGGCCAAGAACTCGTCGTTGGTTCCAAAGGTCTTCAGGCGATCCATCAGCATTTCCAAGCCTGGAGCGGGGTTTCCGTCCTGGGCAAGGCCACTGAGGACTCGGCGCAGCTTCCAGACCAGTTGCAATTGCTTGCGCTCGAAGAGCAGTTCCTCGTGGCGGGTGCTGGAGGCATCTACGTCGATGGCAGGGAAAACGCGACGCTCGGCGATGCGACGGTCGAGGCGCAATTCCATGTTGCCGGTTCCCTTGAACTCTTCGAAGATCGCTTCGTCCATGCGGCTGTTTGTATCGACAAGTGCTGTTGCCAAGATGGTGAGCGAGCCACCCTCTTCCACGTTACGTGCGGCACCAAAGAATTTCTTTGGTGGATAGAGAGCACCCGCGTCGATACCACCTGACATGATGCGACCTGTTGCAGGTGCAGCCAAGTTGTACGCACGAGACAAACGTGTGATGCCGTCGAGGATGATGACAACGTCTTCACCCATTTCAACCATGCGCTTTGCTTTTTCGATTGTCATCTCAGCGATGTGCGTGTGCTCATCACTTGGACGGTCGAATGTTGAAGCAAT
>DAISXE010000140.1:0-3150 GCA_036826015.1 Ilumatobacteraceae bacterium
GGTCTACCGCAGATGGTGTTCCCGACGGACGACCACCAAGTCTGTGGACACTTGCAGGGCTTCCACATGCATATGGAACTGATTATCAAGTAACGGTGCAGGTAACTGGGGCAAAGATAAATGGTGACGCAACAAAGCCATTGCGCACTTTCTTTGCAAGCGTGACTCCGGTCAATATTTTTCAAACTGAATGCGATGTTCGTTACAACGGAACTTGCATGGATAAATACCGAGAAGAAGTGGCATCAAGTGGCCTAAAGACAATCGGTTTTGCGGGAGTAGCAGCGGATCAAGATAAAGGCTTTCGTTGCCAGAACTGGGGCGAGGACTCCAAGTGCGCTCTCAAACGAGCATTTCCCGCAGGTGCCAAATTTGCGGTGCAGGTTCGTCTTTCAACTACACCTACAGGGTGGCTGCATGGCCGAATGCAAGACCCCACCGCATCAATTGAACGTGTGAACAACCAGACCACAATCAAGATCTCTGCCGAACCCACGAAGGTTCCTGCAGTCTCGGGAGTCGGTCAATGGGCACAACTACCCGTAGCTGTTCAAGAGTCATTCATTGCAATGTGTGAGAACAAGCGATGTGGAACACGCCGAAGCGAACAGGCTTCCGATAGCGCAGTACAAGGAATGCCGGTATCGAGCCGCAACATAATTATCAGCCCGTCTGCCTTCAGTGAAACTGCATTCACACAATTGAAATTGTGGACAGGATTTATTGGTGACAAAGCAGCAGCAATGCCTTCGCAGTGGAGCGTGCGCACACTGAGTTATTCAGAAATGCAGAATGCTCCAGCCTGTATTCGTAATGGCGTTGGAGTCACAGGAATTGTGGCAACCAATGCTTCAGCGTATGCAGAAGGTCCGCCGAGCTATAGCAGTGCAACTTCCACGCTGAATTACAAGGTGGCTGCTCCGCACTATGAAAAGGATGGCACCACCGTCTTCAATGGCCGGTACGACCTCATTCTTCGTTCCGACATTGCAAATTGCTTGTACGGAGTCTCTGATGGTGCGTCTGAAGCAACTGTGTCCGTGACGGGGGAAGATGGCAAAGCTAAGTCCGCAAATACAGCCTTCACATTTAAAGATGGCTGGTTTAAGTTCTCGGCCTCAGGCTTTACGCACTCGGCTCCTACCGTCAAGGTGAAACTGTCGAAGATTTATCCGAAGGTGACGAAGGGCCGATCAATCTCGGTCACAACTGCAGCCAAGAAAAATGGCGTAAAGATTCCAACAGGCGCAAAAGTTCTTGTCACCGTCGCTTCGTCGTCAAAGAAGAAGTGTTCAGTCTCTGGTAACCGCACGGTGAGGGCTCTTGCCAAAGGAACTTGCACGTTGACAGTGTCTGTTACGCCAAAGAAGACAAAGGCAGTCACAAAGCCAAAGACAACCCGAAGCGTCGTCAAGATCATTATCAGTTAGTGGCGGCGACCCGTAGGTCGCCTCACTAATCAACTCAACCAGGCAGGACGATTCTTTTCGAAGGTATTGATCTCGTCTGCATGCGTCAGTGTGATGCCAATGTCATCAAGACCGTTCAAGAAACGATGTTGCGTTGGTGGGTCCATAGGGAAGGACTCTTTGAATCCTTCTGCAGGAACTTCAACGGTGAGGCGTTCCATGTCCACGGTTATTTCCACTTTTGGATTCGCATCAATAAATGCCCACAGTTGATCAACTGCCGCTTGCGACAACACCACAGGTGCAAGACCATTCTTTGTGCAGTTGTTACGGAAGATGTCTGAGAAACTTGGAGCAATTACTGCGTCGAACCCGTACTGCTGAATTGCCCATACTGCGTGCTCACGTGACGAGCCCACGCCGAAACTTGGACCTGCAACCAGAATGCTCGCGCCTGCATATTGTTCATCGTTTAGAACAAAACTGCGATCATCGCGCCACGTAGAAAAGAGTCCAGCCTCAAAGCCGGTGCGCTCAACACGCTTCAGCCAATCGGCAGGAATGATTTGGTCGGTGTCAACATCGCTGCGCTTGAGTGGCACAGCAGTGCCGGTGACAATACGAAAAGCTTTCATTACAAATCTCCTGGGCTTGCGAAGTGACCGGCAACAGCAGTGGCTGCTGCAACGGCGGGGGATACGAGGTGTGTGCGACCGCCGCGACCTTGACGGCCTTCAAAGTTGCGGTTGCTTGTGCTTGCGGCGCGTTCGCCTGGTGCAAGTTTGTCGGGGTTCATTGCCAAGCACATGCTGCAGCCTGGCTCACGAAAGTCGACACCGGCTTCAATAAGGATCTTGTCGAGCCCTTCTGCGATTGCTTGAGCACGCACGGCATGACTACCTGGCACCACCATTGCACGCTTCACAGTGACTTTGCGGCCCTTTAAAACTGCAGCAGCTGCACGAATGTCTTCAATTCGACCGTTTGTGCATGAGCCGATGAACACAGTGTCAACTGGAACATCTCGCATGTTCATTCCTGCGGTGAGTCCCATGTATTCAAGTGCGCGACTAATGGTGTTTGCACTTGTTTCGTCGGGAGCATCGGCAGGTGATGGAATGATTCCATCAATAGGAAGTACTTGTGCGGGGTTTGTGCCCCAACTGACATGCGGACTCAACGTTGAAGCGTCAATGAACACTTCAGCATCCCATTGTGCGCCGTCATCAGTCTTCAGTTCTTTCCACGCTGCAATTGCTGCGTCCCAATCCGCACCCTTCGGCGCATGTTCGCGACCTTTGAGGTATTCGAAAGTTGTTTCGTCTGGAGCAATGAGTCCGGCTTTTGCACCAGCTTCAATACTCATGTTGCACACAGTCATGCGACCTTCCATAGACAGTGCACGAATTGCTGAACCGCGGTATTCAATGACATGACCAATGCCGCCACCGGTTCCGATCTTGCCGATGATGGCCAAGATGATGTCTTTTGCAGTAACTCCAGCAGGGACGTCTCCATCAACCGTGATGGACATCCACTTTGGTCGTGATTGCGGAAGAGTCTGTGTAGCGAGTACGTGTTCTACCTCGCTGGTGCCGATACCAAAGGCAAGTGCGCCGAATGCGCCGTGAGTTGCAGTGTGGCTGTCTCCACAAACAATTGTCATGCCGGGAAGCGTGCGACCTTGTTCTGGTCCGATCACGTGCACAATGCCTTGGCGTTCGTTACCCATAGGGAACAG
>DAISXE010000141.1:0-3135 GCA_036826015.1 Ilumatobacteraceae bacterium
GGATGGTGATGGGATAGCCCTTCATCTTTGCGATTGCAGCTAAAGCGATTCCTGTATTGCCTGATGATGGTTCCAAAATGCGTTGGCCTGGCACTAGTCGTCCGGTGCGCTCAGCATCTTCAATCATGGATTTTGCAATGCGGTCCTTCACAGACCCGTACGGGTTCTGGCTTTCCAGTTTTGCAACCAAGCGCACATTTGGGTTCGGCGACAAATTCGAGACATCAACCATCGGGGTGTTGCCGACTAATTCGAGGGCATTCTGTAAAACGAAAACTGATCCACCATTTCGGCGGACATCTGCAACGGACATGTTCGCCTCCTTTGGCTCACTGTGGGTCATGGTTACAACCCGGAACTCATCGGGCCTATTCCCGACAAATCCTGTCGGAATTGTAACCCTCTGTGAGGCAGAACGCTATGGCTATGAAGGAACGATGGTCACTTCAGTGATTGCCTCGCCCACAATTCGGTAGGAACGGGTCTCAGGGGCGCCCCGCTTCAGGCTCACAATCACATAGTGCCATCCCGGATCTGGCGCTTGTGCCACATCGGTGGGGCTAGGAAATGGTTCGGTGTGGGTATGGCTATGCACCGAACCCATGACTTCGAAACCCTCGGCTTCTGCGGCCAGCTCGGCACGCAGGTGCTCCTTTGGGTCAATGGTGTACACCTTGGCACTGTGAGCAACATTCGTGCATGCAACGAATCGTGCGACTCGCTGTGATGCAGGGTCGCCGATCAACAGACCACAGGCTTCTTCTGGAAAACAGTGATACGCGTGTGCAGCCATTGCTTTCAAGGCACCTGACGGAATGAGGAGTTGAGGTGATTGCGTCGTAGACATCGTGGAGCAGGCTACCTGTACGCTTCGTTACCCCTATGGCACCAAGCCCACACACCAATTTGGCGACAAATCGCAAGGCACGCCACGACTACGAGATTCTCGATGTCGTCGAGGCGGGAATTGTGCTGTTCGGAAGCGAAGTGAAGAGCTTGCGCGCTGGCCAGGTGCAGTTGGTAGACGCCTACGCTCGCGTCATTGATAACGAAGTGTGGCTCGACGGCGTTCATATCTCGCCCTACCGATTCGCAGTGGGAGTCGGAGCCCACGACCCTGACCGAGCACGAAAACTGCTCCTCAACCGCCAAGAGATTGATCGTCTCCACGATCGAGTCGCTCGAGAGCGTTTGTCGTTGGTGCCGCTTGCATTGAAGTTGGTGGACGGCCGCGTCAAAGTAGAACTCGCTCTTGCTCGTGGCCGGCGTAAAGGAGACAAACGTCAAGTTATTGCGGAGCGCGATGTTCAACGCGAAATGCAACGTGCCATTGGTAGACAACGTAAGGGAATGGAATAGCCCTCCACAGTTGCCACTCCCGTGCCATACACTGACCACCTCACCAAAATCAATGGGGCTGACAGGTTTCGACACCAGTTTCGTTGTTCGTACGTGCGACCCGAATTGCTCAGATTCGTTAAACGGGGCAAAAAACAGAATTGCCAACAAGCAGTTCGCTCTTGCTGCCTAATCCGTTAGGTAGTTGAGAGACATCGTGACCAGCAATGGCGCACGGGGCCAATTCATTGCAGCCCGGCAACAGAAGCAAAGAATGACGGCGAGAAAGACAGCTGACTTTAGGAAAGACTGATGGCATAGCGGAAAGACGCTGCGCAGTTCTCGCAAGAGATCAGTCGACTCGTCGATGGAGTTGCGTTAGCTCTACAACGGGAATGGTCGTATCACTGGCGAATAGCGCCTGATGGACGGGGGTTCGATTCCCCCCAGCTCCACCACTTATAGGTCTGCGCAATTGCGCAGTCGCTTACTTGCTCTTGCGGATGACGCCGTCACGAACAGCAGCCGCGGCCACTGCTGGAGCAACACGTTCCACAACGGTCTTGTCGAACACTGATGGCACAACAAACTCTGGCGACAACTGTGCATCAGTTACTGATTCGGCAATTGCAATTGCAGCAGCAAGCTTCATACCTTCAGTGATGTCTGTTGCGTTCGCATCAAGTGCGCCACGGAAGATGCCAGGGAACGCAAGAACGTTGTTGATCTGGTTCGGATAATCGCTGCGTCCAGTCGCCATGATGGATGCAAGACCATCAACTTGTTCAGGACGAATCTCTGGGTTTGGGTTTGCCATTGCAAACACAATCGGATCTTTTGCCATTGAACGAACATCGGCTGCAGTAATGAGGTCTGGACCACTAACGCCAACGAACACATCGGCACCCTTCATGACGTCACTGATGGTTCCCATCTTGCGAGAAGAGTTTGTGTTTGCAGCAAACCATTCCTTGGCGGAGTTCATTTCTCCACGTCCGGTGTAGATGGCGCCTACTCGGTCACATCCGATGACATCGCCAATGCCTGCGTTCAAAAGAATCTTTCCGATGGCTACACCGGCAGCGCCAACACCAGCGATAACCACTGTGAGGTCTTCCATTTTTTTGCCGGTGATTTTCAATGAGTTCCAGAGCGCTGCCAATGTGACAACCGCAGTTCCGTGTTGGTCATCGTGAAAAACAGGAATGTCGAGGCTGGCACGCAGGCGCTCTTCGATTTCGAAACACTCAGGAGCCTTGATGTCTTCGAGGTTGATGCCACCAAACGTTGGGGCAATGCGTTGCACGAAATCAACGACTTCATCGGCTGTTTGCGCATTGATACAAATAGGGAAACCGTTAACGCCACCGAACTCTTTGAACAGAAGAGCCTTGCCCTCCATTACCGGCATCGCGCCTTCAGGACCAATATCGCCAAGACCAAGAACTGCTGTTCCGTTGCTGACAATCGCCACAGTGTTCTTACGAATTGTGAACTGATGTGAAAGGGCTGGATCGTTTTCGATTGCGGTGCACACACGCGCAACACCTGGTGTGTACGCCATGGACAGGTCGTCACGGTCATTCACCGGCGCAGTTGTGATCACTTCAATTTTTCCGGCTTCATGCATGCGGAATGTACGATCCCACCAGTCGAGCAAAGTAACGCCATTAAGTTTTTGTACTGCAGAGACAATTGCCTGCTGGTGCGCTTCATCGCGACAATGGACGACAACGCTGCGACGAAGAATTGGCCCACGCACGTCGAATCCGTCGAGAGCGCCAATGTTGCCACCGG
>DAISXE010000142.1:0-3084 GCA_036826015.1 Ilumatobacteraceae bacterium
TTCGGAACCATAAGTGTATCGGCGAAGGCAGGATCGCCCACCCCTTACCCGTTAGGGCGAAGGGGTAATTGTGGTCGTTACAGAAGGCACCGTTGTCGTCACTGGCGGCACGGTGGTCGTGGCTGGCGGGAGTGTGGTGGTTGATGTAGTCGTAGTTGTCTCTGGTGGGATGACAAAGCCATTGGCCCAGCCCCATCGGATATCCATCGGCGCACCCACTTTGGTTCCCACTGCTCGAGGAATGGCATCGATGGCTCGACGCAACTGCGACCAACCGTCCCATGCAGACACACCAGTTGTTGGACACCCACTTCGCACCTGGCTACACGCCGCGGTCTGCACCGTGATTGCTGCTAGTCGCAATGGCATACCCATGTCTGCTGCACGCGCTGCTAACACAGCCCATTGACGTGCCTGCGAACCGCTCTTTGTATGAATCTGTGGCATCGCCAAAACATTTCCACCGCCATGTGAAGACACCCACAACACATCGTCAATTGTCCAACCGTTATTGCACGTGAGGTCGGTGCCATAACTCTGCGGACAACCATCTGCAGAACCAAAGTTCCACAAGCGAGCAGAAGTCTGCGCTGTGTACCCATCTACCCACGCGCGCGCTTGCCCCGGAGGACCCCACCCTGGTTCAAGGTCTACAGAACCAGATACAACTGTGCGTGGGTCAGACTCGGCTTGTGCAGACGCAACAATTTTTGCCCACGCAATTCCACCGAGGTAACCGTTAAAGCGAGTGACAGCACCAGAGTTGCTAGTACCGAGAGACACTTCCCATGGTCCAGTTCCACATTCAGCTAAACCTGCAGCCCAAGCAGACGTTGTGGCGACTATTTGTTCTTTCGAAATGGCTTTGCCGAAACCGGTTGCTCCCGTCGCATTTTGTGCACCGAAAGACAAGATGACCACACCACGCGGCACTTTCTTTGCTTGGTCACAAGCTGCAGCGCGAATGACGGGTACTGCAGTTTCGATAGGTAGAACATCTCGTCCGCGGACATAACTGCCAATTGCGACATTCCACTCGGGAGATGTTCGCGCCGGCACTGCATTTGGATACCACACTTGATCGACACCAGAAATCTCCACACCACCAGCATTGGACAAAGGCACCGGAGACTTCACGCATCCTTTTCCACACACTCGTGCATTCGGCGAGAAAGCATCAACCGTGACACGTGTGCCCTTAGAGGCTCTACTGCGTGTCGATAAAGCGATCACAGTGACGGTGTTGACAGATTTAGCGCGAGTAAACACAACTGCTCGTCGGATAGTGCGCCCTGAATACTGGTCGACAATGCGAGACCGTTTTCCATTAACAAAAACTGCAGCCCGACCATTTTTAGGACCAGCGGTGAACCACATTGCAAATGACTTGCCTTTTACCGTGAATGATAAAGCAGCGCCAGTTGATGTTGTGGCCCACACTGACCGACCGTGAGCGGCACTGACTTTCATCTGACTCCACGGCGATGATGCGCTGTACGCACGCGCAGGGGCTGGCGACACAACCGCGACTACAAGTAGTGCACACAACATTTTTACTAATCGTGGGCGAAACATCATGTTTCACCGTACCTTCTGGGTCTCACGAAAAATCGGCACACTTTCAGCACGAGCGAAGAATCAATAAAACCCCCTAGGCGTGAGACATAATAAATAGGTGAAAACTTCGTCAGCATCAATGAATAGACGGTTGACAAAACTGGAACAGAACCTTGCAGCCCGAAGATTTGTTAACCGAAAAGCCATCTGGGTCCAGATCTGTGCCTCGGGTGAACCATTCACTTTTGTTGCCGAGCGAGAACAATTCATTGTTCATACAAATGATCCTGTGGGTGAAAGCATTTTCTTATACGGGGAATATGACTTTCAGAAACTTGCACTGGCATTGCAACTTCTTGGCCGTGGACATGTCGAAACACTTGTGGACCTTGGTGCGAATGTTGGATCTATTTGCATTCCTGCCGTTTCTAGAGGATTCGCAACTAGGTCAATTGCTATTGAACCCGAACCCACCAACTTCTTAATGCTCACTGCAAACATTGAACTCAATTCACTGCAACACAAGATTCGTGCCCATCAGAATGCAGTAGGTCCTGTAGACAACCAAAGCATTCGCCTGGAACTATCTTCCGAGAACTTTGGTGATCATCGCATCACCCCCACAGTGGGAACTCCGCGAGAACGTGATTCCACCACCGTGACATCAATGACCCTCGACACGTTGGTACCAAATCTGAATCCGTTAACTGATCTCATATTTATGGATGTCCAGGGATTCGAGAAGTTCGTATTAGACGGAGCATCAAACGCCATTCAGTCTCGGGTTCCCATCGTGATGGAGTATTTCCCTGAGGGAATCCAGGAGCATTGCTCGCTTGAGGATCTACTTGCCGTGATTGCGCCGTACTCGGGGTATTACGACCTCAATCTCCCCGTACCCGTCTTTACCCCTCTAGAAGGATTACGGGACTTCTGGCACGGACTTCTGCGTGGGCCATTCCCGTTTGGTGACATCTTGCTCTTGTAGCAACAACAGTTCATCCATGCGAACCACCTCTAGGTATTCCGGCCGTGGGGCGAGATAATCTGCACTATGGCTTCTCAAGCATTCTCGAACGACCGTAAGCATGTATTCCACTCATGGTCAGCACAATCTCTCATTAACCCTCTCGTCGTGTCTCGCACGGAGGGCAGCTGCTTCTGGGACGAAGACGGCAAACGCTACATAGATTTCTCAAGCCAATTGATGAACGTAAACATCGGCCACCAACACCCGAAGATGGTGGAAGCAATCAAGGCCCAAGTCGACAAGATGTGCACCATTGCGCCTTTCCATGCAAACGAAGAACGCAGTGAAGCTGCACGACTGATTTCAGAGATTGCTCCTGGCGACCTGAACATGGTCTTCTTTACAAATGGTGGAGCCGAAGCGACAGAGAACGCAATGCGCATGGCTCGACTACACACCGGTCGCAACAAAGTGCTCACGATGTATCGCAGTTACCACGGCGCAACCGGTGGAGCTATTCAACTCACAGGTGACCCGCGTCGTTGGCCAGCCGAACC
>DAISXE010000143.1:0-3075 GCA_036826015.1 Ilumatobacteraceae bacterium
CGGCGGGGTACGAGCCCAAGAATTTCACGCCACCTTGTTTGGTGTGCAGGTCACGCAACACGTCGGCCATCAATTCATCACCCACGTGGCCATCGGCATAAATAATGAAGCAGTAATCGCCAAGCCCACCTGCTTTTGTAGGTCGAGACGACAACAAGCTCAAGTTAATTCGACGTGCTGCAAACTCTTGCAGAATAGAAATCAAACTTCCTGGTTCATCAGCACGTTGAAAAACAACAATGCCTGTTTTGTCATGACCAGTTGGTGAAGGAATTCCGTCGCGCGCAACCAAAACGAAACGCGTTTGATTACCAGCATGATCCGCAATGTCGCGTGCGATTACTTCTAGTCCATACAACGCTGCTGCATTTGCTGGAGCCAGTGCAGCCATTCCAGTTTCTTCAGCGCCAATTCTTCCAACAGTGCGTGCAGCATCGGCTGTGGAGTTTGCAACTTGTACGTCAGCATTTGGCAAGTTCGTACGCAGCCAGCCACTGCACTGCGCAGTTGCAACAGGTATGGAGTGAACAGTGGTGACATCCGCAAGAGTTGTACCTTTGCGTGCCAGTAAGCAGTGCTCAATGTCTAAAACAACTTCGCGTTGAATAAGTAATTCGTAATCGAAGATGAGTGCATCTTGAGTGAAGTTGACGGTTCCCTCAATGGAGTTTTCAATTGGCACAAAGCCAGCGTCTACATCACCATTTGCAACTGCATCAAGCACATCTGGTACTGAACGAAACGGAACTAATTCAGCCGTAGCAAGATCAGCCTGCGTCTGCAGTGCTTGCTCGGTGAAAGTTCCGAATGGTCCGAAGAACCCAATGCGTTTGTGTGTTGTTGCCACGGTTGGCAAGGCTACGACAGTTCTCTAGAAACTCTGGTGCTATTTCGCAGCAACAGCTGCGTTTGCATAAATCTGAAGCTGCTCAACAGGTATTTCACCTGAGGTTCGAGCAGTGATTTTTCCATTTGCTCCTACGAAAGCCATGAACGGATACCCGCCCACGCCATACGCCCTTGCGGCTTCTTGTGCTTCGCTGTCTGCCATCACTTCAAATGGCCACTTCATTGCAGTCATCCATTTTGATGGTGGCCAGTTGGCCTGATCAGCCTTAGAACCAGTGGTGATGCCAACGACACGCAGACCAGTTGGCACTTCGCCACTCTCACGCCATTTGTTCAACACAGGTATTTCTCTGTTGCAGTGTGGGCACCAATGCGCAAGGAACACCACCATGGTGGCCTTTCCTTCGCCTGCAGGATCAATCGTTACGGGACGTCCTTGAAGGTCGTACCCCTTGAGTACTGCAACACTCTTTCCGGTCTCAGTATCTGCACCAGATTCTGGCAATGGCGCCAACATGCCACCGGTTGATGAAACTTTTTGATACTCAGCAGGCTGAACGCCACCAGGAACAGTGACAACTGTGTCGGTAGTGGTGTCGCTTGAGCCACCGCTGGTGCCAAGTGCTACCGCACCTGCAATACCAACAACGACTAGGACGACATAAAGAATCGTCCTCATGCTGTCGCCGCTGCTGGCTTTTTTCTTCTTACGTTCATTCTGTGCCATTTACTGCTCCTGGCTTGTAGTTGTTGAAACTGGTTCGCGGATAATCGCGAGAGAGATTGCAATGACTGTAATAAAAGCACAGCCGGCCATGAAACACAGCGTTACGAATCCGAGTTCGCGAAACCACACAGCGGTGCATGGCACATCAAGGCTGCACACATTTGATTCAAGTGTTGGGAACCACTCAAGGAGATAGTGATACGTAGCAACAAGTAATCCGATAGGTGCAAGAACAATGGTGTAGCGAGCAATGTTGTTGTCTTTTCGAATTGCTGCAACAAAAGAAATGATGGCGATGCTGTACATGCAGATGCGCTGGTACCAACACAACTTGCATGGTGCGTACCCAACGTTTTCGCTGAAATACAAACTGCCCACCATGGCACCAGTGGTGATCATGCAGATCAACCACAATCCGGACGCACGAATCTGAAGCAGCCAGTTCTCGGCCCACTGTTGACTGCTGCCGAACAACATGGCAAACAAAGTGACAACACCCCCGGCCAATGTGGCCAGCGCCAAGATGGCACTGAAGAGTTGCACGGCTTCGTTATTCACCGTTCTATTCTGTCGGGTGCCAGGGCGAAAAGAGGGTCACATGGGCAGTCTCTGCCCCAAGTGGCAATGGGGATTACCCACTCAAAGTGGCAGGATGAAGGGGTGAATTCTCCCCAACTTGGTCTCGATGCCCTGCGCGACATGCGTGGGCAACGGCGTCGGCACCGGGTGGAGGCCATCGAGTGGTTTGAGGCCCTCTACAGGGTCTATTTGGCCGCATTTATGGGCGGTGGCGCCATTTTGTTCCTGTCTTCCGTGGCGGGCGACGAGCAGATCACAGGTCAAGCCCTTCGCGACGTCATTGCCTATACCCCCCATGTCGTGGGGTTCATCGCATCTCTCGTGGTGTTCATTGGTTTGCGTAGTGGTGCCAATGGCGGCCCCATTGCGGTGGAAGAAGCTGAAGTTCGACACGTGTTGTTGTCACCCATCGAACACGCAGCAGTTCTTCGCCACCCCGCTATTCAACGATTGCGAACATTTGCATTTGCCGGCGCAATTGCTGGTGGCACGGCTAATCAACTTTTAGGTCGACGCATTACATCAGCAGGTACTTCGCTTGCACTGTGGGCTTTGTACGGCGCGATTGCCGGCGCATTACTTACTTCACTCTTTGTCGTCGCTGCACTCCTTATTCATGCGCTCGCAATTCCACGCTGGGCTACCACATCAATTGGTGTGTGCATTCTGGCGTGGCAAGGTGCAGTCACAATCACAGGCTCATCTATTGCAGGGCCATTTGATTTCATTGGCAGCATCAGTAGGTGGTGGTTAAACGGTGTACACGTACCAGACCTAGTTGCAATTGTTGTGGTGCTTCTCATCACTGCTGTTGCGGTTTCACTTACGGGTCGTCTATCGCTTGAAGCATTGTCGCGACGCAGCTCACTTGTGTCGCAATTAAAGTTTGCGGTTACGTTGCAAGATATTCGCACCGTTGT
>DAISXE010000144.1:0-3065 GCA_036826015.1 Ilumatobacteraceae bacterium
GAGAGTGTGCAAACTTGCACGGTCTTGGTTGCCCTTAGGCGAGAACCTTTTTCAAACCGCGAGTAGCAACGTCACCCACTTTGTCAAAGATGCGACCGAGCATGATGTTCATGGGCCACACGATGAGATTTGCAGTAAGTACTGCGTCGTAGGTGACATCACAGCCTGTTGCGGTTGGTGTAACAGTGACTCGATCAATTGATGTAAACATCCAGTTCTTACCCTTCACCAAAACATTGGTAGGAGAATCAAATTCAGTTGTTTCATAACGCAGGACAGAGTTTTGTCCGCCAAATCCTTTAATCGTGATATCGAAAACTGTGCCAAGGCCAGCCCCGTCGCCCTTGATTTGTTCAACGCGAATAATTCCTTTGTCCCACTCTGCAAAGTTGCGTAAGTCAGCCATATATGCAAATGCCTCAGCGGGGGATTTTGATGAAGGAATAGTTGTCACGTAACGAGCCATACCGTCATCCAACCACCGTGACAAGGATTCCATTCCGACTTATGCGAATTGTTCATAGGGTATGAGGCATGAAGGATTTCTGTCCCGCACCGGTGGAACGACCAATTATGAGACAGCAATGGCAAGAGCTTGCATATGTCCATTGGCGTTACGACCCAGCAGTGGTTCAGGCGTTATTGCCAGCAGGTCTCGAAGTGGACACTTTCGATGGATCTGCCTGGGTTGGCCTCATCCCATTCTCAATGCGCAATATCTCATTTCCGGGAACGCCGGCTATTCCATACTTCGGATCATTCCCTGAAGTGAATGTGCGTACCTATGTAAAGAAAGACGGAGTACCCGGAGTGTGGTTTTTCTCACTTGATGTCAACCGTTTTATTCCTGCGTTGGTTGCACGTGCATCGTATTTCTTGCCGTATTGCTGGGGAAGTGCTTCACATGTTGTGAATTCAGAATCTCTGGAGACAACTGTGAAACGCAGATGGCCGAGCAGAGCATCGACTCACATCAAGATTTCAATCGGACAACGTATTGAAACACCTGATGAGTTATCAGTATTTTTGTCTGCGCGATGGGGTTTGTATTCGAAAGGATTTGGTTCCAAGATTCGTTATGCACCTGTTGATCACGAAACATGGATTCTGCATTCAGCGACACTTGAGTACCTCAATGACACTTTGGTGACGGCTTCTGGATTACCAGGTCCAATTGGTCCGGCGCACGTTTTGTATTCGCCCGGCGTCTCAGTGCGAATCGGACTACCGCATTCGGCTTAGCGACGACGTGCGCGTGCGGCTGGCATCCAGTTATCGCCCGCGGTCTCGTTGATGTGTTGCACGTAGCGATCACCAACAGGCTCAAGTATCGACAACAACTTCAATGTGTTCGTTTCACCAAAATGTCGCCATGGAATTTCACACAAGACATCAGTGCGGCGTTCTAGTTCTACGCGGTATGCGACGCCTTCATCGTTAACAACACCATCTGTTACAAATCCTCGTGCTGACAAGTTCTCGAGTGCAGCAGTAATTTCTACGTCGTCGGCGCCACGACTGCGGGGAATCCATTCCTTGGGGTAACCCATCCATGCATCATGCAAGAGTCCAGCCTCTACAACACCAATGTTGTCGTTTAACAAGATTCCGAAGTGCGTGTCACCGCGCCATTCGCGAATGCAGTTCAGTGCATTCCATGCAGACATCAATGGGTCTGTAGGTCGTGGCCATGATTTATGTGCGGCAAAAAGAACGCGCCCACTCGCAGGAATTGCATCAACTGTCTTCCAAAGATCTTCGGCGAGCAAACCAAATGGTTCAATCATCTGCGGCGTCATCTCTTCGAGGCCAGCACGAACAGCTGCATCGCGAGCAACCGTGACATCGTGCCAATTATTGATATGTGGCGATGCGTGGTTGAGGCAAAACTGAATGAACTCACGTTTGATTGTGTAGAACGCTGCGAACACTGCTTCTGGTCCGGCAATAGCAAGTGGCGCACTGCGATTGATGATGTAGTGGCCTAAGCCATCGGGAACACCAAGGGCTGCCAAGTTTTCTTTGGCACGTGGATCCCAAAAGATCCATCCCAGTAATTGGTGCGACGTAAATGATGCACGTCGAGTGAGGTCTTGCCAATCGGTCATTGCTTCACCGTAGTGGCGAAGAGAGAGCGTGGCTATGAGTGCAGAGTGTTCGCATCACCTACAAGGGAAGTCAATGCATTGTTTACTGCTGCAGAACCTTGTGAAGGCACATCATTGAATCGACCGATATATGTAATAGCCACTTCGCCGTTCTCAACTGCTCCACCGTCGGTATCGCCGGGCATTTGAATGGTGTCGCCGTATGTCATGCGAACATAGAACGCACCGTCGTGACCTTCCTTTGGTTCAAGTTCGGCTCCTGCCATTGCACGCGTGACTACATGGCCAATGTCGGTGCGGCGCCAGCCTTTCATTTCGCTCACTGCACAGTTCGGAACGTTGACGTTGATAACTACAGCTTCTTTTGGACGATCTGCAATCCAACCTTCAACAACACTCTGTGCAACGGTGGCTGCTGACTCCCACATTTGTCCCTTGAGTGCGTCGTCCCAACCTTGGCCTTCAACTCCGAATCCGGTAACTGCTTGGCTGATTGCAATTCCACTAATTCCACCATTACGTGCAGTTATGGCCGCACCAACTGTTCCCGAGTGATACACAGCGCGACCAACATTTGCACCAGGGTTAATTCCCGACACCACAAGATCGAATGGCGGACCGTACACGCCGAGTCGCGCGAAGAATACGCACAACGCCGGTGGACCAGTAACTGCCCACGCAGTGTCGATGCCTTCAATATGACGACGTTGCACTTCTGGTTGGATGATGTGCAATGCACCAATGGCTGCTCCAGCACCGGAGTACTCCTGGTCGGGGGCGGCGATGACGACCTCGCCAAATGAGCGCATGGCCCTAGCAAGGACATGAAGCCCGATTGAATCAATACCGTCGTCGTTAGTTACAAGAATGCGCACACCCCATGTTTACTTGCTTCGGGTTGCCAAGAGGTAGACGCAACCTTTCACTGAGGTGTCAAAACAAGTCCGGTGGTACCGT
>DAISXE010000145.1:0-3055 GCA_036826015.1 Ilumatobacteraceae bacterium
AGCACACGCCTGAAAAGCGTGGGGTCACCGGATCGACGCCGGTCTCGACCACCATTTGTGTTGCGCTGATGCGCATTCTTTTACTTTGCGTCGTCGCGAAGTCGTACCAAAGTTTCTTGCGCCACTGTTGCAACATGTGTTCCGTCTTGTGCAAACACATACCCGAACGCAAGTCCTCGGCCGTTGAGATATGCATGGCAATTCATTTCGTACAAATGCCATTGGCTTGCGTCAACATCTCTGTGAAACCAAATGGTGTGATCAAGGCTTGCAGAGAAAAAAGCATTCTCCGTATTCCATTTTGCACGCAACTCAGGAACTGCACGAATAACTGCACCTGTTGGCAAGTCATCTGACAAGTACGCCAACGCACATCGTTGTAGAAGTTGATTACTGCCGAAGTCTTCTGTTGTGCGATACCACGCCATCAAACGGCCAGCGCCATCTCTTCCATCTGCCGACACAAAGTCCATTGGAATATCGCGTTGTTCGAAATATTCAGACCATGTATCTGCGGCGGGTAACGAATCTGGTGCTGGAATATTCGAAGGCATTGAAACAAGAGTTACTTCCGGGGAATCCTCTGGGGCCTGATAACTCGCTTCAAGATTCAAGATGGCACCGTTAGCTTGACGCGCCACAACACGACGCGTCACGAAACTGCGACCATTACGGATGCGATCAACTTCATAACGCACTGTCTCTGTATTGTCGCCACGACGAATGAAATAAGCACGAAGTGAATGCGGCAAGAATTCGCCTTCAACTGTTTGCGATGCTGCATTTAATGCTTGCGTCACGATGTGGCCACCATAGAGACCACCCCATGGATATGGATGACCGTCTCCTACAAATACATCACCACCGTGCGGGGTGACTTCGAAAAGTTGTGTCAGCTTCACTTGACTCGAATTACGACAAGAACGTCTTGGGTGGCATGGCTTTCAATTTCAAAATCTCCTGCCTTGTCTGCAGTAAAAGAAATAATGCTGGACTCACCCATTTTGGTTTCACCAGGCGAGAGGTCATACCCGTGAAGATGAAAATCATCATCTGCATTGGGGTTAGACAGTGTCACTTGCACATTTGCACCAAGAACAACTTCTTCAATGCGGTCTGAAGAAGAGTCCGTTCCAACGATGACTGAAATCTCTGTTGGTGCAGCCATTTTTGAGTTGCTCGAGTTTGTCGGTGACGACGCACTTGGCATGGTGGTATCTGCGGCGGAATCACTACCGGAACAAGCGCCAAGTGACACCACCAATGCAAACGGCGCTACAACTCTCAAAAACTTCTTCATGACTCCATTGTTTCATATGGAGACAAAAACAGAACTTCTATGAGCCGAAGGCGTACCCAAGATCTGGGGCGGTAAGAAGAGGCATGTAAGGGATGCCTGCCTCTGCAGCCATTGCTGCGCACGTTCCGCCACGATCAACGATGACGGTAATGAAGACTGGAATAGCGCCGAACTCTCGCACTGCATCGACTGCTTCGAAAATACTGGTGCCTCGAGTCACGGTGTCTTCGGTGATGATGACACGGTCACCTTCTTGCAAAGCACCGGCAATACGACCTTTGACGCCGTGGTCTTTCGCTTCTTTGCGCACACTAAAACTGCGCAAAGACATTCCTTTGGTTGCAGCGACCGCAGCAATGCCATAAGCAACTGGGTCTGCACCCATTGTGAGACCACCGATGGCTTGAACGTTGGTAGGGAAAAGTTCTAAAGCAGCTTCTGCGACTGCAAGAACACCGTCTGGCCGACACATTGTTTGCTTTGTATCAAGAAACCACTCACTCTTACGCCCCGACTTCAAGGTGAAGTCGCCAGTTTTTAGTGAGTATTGAAATACATGATCTCGCAATGTGGCCAACACTGGTGACAACGACGGCAATCCTTCTGGTGTGTGTTCAAACTTGCGCGACATTGAAATTGACCCTACTTCTCTTGCATACAGCAAGTACATCTGTCCTCTCTACTAAATATAGTTTTATGAAACAACTTCCAGTTGTATCAAGCACCAAACGACCCATTACCCTGATGTTTACTCCCTATGCCAACTAAAAAAAATACTCCGAAGAAAAAAGCATCAACATCGACTCCACGCATGTCTAAAACACACAAAGATGCGTTGGCAAACGGCCGTGTTGAAGGTCGTGTCATTCGTGAGTATCTCGAAATAGTGGAAGCAACAAAACCACGTCGCGGCCGACGCCGTACAGCTGAATCAATTACGCAACGGCTCGCTGTTATTGCGGCAGAACTAAAGACAACAGACCCAGTGACAAAAGTTCGTTTGATTCAAGAGCGTCTTGACTTGCGCACTGAGCTTGCGTCCATGAAAACAAAAAGTGAAGTTGCAACTGCAGAGACAAAATTTGTGAAGGTTGCTGCGTCGTTCAGCGAACGTAATGACATCACGTTCGATGCATGGCGAGAATTTGGTGTGAGCATCGCGGTGCTAAAAAAGGCAGGAATTACTCGCTAATTGGCGAGTAGCGCATCTATCGCGCGACCTGCATGCCGTAACACGCGGCTCAGATCAAATGCTGCAGCAAGTTGTGCTTGTGTGAGTTTCACTTGTGCGTCTGCAGCAAGAACTTGTTGAAACGATGTTTGCGTTTGTATTGCAGTAGCAGCAGCCGTTTGCACAATTCGATATGCGTCATCACGAGTCATGCCGTGTTCGACAAGCGCCAACAACACGGACTGCGAGAATACAACACCGTGCAATGCATTCAGATTTTTCGTCATTTGTTCTGCATCAACTTCAAGATTCTCTAGCAAGCGAACCATTCGGCGCGTCATGTACAACGCAAGCGAAGTGGAATCTGGAAGAACAATTCGTTCTGCAGATGAATGAGAAATATCGCGTTCGTGCCACAGCGCTACGTCTTGCAGACCTACTTGTGCATTTGCGCGCAAGACGCGCGACAGCCCCGTGATGGTCTCAGCTGAAATGGGGTTGCGCTTATGTGGCATCGCGCTTGAACCTTTTTGGCCCTTGGCAAACCCTTCACGTACCTCGTTCACTTCAGTGCGCTGAAGGTG
>DAISXE010000146.1:0-2849 GCA_036826015.1 Ilumatobacteraceae bacterium
ACCACCGCATCAATTCGCTTTGTCATGTCAGCAACTAATGCTGACGCTTCGGAGGAACGCCCAGTGAGTTCGCCGAGTTCATTGATTTGTTTGTACACATCGTCAATACTTGCTGCAGCAGCACCAGTCCACACGGTAATTTTGCGACTTGAAATCGATTCCAATTGTTCAGTGATCTTGTTCATGTCATTTGAGATAAGAACAACGTCTGGCTCATACGCAAGAATCGCTTCAACACTTGGTTCGTAAGCAGAAATCTTGGTGACTTTGCTCGAGACTTCTGCTGGATACGTGCTCAGTGAATCCACTGCTACTACTTGGTCACCAGCACCAATGGCGTACAACATCTCTGTTGCCGTGGGTGACAAACTCACAATCTTCAGTGCAGCTTCAGGAGCGAGAGTGGTATCGGCAGTATCTGTGCCGCTTCCACAGGCTGCAAGTGAGACTGTTGCAACGATTGCTGCAGTAATGACTCGCCAACGCGAGTAACGGATCTTTGACATGGTTCTTCCTCCAAGGAAAATGGAGAAAGAAGAGTGGGTCGAGATAGACCAGCAATTGCTGCTCTTCGCGGACCGCCCTTCCTTCGAGGTTCGGTTTTTCGCGCATACAAACAGGCGACCGGACTTGTCTGGATCGAATTACTTCGACCAGCTTCACCGTTGCGGGACAGTGCCGGAGTTTCACCGGACTTCGCTGGGTTGTGTGCTGTGCATCTTTTTCAGTGACGCACTAGGCAGACAGTAGCAGATGGTTTACAGAAGACGCACAATTGCGCCGGAACTACTTGACGTAGTCGATAATGCGTTGAATACCGTCGACAAGATCGTCGTCACCCAAGGCAAATGAGAATCGCGCGAATCCTGGTGCACCAAAAGCTTCACCAGGAACGATGGCCACATTGACATCGGTGAGAATCATGTCTGCTAATTCCAATGTGCTGTTCGCGGTCTTTCCTTTGATGTCGCGATGCAATAATCCACTGAAGTTAGGGAAACAATAAAACGCACCTTGGGGCTCCATGCATGTGACGCCAGGAATGGTGGACAACATCTTGTGCATGAGTGCACCTCTGCGCGCAAATGCTTCTCTCATCATGTGCACTGCAGAAAGGTCTCCGCTTACTGCAGCAAGCGCTGCAACCTGCGACACGTTTGCAACGTTGGACGTGGCATGTGATTGAAAGTTGGTGGCTGCTTTCATGATGTCTTTCGGACCAATCATCCAGCCCACGCGCCAACCAGTCATTGCATATGTTTTTGCAACACCGTTCACAATGAGACACTGGTTTGCAAGCTCGGGAACCAGAGTTGGCATTGACGTGAACTTGTGCTCGCCGTATGTGAGATGTTCGTAGATTTCGTCGGTGATAACCCACACGTTGTTTTTCACTGCCCACTCGCCAATGGCACGAACTTCAGCTTCTGGATAGACAGAACCACTTGGGTTGTCGGGCGAGACAAACAACAACACTTTTGTTTTTGGTGTCAAGGCTTTGTCTAGTTGTTCAACCGTGACTCGAAAACCATTTGCTTCTTCTGTATCGATGATGACGGGAACACCGCCAGCAAGCGTGACTGCTTCTGGATAGGTGGTCCAAAATGGTGCTGGGCAAATAACTTCGTCGCCCGGATCGCACAAAGCTGCAAAGGCTGTAAACACAGCATGCTTGCCACCGTTTGTAATGAGTACTTGATCTGCTGTGCATGAAAACCCACTGTCGCGAAGTGTCTTCACTGCAACTGCTTCACGCAATTCTGGAAGACCCGCTGCTGGGGTGTAGCGCTGGTACTTCACTTCGCGGCATGCCTTCACGGCTGCTTCGACAATGTGTTCTGGCGTAGCGAAGTCTGGTTCACCTGCACCGAAACCGATGACGTTGAGCCCTTGTGCTTTCAGGGCCTTAGCTTTGGCGTCGACCGCCAGGGTGGCCGATTCGGCAATAGCGCCGAGGCGGGCGGAAACACGTCGCAATTCTTGTGGAGCAGGCATATCTGAAAGGATTACATAGTGAGCGATAAGAACCAACTTGATTTCAAAATTCCCACCGAACTTTTGCCACAGGACGGCAGATTTGGTTGTGGACCCTCGAAAGTACGACCTGAACAACTAGAGGCTGTCATGGCTCGTATGACTTCGGTGATGGGTACCTCTCATCGTCAGGCTCCCGTCAAGAACATTGTGGGGTCTGTGCGCGACGGCCTTACGTCACTATTCAACCTGCCTGCTGGCTGGGAAATCGTGATGGGAAACGGCGGCTCCACCGTCTTTTGGGATGTCGCAACATTTGGTCTTATTCGTGAGCGCAGCCACCACTTGGTGTTTGGCGAGTTCTCGTCCAAGTTTGCAGAAGCTTCTGCTGCGGCACCACACCTTGCGGAACCAATCATTGTTTCCTCAGACCCTGGAACACACCCCGCTACTGCAAGTGATGCAACGTGCGATATTTATGCATACCCACATAACGAGACATCAACTGGTGTTGCAATGTCGCCAGTGCGCCCAGCAAAAGATGGCCTCGTTGTTGTTGACGCAACATCTGCTTCTGGCGGCCTGATGTGGGATCCATCACAAGTAGATGTGTATTACTTCGCACCGCAGAAATGTTTCGCATCTGATGGTGGCTTGTGGTTGGCTGCTTGTTCGCCTGCAGCTATTGAACGAATCCGCGAGATAAAAGCAACCAAGCGTTGGATGCCCGCATCGCTCGACCTCTCCATTGCTCTTGATAACTCTGTTGCAAATCAGACATACAACACGCCAGCGTTAGCCACTCTCATCATGCTTGATGAACAAGTGAAGTGGATCAACTCGAATGGTGGTTTGTCGTGGGCTGCGAGTCGTTG
>DAISXE010000147.1:0-2848 GCA_036826015.1 Ilumatobacteraceae bacterium
TCTTCGGGGGTCATCTCGCCCCAATCGATCTTTACTTTGGTGACCCAGGGGTGCACTTCAAGACGCGAACGGATGTCTTTTTGGATCTGGGCGCGCAAGGGGCAGCCCCGAATAGTGAGTTTGACGCCGATGGTGACCACCCCGTCGACCATGGTGATGTCGCCAGCCATGCCGAGATCGACGATGTTGTCGCCCAATTCGGGGTCGATGACAGCCCGCAGGAGGTTTCGAACCTCTTCTTCGGTGGGGGCCGTTGGTGTCCTGTGGCTCACATAATTAATCCTACTGGCGTATTGTTAATGCAAGCCCCTGTGCCTATTATTGGGGAAGTACAGGTTCAGTCCTTTGGAGGTCCACCATGATCACTCTCACCGATAACGCAGCAAGCAAAGTCGCTCAACTTCTTGAATCAGAAGGCGCAGCCGAAATGGCATTGCGCGTCGCAGTGAAGTCCGGCGGATGCTCTGGCTACTCGTACGACATGTACTTCGATAGCGAAATTGCTTCCGACGACATCACCCTCACATTCGGATCAGTGCGAGTCGTTGTCGACCCAGCATCTGCTCCAATGCTCGAAGGTGCAAGCTTGGACTTCAAAGACGGTCTCAACGAGGCAGGCTTTGCAATCACCAACCCAAGCGCACAGCGCTCATGCGGTTGCGGTAAGTCGTTTAGCTAATTCCTGCAGCGGCAAGTGAGTCGCGCAGTTCTTTCACATCAAACACCGCGTCTAAGCGGTTGATGAGTTTTCCATTTTTGTCGGTGATGTAGAGCACTGGCTCGTACGAAAGTTTGTACGCCTGCACTGCGGGCGCTGCTTCTGTTGCTGTTTTGTCTTTGTATACATCTGCATGAACGATGGTCACTGCGTCACCAAGTGAAGTAGCAACTTCAATGAGTGCATCAAGCGCAGGCGCGCATGTTCCTGTCTTGCAATAGGCAGGTGTGCCAATGAGATACACAACTGGTTTTCCAGATTTCAGTGCTTCTGTCAATGTTTGCGCGTGAAACGGACACGCTCCATCTGGGCTTGTACAGATGGGATCAACTCCGCGATTGTTATCTGTTGTTGGTGTATCGAACGGCGGCAATTGGTCGCCAACAAGCGGCGTGAGCACATTGCTTCGTTCTTCAATCTGAAATGAACTCTCTGTGTTTGGTGCAATGTTGAGCTTCAGTAAATAGATGCCTTCTTTTGCGATATCGAAAACAAAGGGCCAATACGGAACTGAGAGATTTTCTGCGTGCTGTTGCGCAACCACTGCATCATGTACGACGTCGCCAGTTTCGGCGTCGATAATTCGTGCGGTGAGTTGTTGAGGCAGAGAAACATTTCCGGATGCACCGAGAACCCCACTCTTGTCGGCCAAGGAAATTGGTAGACGTACAGAACCGGCAACAAGGCCGGTGGATGGGTAACGCTTCACAATTTGTAGGTCGCCCGAAGTCTCTGGAGAGAAC
Organism: Ilumatobacteraceae bacterium; assembly: GCA_036826015.1. Lineage (GTDB taxonomy): Bacteria > Actinomycetota > Acidimicrobiia > Acidimicrobiales > Ilumatobacteraceae > UBA2093. The sequence goes on from DAISXE010000147.1 coordinate 1,462, forward strand.
TCAGACCATTGACCATCGCTCGAGGGGGAAGACCCACCGCATGCTGCGACGATTCCGCCCAGTCCAACGGTGGCAGAGAGGGCCAAAAATCGACGGCGGCTGAAAGAGGTGGGCAGATTCATCAGAGTCAATGGTATGCCCTCGGTGCTCTGGCGTAAGGTTGGGGTATGGCAAATGCACCTCACCCCCCATATACCCCTGTAGTTCGCGCCGGAGACTGGATCATCGTGTCTGGTCAATTGGGCATGAAAGATGGTGCATTGGTGCCAGGCGGAGTTGCTGCACAGACTGCTCAGGCCGTCGTGAACCTGAAGGCGCAATTGGCTTCAATGGGTGCAACAGTGAATGACATTGCAAAGACATTGTGTTTCCTCACCGACATGGACACATTTGCAACGTTCAACGAGCAGTACGCAAAAGGTTTTGGAACAGCACGTCCGGCGCGAAGCACTATCGGTGTTGCGTCGTTGCCATTCGGTGGAGCTGTAGAGATTGAAGCGTGGGCATACAAGCCACTTACTGGTGGTGCGAAGAAAGCAGCGAAGAAGTCTTCATCTAAGAAGTCTGCTGTGAAGAAAACTTCGAAGAAGAAAGCCACTGCAAAGAAGGCAACCAAGAAGAGCGTTGCTAAGAAGACCGTCAAGAAGTCAGCGAAGAAGTCCGCTGCTCGAAAGAAGAAGTAGTTCCATGCCTGGTGCAATCATTCTCGTTCTTATCCTTCTTGCTTTTCCGATTGTCGTTGGACTTTCAACTGCAGCACTCGCTGGCCTCCTCGGACATCTGCTCTACAAAGATGCAGAAGTTCGCCATGAGGGCAGTGAATTGCTTGATACCAATATTTAGTAATAGACCGAGAGGTCACAACTATGACTGCTGACCTTCTTATATACAACGCACGGTTGGTTGCAACTGTTGATGCCGATCGACAAGAACTTCCTGGTGGTTGGGTCGCAATTACCAATGGCCTTATTTCTGGCGTTGGGGCATCTACCGATGCAATGCCTGAAGCATCACAACGCATTGATGCGAGCGGTTGCTTAGTAACTCCAGGTCTTATCAATACGCACCATCACTTGTATCAAAACCTGACTCGTGCATATCCACCGATGACATCGTCGCCATTATTCGGGTGGCTACAAACGTTGTATCCGTTGTGGCGTGCACTTGATGAAGAATCAGCCCATGTTTCTGCGTGGATTGGCCTTGCTGAACTCGCGCTCAGTGGTTGCACCACAAGCACCGATCATTTGTATTTGCACCCACGTAACGGTGGAGATTTATTGTCTGCTGAAATTGCAGCCGCAAAAGATTTAGGTATTCGCTTTCACCCGACGCGCGGCTCTATGTCGTTGTCGCAAAAAGATGGCGGATTGCCACCCGATGATGT
>DAISXE010000148.1:0-2814 GCA_036826015.1 Ilumatobacteraceae bacterium
CGGAAGGACGCGATGACCATATACATAGCCCGCATCGCGAACAAACTTCACATACCGACTCACATTGAAGCCGAACGAGGAAGCCGCCTGAGAATCGCACACAGACGGCGGACACAGACTCGTGACAGGCTCTATGCCATCAACAACTGTTTTTCCACCGAACAGAGTAAAAATGTTTTTGGGGTATTGCTGAAGAAATGGTCCGCCAGTTTGGGTCGGCACTTGAGAGGCCAGAATCGCCGGCACCGCCTGGTGTGTGAAGTTTGATTCCGCTACAGAGTTTCTGAACCATGTTGACTCTTGTGCAAGTTGTGCAAAACCAGGAAATCGTTCAGCATTAATTTGGCCGTTTGAATCAAGCAAGGCATACAACGGAAATTCGTCAAACACAATTTGCAATACAGAGACATCCGTGCGACCAATCACAGCGTCAGATTTAGGACCAGAGGTTCCCAAGATCACTGGCTGCAGCTGAATCAACGCTGTTGCTAGAACTGCGACACCTAGAGCAGACAGCCAACGTGACCATTCGCGCACAGATTTAAATCGATCAAAACAAATAGGAACTACGACCGCGAGAACGAGACCCACTGCAATGGGAACAGTGTTCCCCTCCCACTGTGCGATTCGAGCGATGGCTAAACCAACAAGAAAGGAAAAAGCCGCTATTTGCCAGAGGCGAACCGCCTCATTAACGCGTAGCCCAAAGACTTTGCTTATGGCATCAATCGCTGTTGCCACCAACGCAGGGACCACGAGAACCATCAATACGAAGATTGATACTTCCAGTGATGTCATTTTTGCTGCTGAAAACACGGTCGTGTTCTTTCCATACAAATCCAGCATCGGCTGAGCAATCGCAATAGTCGAAAGTGCAAAATATGTGAGGAAGTGCTTACGAATCACCTCACAACCTTGCCACAATAGGACGGTGTCCAACCTGCTCTCCCGTACCAAAATCTGCCAGGTTCTGGTGGGAGCACTTTGTGTTTCAGCCTTCGTCGCCCCGGAGTTATCTGTGGCTGCACCACCTCCAGTGTCTATTTCTCCGAACGGTCAAGGACGTCTGCTCATCATCGGAGACAGTCTCAGCGTGGGAACCGACTACTTTGGCAAACTGCAAACACGCATTGAGCGACTGGGGATATGGCCCTCGGTTTACATTGACGATAAGGAGGGTCGAAAAGCATCTCTTGCTGCGCCCATCCTCGAGAAGCACCTCACTGCAAGCACCACTGCCATTGTGATTGCCCTCGGGACAAACGACATGATCTCTCGCACCGAGTCGTGGTATCCGCAATATGTCATTGACTTGGTAATGGCAAAAACTAGGAACCTTCCGGTGCTTTGGGTCAACACAGAATTCTCAGCACTTGGAAGACGTGATTGGGTCAGTCGATCCGTGCGGTTCAATAAAGCATTAGTAAAGGCACAAGCACGCTGGCCACAACTGCGCATCGCAGATTGGAATAAGTCATTTATCCCGAAAGCCTCGAGTCGCTTTATTGCAGACGGAGTGCATCTCACTGTCAGTGGCTACAAGACGCGAGCAAGTTTTACTGTGAACGCTTTACGCACGTATGGCAGGCAAGTCGTGGATGCGTCAACAACTACGACGACTACAACAACCACCTCAACATCTACGACCACAACTTCAACAAGTACATCAACAGTTCCACCAACCACCACTCCGTAATCGGCCTACTGCACAAAACGGTTACAGTTCAGCCATGCGCGCAGTTGTGTCCCACCAAGGTTCAGTCTCATTAGTCGAAAGAGATATTCCTTCCGGCGAAGGCGAACTCATTCGCGTGACGTCCTCTGGAATCTGCGGAAGTGATTTGCACCTCATCAGCCTTGGGCTCTCTGGAATTGTTTTAGGTCACGAATTCGGTGGCGTTACAGAGTCCGGTCAACTTGTTGCTGTTCGCCCTACTGGCGAGTGTGGGCATTGCGAAGAATGCAAACGAGCACTACCTCATACGTGCAAGATGGCGGCTGCGTCACTTCATGGCACATCTATTGATGGTGGACTTGCAGAATTCGTTCGTGTTGAAAAATCACGATTGGTTGCAGTACCTGCAAACGTGAACGCAGATGTTGTCGCACTTGTAGAACCATTAGCCGTTGTCGTACACGGAATTAATCGCATACCTATCTCACGTGGCATGACAGCCATAGTTGTTGGTGCCGGCTCTATCGGACTTCTCACAGCTGCTGTTCTTGTCGATCGCGGCATAGAAGTAGACATCGTGACGCGCCACCCCCATCAGACCCAGGCAGCCGAGGCTCTAGGAGCACGGCCCATCTCCACCCCGGGCAACAACTACGACTTCTCATTCGATGCTGTCTGCACCCAGCAATCTTTTGATGCCTGCGTCAGCGCCACCAGGCCCCGTGGCTCCATTGTGGAGTTCGGCATGGTGTGGTCGCCCGTGGCACTTTCGAACACCTTGATGTTGAAAGAGATCTCCGTGATTCCTTCCATCTTCTATAGCCACGACCACGAACACCATGATTTTGAGGAGGCTGTAGATGTTTTGTCACGCAATCCACACATTCCTGCAGCCCTTATTACTCATCGGTATTCCCTTAATGATGCTAAAAAAGCCTTCGCGACCGCTAACGACCGTGCCAGTGGTGCGATCAAAGTGCACTTTTTCACTAACTGAGACCAACAGCGACATGACATTTTGGTGACAATCGCTCATCAAAATAACCCATCAGATAATTGTCGAACACAATCTATTTCTGGTGCGTGTGGTTGGCGTCACAGCGATTCTTACTGCTATCGTGCCCTTAGTCACATCACAG
>DAISXE010000149.1:0-2780 GCA_036826015.1 Ilumatobacteraceae bacterium
GCAAGTACATATGCGCTTGCCGTAATGATTCCAGCAAGAAGAACTAAGCCAAGTTCTACGCTGCGCCGTGCACGAGAGAGCGTGTTATCGAACGGTGGTTGTAGTGCTTGTGGTTGTTGTTGCATCGATGATGGCTATACGGATAAGGGCTAGGTATTTACTTGCTTGGCTTGAAGAAGAGAATTCACGGTTCAGAGCAACATCGCGCAAGATGTCTTCAGGTAATTCTTCGCCAGACATGCTTGTTTGCGTTTCAATTGTTGGTTGAAACCACAGAATGCCACCAACACGTCCACGGTAGATGGCTACTTGATCATTGGAATCAAACCCAATGAAGTAACCACTACGCCCGTACACACCAATAACGGTGATGGCGCTAAACACAATTGCTACGAGCGCACTCCAGAACAACACCATGCCAACCTTGGATTTCTTCGCAGGTGCTAGCTGCATTGGTGCAAGCGCTTCCATTGGTGTGGTGTTGTCGGGTGTAGGAAGAACTACTGGTTCACTAATGTCGTCTAGTACATCCACCACAATCACGGTGGTGTTGTCGCGGCCACCTGCAGTATTGGCAACCATTACTAATGCTTCGGCAGTGTCTTGTGGGTCTGAGTGTTGCCCAAGAACCACGGCAATGTCTGCATCGCTTACTTCGTCAACAAGGCCATCGCTGCACAACACAATGCGATCACCCGTGCGCACGAGGTGACTAAACACATCAACTACTACAGAGCGGTCTATGCCGAGCGCACGAGTAACGATGTTGCGTCGTGGATGCACTCGTGCTTCTTCAGGAGTAATGATTCCTTCGTTCACAAGTTCTTGTACGTAACTGTGATCTACAGAGAGTCGTGTAAGTGCACCATTGCGCCACAGGTATGTACGCGCATCGCCCACGTTTGCCACAAGCACGCGAGGTTCTTCGCCAGCAACAATGCTGAGTGCAGTAAGAGTTGTGCCCATGCCGCTTTGTGTGCTGTCGTCCAAACTTGCTGTGTAAATAGCGGTGTTTGCTTGTTGTACTAATTCACGGAAGCGTTCAACAGAGTCAATGCCAGTTCGTGCGCCGGCTTTCAATGTGGTGACAGCTAATGCACTTGCAACTTCACCGGCGTTATGGCCACCCATGCCGTCGGCAACTACATACAAATTTTCTTCAGCAAGGTACGAGTCTTCGTTTTGCTGCCGCACCATGCCCACGTCGGTACTTGCGCCCCATTTCAATTTCATGATCGCATCTCCAACACTGTTGAGCCCACTTGGATTCTGTCGCCTTTTCGCACGGATCGCTCACCGGTGAGGCGTTGGCCGTTCACAAAACTTCCGTTGGTGCTGCCCAAATCCACTACCCAGGTGCCTTCGGGGCGCACTTCTATGCGTGCATGGTGCGAAGAAATAAAGGTGTCGTCGTCAATCACAATGTCGTTATCTTCCAGGCGGCCAATTTTCAGCACGTTCGCCAATGTGAATGTGCGGCCACGGTGTTGCTTCGGTTCAATCACTACAAAAGTAGGAACGCCCTTGCTAGCAGTGGTTTTGTTACGGCCTGCACGTGAAGACGGCGACGGCATAACGGGTGTGCGCACTTCGCTCCATACGGCCCACAACACACGGCCAAAGAAAAGGTAGATGAGCGCGAGTAAGACAAGCTTTAGCGCATTGAGAAGAGCATCAGTCATTAAGGACTACGACGCCTCGAACGTCACCTGAGCGGAACCAAAGTTAATGACATCGCCGTGTTGCAACAGTTGTTCGCCGTTGACAACAACACCATTTACTTTCGTGCCGTTCGTGCTACCCATGTCGCGCACCACTACTTCGCCGGCTGCACATACAAATTCGGCATGCCTGCGGCTGACGTTGGTGTCGTTGAGAACAATGTCGTTTTCCAGATGGCGACCAATGATGTAGTGGCCTTCGTGTAGTTCAATGCGTTGCCCGGTGGGAAGTGTGAGAACTGCAGGCGGTCCGTCGAAGGCGGGGCCACCGTCGACCACGGTGAGAGTGGGGGCAGAAGCGGCAGCCGGCGGGGTAGCGGCACCATCTTGGTTCACGTTCTTGCTGGTGATGGTGAATTTGCCCTTGCGCAGATCTGCGTCTGTGTGCAGGGCAACACGGGCTTTTCCTTCTACGTGGAAACCCTCTTGACCTATATATTCACGCAACGAAGCGGTGAGTTCTTGAAGCAGTGAGCCTTCAAGGTCTGCAAAGCCTTCACGGTCGTGGGGGCTGAGTTCGATGAGGTAGCTATTGGGGATCACCCGGCGACCTTGAGAGTCGGTTTCTTGTTGGGTGTTGACCACTTGCAATAGTTGGCGACCCAACTGCAACGGAGTAACGCTGCTCTTGAAGGCACGTGCGAACAGACCAGTAAAGATGTTCTCGATAGACCGTTCTACGGTGCCTTTTGCCATATACATAGGCTACTTGCGCAGCCTGTTGGGCTGGTGGCAAAGGGTAGATAGCGTCATGCGTCTACTCGCGCGAGTGGCGAAATGGCAGACGCGCTGGCTTCAGGTGCCAGTGTTCGAAAGGACGTGGGGGTTCAAGTCCCCCCTCGCGCACGAATCAGTAAGACTGAGAAGAGACAAAATATGTTGCCTGAAGACATAAAAGTCAGAAATTTCAATCGTGAGAAATTTAGCCTTACTGCCAGGGTCAACGACTTTCGACAATTCTTTACATGGGCAACAAATGGCTTTGGAGCTGCTGATTGGAACAAGGTTGTACCTGGTGCGATGACACTTCTCGTGGTACTTGCTTTGATTGGCTGCTGG
>DAISXE010000150.1:0-2731 GCA_036826015.1 Ilumatobacteraceae bacterium
CATGGGAAACAGCCATGAACATCAATTTGCATTCACATCGTTGGGCTGCAAAACATTTGATGGGTGAATGGCTCGCAGCTGGCGAAGGTTATTTCTGCAGTACTGCATCTGCTGCAGGCTTGCTTTCCCAAATTGGTAGCGGTCCATACAGCGTCACAAAACACGGCGCAGTTGCATTTGCTGAATGGTTATCCATTACTTATGGCGATCGTGGAGTGCGCGTCACAACGTTGTGCCCACAAGGCGTGAACACCAACATGTTGAACCCACCAGACGCAAAGGGCGATGTGGCAAATAGTGGCGGTGGTGCCGTCAAGGCTTCCGGTGCTGTGCTTGAGCCTGCAGAGGTCGCAGACATCGTGTACCAAACAATTCTCGATGAGCGTTTCTTAGTGATGCCTCACCCCGAAGTACACACATATGAAAAGCGCAAAGTGGACGACAGAGACCGCTGGCTCTCTGGCATGCGTCGTCTTCAGGCACGTGTCTCTGGCTAATACCAACAACCCCACCCTGTTCTAAGGTTCTGTCATGGCAGTACGACTAGATCCATCAGACGAATACATGCACGAGCTCGGCCCAGAGTCGAACTTCAACGAGAGCATGTACATCAATTGCTTCGATCCTTCCTCACAAGTAGGTGGATGGTTTCGTATGGGCAACCGCGCCAACGAGGGTTACGCGGAAATGACAATTTGTTTGTACTTGCCAAATGGCCGTGTTGGTTTCATGTTCAAACGTCCAAACATCGAAAACAACGATGCACTCGATGCCGGCGGTCTTGCATGGACAATGGTGAAACCTTTTGAAGAGTTACGCATTGACTTCAGTGGCAAAGTCGTCGTCCTTGATGACCCACACCAAATGGCAGATCCAAAAACTGCATTTGCAAACAATCCATTCTCAGAATGCGAAGCACACATCACGTTTACTGGCCAAGGTCGCAACAGCATGTTTGGTGGCGAGCCAGATACTCCACATGAAGCACCAGGCGAAGAGTTTGCCAAGGGCCACTACGAACAACTCGTAACGGCTACCGGCTCATTACGTGTTGGTGATGAAGAGTGGGAAATCAATGGTTTCGGTTTGCGCGACCACTCATGGGGTCCGCGTTATTGGCAAGCACCGTGGTACTACCGCTGGCTCACAGCAAACTTTGGCGAGAACTTAGGTTTCATGGCCAGCCGCGTCGCCAAGAAAGATGGCCCTGGCACTCGCGGTGGGTTCGTTTGGGACAATGGCAAGATCCACCTCTGTGACGATGTTCAAATCTCCACTGTGACTGTGGGCGAAGATAACTACCACGACAAAGTCACGGGTGTTATTCGTTCATCAAAGTCACAAAAAGAATGGAACTTTGAAGGCGAAGTTGAGAGCCTTATTCCGTTGCGAAACCGCCGTCAAGATCCCGATGGAAACTGGCTAATGACACGCATCAGCGAAGGCATGACCAAGTGGCGCATCACTTCTGGAGAACACGAGGGTGCAACCGGATTTGGAATGTCGGAGTATCTCGACCAGATCATTGACGGCTCACCTGTCGGCATTGCCGAGTAGCAAATCGCGTTGATTTAGTCGTTTGCTGCGCGCAACAAAAACTGTTGCGCAACTGCACTGTCGCCAATCACTTCTACTGCAGACATAGGAATACGTCTCCACAGGGCCATCAACAACTCATGTGCTGTGCCTCGAATTGCGCATGCACCTTTTGCGTGCTCGCGTGTCACGTGTAATTCCCCATCGCTTGAAGGAACAATCAACCATTCTCCATCTACGTCAGTGCAATGCAGATGAACGGAACCAGACAACGGCGCCTCACCCTCAGCAACATTGTTCAGCATCACGTGAACAAACTCGTCAATTCCATCACTGGCTAATGCGGCCGGTATCTGCGATTCCACGCCAGCAGCACATCGCGCATCCCATGCATGCACCGCAGTCTCGTGTGCCATACGCCGAATCACCCACGCAACGTCATGCACACCTGCCCATGTCCAGCATGATCGTGAAGCATCAGTTGTAGACAACACTTCAATTAACTCGCTTAAGCCATCGCGATACGCCTGGAGCATGTGGTCATCACTGGGTTTGTCGCGAGGCACATACTTTGCTGGATCCATTAAGTGGCTCTGCACAATGAACTTCCACGAATAGTGAACTTCCACCATGTGCCAGAGCAAGTCTGCACCTACCCATGGCTCGCACAAGGCCACAGGCGCAGTCAGAGCTATCTGCACAGAGTCGGCAAAAGCATCACCCTCTGTACGAAGAATGTTTAGATACTCAGAATTTGTCAGCATGACACCTCGCAGGTGGTCATGTCACAACGAACGCGTTGCATCTGCCAGTTCTTGCCATTCCTTCATAGGAAGAGTTCCGGTATTTGCAGTGAGAACTTGCACACATACATGGTCAGCACCTGCATCGAAATGAGACTTGATGCGCGCAACGATGCTGTCGGTTGATCCCCACGCAACAATCGCATCAACAACACGATCTTCTTGATTCACAATTTCGTCTGCATTGAAACCGAAACGAAGAAGGTTGTTTACGTAGTTCGGCAACCGTGTGTAGGTATTCATATGTGTACGAGCAATGGCACGTGCTTTGTCTGGATCTGTTTCGAAAACCACCGCTTGTTCTGGAGCCAAGAGCGCACCAGCACCCATGGTCTCACGAGCAAACGCCGTATGTTCCACCGGCACAAAGTACGGATGCGCACCAGCACCAC
>DAISXE010000151.1:0-2714 GCA_036826015.1 Ilumatobacteraceae bacterium
GGGTGGTGCCTGTTGGAATTCTTGGTGATGATGCGCTCGGCAATGCTCAGACATTGTTAGACGACGCAGAGATCCTGGCCAAGAATTTGGGTATACCAAATTTGAAAGAAACCGAACACGAGATCTCCCTGCAACTCCCCAATGGGGTAGTCGAGGGGGCTGTCTCTTATTTCGCAACTGAAAAATTGGTGGGGTTTGCTTCGTTGTACGGAGTAGATCGTTTGCACTCGCGAGCTGCTGTCTTGCTGTTGTTGCTTGCTGCGGAGGGCAATATCAAGGATTCCGCCATGTTGTTCGGTTATGACGATGAGAACAATTCAATTAAGGCCAATATCGTGTTTTTTGAGAAGGCACTCACACAAGAAGATGCATTACGACGGCTCGCTGGTTTGATCGACGCAATTCACATTGCGCGAACAATTCCTTCAGTCGAATTTGGTGGAACGATGAAGGCAATCTTTGCTCCTGTTAAGCCGAAAAAAGAAAAAGCCGGGTCAAAGAAAGAAAATGTTGAGCCGAAAAAGGAAAAAGAATCCCCTGAATTTGTTTTTGGAAAATTTGCAGCTTCTGACGAATACGGAAAATCACTTGAACGTCGTTTGTTCGGCGAAGAGCCTCGGTATTCAGATGTCTTCGCCCCCGATAGCCCTATTTATGATTTTTGGCTAACTCGCACGAATGCAGTCAGTCTCCCTGTTTATGTGGGCAATGCCGGTTACGAAGAGACAAAGATTCGAATTTCTAGATACAACGTCGGAGGGTATGAATCCAATGAATAACTCATCTGCCATCGACAAACTGAAAATCACCAATGGCCTATTCCTCGAGGCCAGTGCCGGCACGGGTAAGACATACACAGTTGCTGCTCTGGTTACTCGTGAACTCGCAATGGATGACACCTTGCGTATCGGTGATTTGCTTATCTCCACATTCACTCGTAATGCGTCTGCTGAACTAAAGGACCGCGTGCGCCGTCGCATCATTGAGATGGCAGATATTGTCTCGATTGGTACTGCAGTGCCAGACGATGATTTATCTAAGTATCTCTGCAGTCAAAATGAATTGAAGCGGCAGCAGATCGTTGTGAACTTGCGTCGCGCTGCGGTTGAGTTTGATATGGCAACCATTGGCACTATTCATTCGGTGTGCTCTCGCATCCTTACGCTGGCCGGACTGCCCAGCGGTAATGGAAACGAAGCGGCGTCTACCAAGATGCTCATTCAGCAAAAAGTAAACGACTACGTGGCCACGCAGGCAATTCAGATGGCTTCTAATCCCGGAGCTACTACTGGATCAGTGCGTCTGTGGGACCCTGCACGGCTCGCGAAAATTGTAGAGGAGCGTATTTCTGCTCCCGATGCCGAGTTATGGATAGACCTGGCTCATCCAAATGCGCCCCAACTACAACAACTTGTTCGTGACACTCATGCAATGGTGGCATCAATCCATGAGCAAACGCAGGCCAATCCAACATTCGACGATCTGTTGCGTCGAGCCGCCGCCGTTATGGCAGACCCTCAGTATGCGGTTGCGGTTTCTGCGATTCGTCAGAAGTATCGCATGGCATTTGTGGACGAAGCGCAAGATACAGACCCATTGCAATGGAGCATCTTTCGTGGAATCATCGAAGCAATCTCAAAAGATTCATTCCTGGTTGTAGTCGGTGACCCGAAACAATCCATCTATCGATTCCGTGGAGCCGATGTCAACGCATACCTTGAAGAGCGTGACGTAAAGAATCTCATTGCGCTCGACACAAACTTCCGTTCCGATGGAGACATGATCACAGCACTGAACGCGCTAATGGATGATCAGAGTTTTGGAAATCAAATCGATTATGTGCAAGTGAAATCTGCACCCAAAAATAAGGGTTCTCAGTTGTCGCGCTTTCAGCCAGTAGAGATTGTGAATCTGGGGGACAAACCGAAAGCCAATGTTCCGCAGAAGGTTGCGGCGCTTCGTGTTGCTGAATTACTGAAACATGCACAGATAGACGGTAAGAACGTTGCGCTGTCAGACATTTGTGTGCTGGTGCGTGCAAATGAAATTGGTATCAGTCTTGAACGCGAACTGCGGTCCATGAAGATTCCAGCCGTCAGTGGTGGTACTGCATCAGTTATTCAGAGCGAAGCGGCGCAGTCACTGCAACAGTTATTGCAAGCGATAGACCGCCCTAGTGACATGGGCCTGGTTCGTACTGCAGTGTCCAGCATGTTCTTCGGACGTTCGCTGCTCGACCCAGCTGTTATGGCGCACGGTGTTGTATCAACCAGTACCGGCGATGGGGGCGATGATTCAGCTGTTGAATCAATGGCAGGCATCGATGTTGAGCACGAATTCATTCGCACCCTTGCTCGCATCATTCGCAAAGACGGAATCGCTGCAGTTGAGGCCCAGATTCTTAGTAATCCGCTGTGCTTGAATTCAATGTTGCGTTCAGAACGCGCCGAGCGCCGCCTCACCGATCTGCGTCACCTTGTGGAACTCATCCACCGAGAAACAGAAGGTAAGGGCATAGAAGCGTCCACTGCATTGCAGACAATTGCCGATCTTGAATCTCTAGATGCCACCGCAGAGCTTGTAAGTCGCCGCATTGAAAGTGATGTTGACGCGGTGAAGATCCTCACTGTGCATGCGGCTAAGGGCCTTGAATTTCCCCTTGTGGTTGTTGCTGACTTGTGGAAAGACAAAACGCTTGGTGACACTAAAACAAA
>DAISXE010000152.1:0-2662 GCA_036826015.1 Ilumatobacteraceae bacterium
CTGGTAACAAGAGCGAGATGGCCGTTGGGTACTTCACTATCTATGGCGATTCTGCCGGTGGGTATGCCGTTATTAAGGACGTATTCAAAACACAAGTCTTTGCGCTATGCCGCCGCATCAATGAGCGCGCCGGCCGCGAGATAATTCCTGAGACAGTTATTACGAAACCACCGTCTGCCGAATTGCGTCCCGATCAGCGCGATGACCAGAGCCTTCCGCCATACGAGGAACTCGACCCCATCTTGCGTCATTACATTGACGATGATCTAACAGTTCCTGAAATTGTGAAACTTGGTTTCAATGAGGCTGTTGTTTCGCGCATTGCTCGACTTGTTGATGTGAATGAATACAAACGTCGTCAGTGTGCGCCGGGTGTGCGAGTGTCAACGAAAGCGTTTGGCAAAGATCGGCGTATGCCAATCACAAATGGTTATCGCTCAGAGCGCGCGTAAATAGTTACGAGTAGCGCAGCCACGCCGGAAAGACCTGCCGCTGCAAGTGCTGGCGCAATTGGGCCAACTGAGTCATACAAAGATGTTGCAACAGTGCTGAAGATTGCGCGGCCGCATGTGCCTGCGCCAACTGTGAGACCGAGACCTATGCCGCCACTTGTGGGAACAATGTTTGCTGCCAAGGGCAACATGCTGACGATGGCAAACTCAAAACCCAAGATGAAAATGATGAGCATGGGTACTGCAACAAATGAAAGCTGAGTGCATGCGGCCATCACGATTGTTGCGACAACCATCAAGACAGCACCGCGTCGAACACTGATTTCTTTGCCCCACGTGTCTGTAACTCGTGCACTTCCCACGCTCGATACCAATTCGAAGACGCCGAGTGCGATGATGACGGCAATGAGGCCAGCGCTAGAGAAACCGAATTCATCCTCAAACCATGGGCCGAATGTGATGCTGATGCATTGGCTGGCACCCATAAGGCAAAACGAAAGAACAAAAACCAAATAGCCACTGCGCGGGATAGTGCCTCGGACTGCATCTGAAACGGGGGCATGTGCCTCGTGTCGCGGGAGAGCGCTGACGATGAAAGACGCCGAGATTGCCATGGCGATGGCCCCCACAGCAAAACCCGCACGCCACGAGAAAACTGCGGTGGCAATACCCATGGCGGCTACACCAATAAACAGGGAGAGAGCCCATGACGTTTCAATCACTCCAACAATGCGCCCACGTCGTTCATACGGAACATGGTCGTTCACCCAAATAATAAGTGAAGTATCGAACAAGACTTTTGCTCCGCTCATCACAAACATTGAGATTGCAAACTGCACCAATGTGGTGGAAGTTGCAGCGCCAATAACTGCAAGCGTGATGCCAATCATTCCGATTGTCATGGAGACAACACGGTTTCCTTTGTCAACAATGCGCCCGAGAATGGGTGAACCAAGTCCGGCAAATTCGCCGATCATGAGTGCAACGCCCATTTGCGCGACGCTCACATCTAAACCACGAGCGATTACTGCAATAAATGGTGGGGCGAAGCGATAGCACGCATTTGAAAACAGGCGACCCCAGATGAGCCTGTCTAAATTCTTGCGAACAACTGGTGCGTATGTGTTGTCTATGTAGCGAGAAAACATTTAGTTAGAGCTCTTCGCCAATTTCGCCGTGTTCGAATAACTCAACTACATCGCCAACAGTGATGACTTCAGTTGCATCCGGCCGCACAATGAACTCACAACCACCAAGGTTCGGTATGCGGCTGTCAACGACGCGATGTGAACGACGCATCACACGAATGACGCCGGCATGTGCAACAACTAACACTTCACCACCGGGGAACTGTTCGGCAAGATCAACAAGTGCGGCAGTGACGCGCGTGACGATAGAGATGTCTGATTCAAAACCTGGCGGACGATTGTGTGCTTCTAGGTAACCCGGCCAATCGCGTTCAATTTGGTCGTGGGTGAGACCTTGCCATTCACCAACATCAGTTTCACGAAATCGTGGGTCGGCATCTAACAAGCCAATGCCAAGACCTTCGGCGATGTATGTGGCAGTGATGCGAGAGCGGCGTAAGTCGCTTGATGCGATGGCGTCGAACATGCCGAGCTTTTGTGCAGCACGCCTCGCTTGTTCGTATCCGAGGTCAGTGAGTTCAATATCTGCCTGACCCTGCCAGCGACCAAGAGCGTTCCATTCGCTTTGCCCATGGCGAAGCATCAGGATCTTGGTGGGAGGAGTCACCCTTCGAGGATACTTCGGTACAGGTCAGTCGAAGAACTGTTGTCAGTCGCCAGACGTGATGCAGGCAAGGATTTCCAGAAAGAACTGGTCTGCCATTGCAATCATCTCTTCATCTGTTCGGTCTTGCACGGGGTGCGTGGTGTAGACCCGTTTCATCGAAGGCATGCCAAGAGCAACAGATTGAGCTGTGCCGGCCGAAACGAATTCCTCGGTGGCCACAAACACACCAGGTACTCCGCGAAGTTCTAAATCTGAAATGTCATGCACACTGCATGACGTGCAACTGCCTCAATCGGCTAGTGCTTCAATGACCAAGTTGCATTGCGTTGCAATTTCTTGTCGCAAGTCAACTGGCGCAGGTTTTGTAAACGTTGGTTTTGAAAAACGAAGTACTGTGGCGCCGCGCTCTGTGAGCAATTCTTCAATGCGATTCAAAAAGACATTGCCGCGTGGCT
>DAISXE010000153.1:0-2656 GCA_036826015.1 Ilumatobacteraceae bacterium
GCCGGATGTCAATTAGTTGCCACGTGTGATCTTGCCGTCGCTTCGGAATCCGCTGGTTTTGCAATTCCTGGTGGCAAAGGCGGACTGTTCTGTCACACACCCCTGGTAGCCGTTGCACGGTCACTACCACCAAAACGTGCGTTAGAAATGGCGATGACAGGTGATGTCATCAGTGCTCAGACTGCATTGGAGTGGGGATTCATCAATGAAGTTGTTGCTGATGACGAACTCGAGGTAGCAACACTTGCTCTTATAGAACGTGCGTGTAGAGGTTCTCGTGAAAGCAAAGGCATTGGCAAGATGGCCTACTACCAACAAATAAGTATGAATGAGTCAGACGCCTATGTATTTGCTTCAGCAGTAATGGCCGAAGCTGTTGTGTCAGAAGTAGCACAAGAAGGAATTAATGCTTTCCTAGAGAAGCGTCCGCCAAATTTTGGTGGTAGGTAATAGGTATGAGTGTGGTTGTTCCTCCAGCATCAATCGTCGAGGTTGAACTTGCTGTACAAGGGATGACATGTGGCGCCTGTGCCGCGAAGATTGAGAAAGAACTCAATCACATACCCGGTATTGAAGCAGCCGTGAATTATGCAACGGAAACTGCGATGGTTGCGTACGACGGAGACTCTGTGTCTCAGTCGGCAGTCATCTCGGCCATCACCAAGATTGGCTACTCAGCGCACGTGCTTGATGATCAACCTTTCGACGATGATCTTGAAGTTCGTTTGCGTTCTGCTCTGATTCGCTTAACCGTTTCAATCGCTTTGACGATTCCAGTGGTGCTTATTTCTATGGTGATGCCTTGGCAGTTTCATAATTGGCAATGGTGGGCGATGGCACTGTCGGGTCCTGTGGTTACATGGGGTGCGTGGCCATTCCATAAGGCGGCAATAAAGAACGCATTGCATGGCACAACCACAATGGACACCCTCATCAGTGTTGGAGTTATCGCCGCAACAGCTTGGAGTGTATGGGCTGTTATCTGGGGCGACGCAATCATGTCTTCTGCCCACAACGGAATGACAATGGATCAGAGCAGTTCTTCACATGTCTATTTTGAAGTCGGTGCAACTGTGACTGCATTCATTCTCATTGGTCGTTATTTAGAAATGCGTGCAAAGCACTCTGCGGGTGATGCACTTCGGTCATTGCTTGCCCTTGGTGCAAAATACGCCACAGTCCTTCGTGATGGTGAAGAAGTATCTATTCCTGCCTCTGTGGTGCGTGAAGGCGACATATTGGTTGTGCGGCCTGGTGAAAAAATTGCTGCAGATGGTGTCGTGGCAGATGGTTCATCAAGCGTGGACATGAGCATGGTCACCGGAGAGAGCGTTCCTGTTGACGTCACTGTGGGAGATGCAGTTACATCAGCCACAGTGAACATGAACGGCCGGCTATTGGTGCGCGCTACACGCGTGGGAGCTGAAACAACTTTTGCGCGTATGGCCAAACTTGTGCGCGATGCACAAGCAACGAAAGCACCTGTGCAAAGGTTTGCAGACAAAGTCAGCAGCGTGTTTGTACCCGTGGTATTCGCCATTAGTGCAGGCACATTTGGTGTGTGGATGTATCTCGATGGCGACACTGCAAAAGCATTTACCGCAGCAGTTGCTGTTCTCATTATTGCTTGTCCGTGTGCACTTGGCTTAGCGACACCCACTGCTCTCATGGTCGGAAGTGGTCGTGCCGCTCAGATGGGCATAGTCATCAAAGGCATTGATGTTTTGCAAAGCACACGACGTATTGACACGGTTGTTCTTGACAAGACCGGAACTGTCACGACTGGTGTGATGTCGTTAGTTGATGTTGTATGCGTTGATGGCGTGACACGCAATGACGCGCTTACGTTTGCAGGTGCGGTAGAGAAGAGCAGTGAGCATCCAATTGCGCGAGCAATTGTGCGCACTGCGGAAGAAGAAGTAGGCACACTGCCCGCTTTAGATGATTTTGAATCGTTACCCGGCGTTGGTGCCACGGGCCGTATTGGTGGCACCATCATTACTGTGGGGCGCGAAGAAATGTTCCGCGAACGTTTGGTGATTTTGCCAAAGATGATTCGTGAAGCATTGGCAACATCTCGGGAAGATGGCCACACAGCAGTCATAGTGACATGGGACGGACAAGCAAAGGCCGTGTTGGCACTTGCTGATCAACCAAAGCCAACAAGTGCCGAAGCTATTGCTTCCTTGAAACTGATGGGGCTTGCACCCATTTTGCTAACCGGCGACAACCCCACCACTGCTCGCGCGATTGCCGAATCTGTGGGGATTGACACAGACGAACACCACCTATATGCCGGCGTCATGCCCGAAGACAAAGTTGCAGTAGTGCGCGATCTACAAGAGCGTGGATATGCCGTAGCAATGGTTGGTGATGGCGTCAATGATGCTGCAGCGCTTACTCAAGCCGATGTAGGTATCGCAATGGGTGGCGGTACAGATGTTGCAATGCAAGCAAGTGATCTCACCATTGTTAATGGAGATTTACGGTCCGTACCAGATGCAATCCGTCTGTCTCGTGCAACATTACGAACTATTCGAACCAATGTGTTTTGGGCTTTTGCATATAACGTCGCAGCAATTCCACTAGCCGCTTCTGGCCGACTGAACCCAATGTGGGCTGGCCTTGCAATGGCTTCATCCTCAGTTTTTGTAGT
>DAISXE010000154.1:0-2654 GCA_036826015.1 Ilumatobacteraceae bacterium
AACACATCGCGCGCAAACTCTCTGGCGGTAACGCTCAAAAAGTATTGCTTGCACGCGAGCTTTCGGGTGGCAGATCGGCCACCAAATTGCTGGTGGTCTGTTCACCTACGCGTGGCTTAGACGTAGGAGCAATTGAAACCGTACGAGCCCTGCTCGACGATGCACGCAGCGCTGGTCAAGCAATCTTGCTTATCTCTGAAGATCTTGATGAAGTGATGTCATTGTCCGACCGAATCTTGGTTCTATACCGAGGCAGCATCGTTCATGAAACTCCTGGCGAAAGTGCACAACTGGCAACAGTGGGCGCTGCAATGGCCGGACTCTCCACAGAAGGAAATGCATAATGCGCTCTCCTATTCGTATTGTCTTTGAACAACGAAATGAAACTCCAAAGTATTTGTCCACGCTTGTTCCATTGATTTCTGTCATTGCGGCGCTTGTGGCCGGCGGGTTGTTCCTACTTGCAACGGGGTATTCCCCCATTGACACGTACTCGAACATGTTGAGTGATGGCTTTACTTCTTCACGCGGCATCACAGACACATTGGGTCTTTCCACTGTTCTCATCTGCACGGGTATTTCTGCGGCATTCGCATTCCAAATGAACTTGTACAACATTGGTGGCGAAGGCCAGTTGTACTTAGGCATGATTGGCGGCGCATGGGCAGGCCTTGCACTTGGTGACCGCCTGCCATCGTTTGTGATGATTCCCACAGTGTTGTTATTGGGTTCGCTAGCGGGTGCCGTTTGGATTCTGATTCCTGCATATGTTCGTTCACGCCTTGGTACAAGTGAGATTGTGACCACGTTGTTATTGACATACGTCGCAGCAAGCTTGGTTGATCATTTCGTGTACTCACCCGGAAGTTTCTTCGTTACAAAGAACTCCGCGTTCCCACAAGGTCGTTTGGTGCCAGACTCCGCATCACTCACAGCATTCGGTGATACTTCTCTCTACCCCACGTTTTTCCTCGTTGCGTTGCTTGCACTCGTGTTGTATTGGGTAGTGAAGCGCACGGAGTACGGGTACCGCATTCAGGTAATCGCCGATTCTCCTCGTGCTGCGCATTACGCCGGTATCAATGCCAATCGCACCACATTGTCGGTCATGCTCATCTCTGGCGCGCTGTCTGGTCTTGGTGGTGCGGCTCTCATCGTTGGTCCGTTTGGTCGCCTCGACCCAGGCATCACGTTGTTGGGTTACGGGTACGCAGGCATCGTTATTGCAGCCCTTGCGCGCAACAACTTCTCCGCAATCATTGTGAGCGGCATCTTGTTCGCAGGTTTGCGTTCTGGCGGAGACAAACTGCAGATCTCTACAGACACACCTATCCACATTGGTGTCATGTTGCAGGGAGCAATCTTGCTCTTTGCATTAGGCGGAGAAGCCTTCCGTCGTTATCGAATACATGCGGTCCGAGCTGAAAGGGCTGCACAATGAACGAAAACATTTGGGTACTCGCATCTGCAGACTCCGTTGCAATTGCCACCACACTTATTCTTGCTGCACTCGGCGCACTCTTCACTGAGCGTTCAGGAGTTCTCAATTTAGGTATCGAAGGTATTTTGCTCACTGCAGCAATTAGTTCTTTCCTCGCAGCAGATGCATCGGGAAGTATCTGGCTTGGATTACTCATTGGTTCACTCGCTGGTGCACTTCTCGCAGGTATTCACGCACTACTCAGTGTTGTATTGCGTGCAAACCAAATTGTTGCGGGCCTTGCATTAGTTATCTTCGGTACTGGTCTTGCAAACTTCCTCGGCAAACCCGTTGAAGGAAAGACCGTCACCACAATCATTCATCCATTGTCATTCGGCGCCTTGTCTGACATTCCATTCCTGGGACCAATTGTGTTTGGGCAAGACATCATCACGTACGCATCAATCGCGATTGCAATCTTGTCGTCGCTATATCTTTTCCGTTCACGCCCAGGTCTCGAGTTGCGTGCAACAGGTGACGATCCTGCAACGGTTGATGCTCAAGGTTTGTCAGTCGCGTCTATTCGCATCCGTTACACATTGTTCGGTGGACTACTTGTTGGTCTTGGTGGCTCGTGGCTCATGTTGGCGCAAAGCGCTGCATGGCATCAGGCTTCAACCACCAACGGTATTGGTTGGATTGCATTAGCGCTTGTGGTGTTCGCCGGATGGCGTCCATTGCGACTCATCTTTGGTGCTGTGCTCTTCGGATTCACGTTGCAATTGCCATTCACCCTGCAGGCTGAACAGATCACATTTATTCCATCCGCACTCATGCAGATGCTTCCGTACTTGGCAACGCTTGTTGCACTCATTGCACTCAGCAGGCCAAGCACACGCAACAAGTTGGGTGCACCAAAGGCACTGGGTACTCCGTTCGTACGCGACGAACGCTGACATATATCTGGCGGAACGGGAGGGATTTGAACCCCCGGGGCTATTAACCCTCTTGTTTTCAAGACAAGCGCATTCGGCCGCTCTGCCACCGTTCCGTCCGACACGCTATCGGACGAGGGCGCTGACTAGTCGCGAATTTGGGTCCGCAAATGGCTCACCCAGTCGTCGGCATCTTTCCAACGGCTGTCAGCATGTTCGCGGGCCGAGTGGGCCTGCTCCCCTGCGGCGGGGTACGAGCCCAAGAATTTCACGCCACCTTGTTTGGTGTGCAGGTCACG
>DAISXE010000155.1:0-2644 GCA_036826015.1 Ilumatobacteraceae bacterium
AACTCACGACCTACGCATTACGAGTGCGTTGCTCTACCGACTGAGCTACCTGGGCAAGAACTTCATTTTATCTCCGGAGAAGGGTGAGTGCTCAAGAGATAGAAGAAACTTACGCGGTGACTGTACGCCTTCTACGAAGGCGATTGGGGAGGAGTACTCCCAAAAGAACTGCCATCACAAGCGGAATCACAATCAAGATCCGTGTGAGAGTTGACGTTGTTTTGAGTTTTCCGACGACGACGCCCAATGTAAATGTTGCAGGTTTACCGTTTGTCATTTCAGCAACAACCGCCACTCGGTGGGGACCATCATCAATTTCGTTCGGCACTCGCACAACAGCAGACACTGTTCCGTCTGGTTTCACCTTGGCAGTCCCCAATTTGATGGGCGTTGAGAAAAACCAAATGGTCACATTCGAATTCGGCTTGAACCCACCGAGATTGATCTTCATGATGTCGCCAGAAACCAGGCGAAGATTGCCATCGTTATCAAGTGGAGCGGTGACGCCATTTGCATTTGTCTTTGAAAGTGTCGCAGAGAGCGAACCCGACTGAATCTGTAACTGGTTGTCTTTGCGGGTCAACGTTTGTTTCACGGTCTTCCCCGCGATATCAACGGCTCCTTCACCTGTAGACAGTTGTGGAATGACAGGCGCTTGGGGAAGGGCTGGTTTAGGGGAAGCCTCTGATGCGGATACATCTGAGGGAACAGTTGATGAAGTTGTTGTAGTGGAACGTTGCGGTGTAGTCGCGGCGGGTTGTGTGCCTGGAGCAATTGTTGCAATGGATCCTTGTCCGACAGGAAGTGTTGCAGTGGGGGCCTGAATATCTATTTCAATAACTCTTGCTGGTGCAGTCGTTGTTGTGGGAGGAACTGTGGTGGTGGTTGTTGTTGTAGTTGTCGTTGTCGGAGGGGGAGCTGCGCTAGTCAAAATAGATCCTGTTGCATCACTAGATGCGCTTGTACCAGCTGAATTTCGGGCGGTCACTTTGAAGTAATAGCGCGTGCTACCTAGGAGTCCACTAATTGTGCAAGACCTTGCAGATCCATTAGAGGTTGTGCAGGATTTTCCCGCACTGGTGTTATCGGATGATCGAAAAGCAGACGCGGTGTAATTGAGAATTGTCGATCCACCATCTGAACTTGGTGCAGACCAGCCAACAGTTGCCGACGTACCCGTTGCAGTAGTGATACCCGCACCAAGTGTCGACGCCTTCAGGCGAAACATCACAGCTGTGCTATCGGGGTATGCGAAGGCGTTACCTGCTTGACCCCATCCAACAGATGGTGGGTTATCCCACACTGCGCCAGTGAGTGCAGTTTGGACTTCACCGAGTTGTGCTTCGTATTGGCCGTAACAAACGGTAATTGCGCCACCACAATTGCCATTACTCGCCGCATCCCATCCGGTCAGAAATGGGTTAATAAGAAGGTATCCACTTTGCGAACTGCCTCCGGGCCGTGACACTGCTCGTTGTAATCCGTTTACCCCTGAAGAAATACCTGTGACATCAACGTTGTTTAACGTTCCGCCAATGTCTTCGGCACCGCCGCCACCCATGCCCATCAGATAGACGTACGTTTCACCTTCTTCAAGTGCAATCTTGTACGAAGACGCAGCAGCAATTTGGTCCCAAAAAACATCGTTGTTTTGTTGAACGAGGCGAGTGACATTGGTGGCGTTTCCTGCGAACAATGCATAGTCGTTGTCGGACACGATACGGATGCCTCCACCAACTGTTGGCGGATCAGGAACACTGATTGCACTAACGCGTGAGGATTCAAGATTGACAAAGGCAAAGGTGGAAAGCAGGCAAGTCACTGCCGCAATGCACCGCACAATGCGGGATGCTCCATTGACGGTGCGGACTGTCTCTCGGGCAACGATCACATGGACAGTCTATGTCTTTTAGTCTCTAGACGATTTTTCTTTTACTTGATGAAGGAGACATCACCAGGGGGCTGGGGGGCGCTGGTATCGGGGTTGGCTCGAGCGATACGCAACGCAACCCATATAAAGAGGAACTGAAAAGGCAACCGGCCATAGGAAACCAGCTGTTGGCTGATTGCTTCGTTGCGCCAATCCCAGGCCATGTAAATGTTTGCTGGGTACACCCCAATAAACAGCCACACGGCTGCAAGTGCACCCAGGCGGCGAGTAGCGGGACGAAGGAGAAGAACCGCGATCACGATCTCGGCAACACCACTGACATACGTCCAGAACGACTGCGATGGTGGCAACCATGGCGGAACGATGTCATTGAAAAATTCTGGACCAGCGAAATGCATGATGCCGGCAAAGCCAACGAATAGTCCAATGACTACGGCCATTTTGTTCCATAGTGACTGATTCATTCTTTGTTCTCCAATACGAACTGCAACGCGGCGTCGGCTTGTGGTGATGGTAGTGACCAAATGAGATCGCGCAACATGATGGCTTCATTTACGTTCAAGCTAAGACGGCGCATTCCTTCGTGTAACCGATTCACTGCTGTTACATATGCCTCCGGTCTGTGTATGTGCCCATTTAGTGCCAACTCATCTCGGTACACCGATGCAACTTCAGTAAGACCTGCGCGCAACTCGTCAGTGCGATAGCGGCGAATCTCACGCTTGTGTCTGTCTTCCAGAATCTTTTTGCCAC
>DAISXE010000156.1:0-2585 GCA_036826015.1 Ilumatobacteraceae bacterium
TCAAAAATGCACCACGAACGTTGCGTGATGTGTGGCTAACTGCTGCAAAACGTGGAGACATTCCTTATCTCGTATTTGACGATGTGGTGACCACATTTACTGAGGCCGATAACCAGGTTCGCTCATTGGCGGCGTGGTTACAGGCGCAAGGCATTCAACAAGGCGATCGCGTTGCGGTCGGAATGCGTAACTATCCCGAATGGGTTATTGCATACTGGGCAACACAATGCATTGGCGCTGTGCTTGTCAGCCTTAATGCGTGGTGGGTGACTGATGAATTGAAATATGCGCTCACAGATTCTGGTGCTCGTGCTGTTGTTGTAGATGGTGAACGTCAAGATCGTTTAAGTAATGAAGTTCTGCGAGAACTCGAGATTGATATTGCTGTTGTTACACGTGGTGAGGATCGAGAAGGTTGGACAACGTGGCACGAGGTAACCGCAAATGAGAAGCCTGATATTCGAGACGTTCGTATAGACACCGATGACATTGCAACAATTTTGTACACGTCGGGAACAACGGGTTTTCCCAAAGGAGCCGCCGGAACACACCGCAACTACATCACAAACATGTGGAATGGATTGTTAGGCGTGGCTGTAGGTGCGCGAATGGCCGGCGTAGTGCCAACGTCTGCGCCCAAGCCTCAAACCGTCGCATTGTCAACATTCCCGTTCTTTCACATCGCTGGCTTGTGTGGAATGAATGCCAATACAAACAATGGTGTATGCATCATTACTCAATACAAGTGGGATGCAGCTGATGCACTGCGGCTTGTCGAGAAGTACAAGGTCAACACATTGGGTGGTGTTCCCACCGTTGTGCGTTCGTTCCTTGAGCATCCCGACTTTGGGAAGTACGACTTATCGAGCATCGCAGCAATTTCACAGGGTGGCGCGCCTGTTCCGCCAGACTCTGTCGCCACGATTGAGAAAGAGTTTGCAGGAAAGGTGGGAGCCGCAAATGGGTATGGCCTCACTGAAACAACTGCTGCAGTAATTGGAAACAGTGGTGCTGCGTACTTTGCGAAGAAGGACAGTGTGGGTCTGCCGTTTGTTGGCACTGACATTCGCGTTGTGAATGAAGACGGCGTAGATCTTCCTGCTGGTTCTATTGGTGAAGTGTGGATCTATGGTCCGAACAATGTGCAGGGTTATTGGAATAAGCCTGACGAGACAGCGAAAGCATTTACAGATGGGTGGTTTCACTCAGGCGATGCTGGTTTTGTAGATGAAGACGGCTTTGTGTACATCGTGGACCGCATCAAAGACATGGTGCTGCGTGGTGGTGAAAACGTGTATTGCGTTGAGGTGGAGACTGTTCTGTTTGAGCATGACGCTGTGAAGGACTGCGCAGTTATTGGGCTACCCCACGAGAAACTTGGCGAAGAAGTGGCTGCGGTCATTGTCCCTGCCGATGGTCGTGGCGCACAAGATGCAGAAGCGTTGGTGGCATTTCTAAAGTCGCGACTGGCTGGTTTCAAGGTGCCGAGCAAAGTGTTCTGGCAGGTCGATGAACTTCCTCGCAATGCGACAGGAAAGGTGCTGAAAAAGGACCTCCGAGACCGCTACCACTTGATTGAGACCGACCCGAAACATCTACGGTAGGGATATGAAAGTAGACCTCACCATCGTGGATCACCTCCGTCGCGCCGAGCAGGTGTACGGGGACCGGATAGCAGTCATCGACGAACCTGACCAGCCTGCGAGCTCCTGGGGCACTTTGACCTACGCAGAGATGGCACGGCGAGCACGCGCTCAGGCTGCTGGCCTAGACGCCCTGGGTGTGCCGCAGGGGGCGCGAGTGGCCGTTGTGAGCCACAACAGTGCTCGTTTACTCACAGCGTTCTTTGGCGTGAGCGGCTACGGCCGTGTGCTTGTTCCCATCAACTTCCGTCTAGTGGCCGAAGAGATTTCCTACATCATCGAACACTGTGGTGCGGAAGTACTACTCGTCGACCCAGAACTTGAGGAGGCGCTTGCATCAGTGTCTGCCAAGCATAAGTTCGTGATTGGTGCCGAGTCTGACGCCATCTTGTACAAGTACGACACCGAGCCTGTCGCATGGGTGCCCGACGAAGATGCCACTGCAACCATTAACTACACCAGCGGAACAACAGCGCGTCCTAAGGGTGTGCAACTAACGCATCGCAACTTGTGGATCAATGCTGCAATCTTTGGTTGGCAGATGAACGTCAACGACCGCGATGTTTACTTGCACACGCTCCCACAGTTTCATGCAAATGGATGGGGCATGGTGTTCTCGGTAACGGCGATGGGTGGCATGCATATCGTGTTGCGCAAGGTAGATGGCGCAGAGATTCTGCGACGTATTGATGCGCACGGCGTGACACTGCTCTGTGGAGCGCCTGCCGTAGCAAATATGGTCCTCGACGCCGCTGCAGACTCCGGATTACCCACATCGCGTGACCAAGTAAGAATGGTTGTTGCTGGAGCACCACCACCAACAAAAACTATTGAGAGAATCGAAACTGATCTTGGGTGGGAGTTCGTGCAGATTTACGGACTAACAGAAACCTCTCCACTTCTTACGATGAATCGCACCCGTGCTGAATGGGATCATCTGTC
>DAISXE010000157.1:0-2571 GCA_036826015.1 Ilumatobacteraceae bacterium
GTCGCGCCACAAGTCATTCATGTATTTCGTTGAGCGGTCAGATGTGCGCAAAATGCCGAATCCGAAATTGACTCGATTGTCGGGGAGTGGAAACGACCACGCGTAGCCAGGCAACAAATCTTTTTCAAACCAGATGTGTAACTTTTCGTTGGCACTGCCGTGCACATTGCCGATGTATTGGCGAAATGCATGCCACTCACCCAGGTAACCAGGCGTTGACAATCCAAGTGATTTACGAACAGGTGACCACATACCGTCTGCTGCTACTACGTAATCGACGGTGAGTTCGCCAAGATTTTCAACGCGTACTGAAATTCCATTGGTGTCGTGGTGCGTGATGGATTCGAATGCACACCCTTCATGGATGGTGACGCCCATGTCGCGGCAATGTTCTACGAGTGCGTGGTCGAACTGTGCGCGTGGTGCAATCGCTGCAAATTGCCCACCAATCGTTGGAAGTGGAAGGTCGATTTTTCGTCCTGAAAAAGACCGCATCTCGACGTCGGAGCATGTCTGCCAATCTGCGACCCGTGAAGGGTCAAAATCGAGACCTTCAAGGATGCGCAAAGCATTAGTGGTGAGGCCGTCTCCACAGCACTTGTCTCGAGGGAATGTTGCCTTGTCGACAACCACAACGTCGTGGCCAAGACGATGAAGAGTCGCTGCACATGCGGTTCCAGAGGGACCAGCACCGATGATAAGGACCTTGCTTGGCACGGTTCTGAGGCTAGGGGCTAGTCGGGCTGTGTGGGTTGTGACGTCAGTTCGTAATATCGATAGGTGGCATCCGTCGGGTGCCCATATGAATCATGGAGGCCATCGTGGCAAAGTTGTGTGAAGGACGCGTAGCAGTCGTAACTGGAGCAGGTCGAGGAATTGGTCGCGAGCACGCGCTCAGCCTCGCTAGCGAAGGTGCAAAAGTTGTGGTGAACGACTTGGGCGGAAACGTCGACGGCAGTGGTGGCGACGTGAGTCCTGCTCAGTCAGTAGTCGACGAAATCAAGGCCATGGGTGGCGAAGCAGTTGCTAACGGTGACGACATTTCTTCATGGGAAGGCTCGCAGCGTCTCATCAACATAGCCGTTGAGACATTCGGTGACATCAACATCGTGGTGAACAACGCCGGCATCTTGCGCGACCGCATGCTCACCAACATGACCGAAGAAGAGTGGGATGCAGTTATCAAAGTGCACCTCAAGGGAACATTTGGTCCATCACGTTGGGCAGCCGCATACTGGCGCGAACAAGCAAAAGCTGGCAAGCCAACAATGGGTCGCATCATTAACACCACATCGGTATCGGGTATCTACGGAAACATCGGACAAACGAACTACGGCGCAGCAAAAGCTGGTATCGCATCGTTCACTGTTATTGCCGCACTTGAACTTGCACGATTCAACGTCACCGTGAATGCAGTGGCGCCAGTTGCGCTTACTCGTATGACCGAAGGCCTCGGCAATGCGCCAGAGACCGATGAAGAGCGCGAGATGCGTTCACCACGTTGGATCGCTCCAATCGTTACCTGGCTCGCATCTGATGAAGCAGCACACGTCACTGGTCGCGTGTTCGAAGCAAGTGGTCAAACCTTGGCAATTGCCGAGGGCTGGCACCGCGGACCAAGCGTTGCGCCTATCGACGATCCGAACAAGATTGGTGCTGCAGTTGCAGAAATGCTGAAGCAAGCACGCCCGAACGCAGGCATGGACGGCAAAGACGGTTCATGGCCACAGAACACCATCGGAAAGAAATAGGGGAACATCATGGCTCTTAATAAAGAAGCAGTCGGCACCGTCGGCGAACCGTACGCAATCTCATGGACATCAAAAGATTCATTGCTGTACGCAGTGAGTCTCAATGTCAGCTCAGATCAATTGGAATACGTCACTGAAAACTCCACCGGAGTGAATCAGAAGGCACTTCCAACAATGCCAGTTGTCTTGGGTTCAGGTCAGGCAAGTTCTGCATCAAACCCCATGCGCAATGTTGGTGAATTCAACTTTGCAAACCTTGTGCACGCATCGCAGTCGATCACATTGCATCAGCCGCTTCCTGTTGAAGGAACTGCAACTGTGCAGAGCAAGCTTGTTGCAATGTACGACAAAGTGAAAGCTGCAGTCATCGTTACTGAAGCAGAAGCAACAGATGCCGCTGGCAAGCCGTTGTATTCCACTCGTTCATCAGTGTTCATTCGTGATGCAGGTGGTTTCGGTGGAGAGCGTGGACCAAGTGGTGCACAAAACGAGCCACCAGCAAAAGCACCTGATCATGAGGTGACGTTCCAAACGTCACCAGACCAAGCGTTGTTGTATCGCTTGAATGGCGACCGCAACCCATTGCACTCCGATCCAAATCACCCAGCAGTTGCAGCAGGAATATTTCCAAAGCCAATCTTGCATGGTCTGTGCACATACGGATTCACAGGTCGTGGCTTGTTGAATGCGCTGTGTGGCGGCGATGCAAATCGTTTCAAGCACATTGAAGGCCGATTCGCGTCTCCGGTATTTCCTGGCGAAGCACTCACCATCAAGATGTGGGAAACAGGTAAGGGCGAGGCTGTGTTCACCACTTCTG
>DAISXE010000158.1:0-2523 GCA_036826015.1 Ilumatobacteraceae bacterium
CGAGATACAAGTCCTGAATCTCTACTGCTTCTTTTTCAAAGCCGTAGTCACGACAAATGTCGTTATAGAAGTTCTTGCCGCGAGCACCCATTCCGCCTACATACAAAGCCATGTTCGGACGCGCAAAATCGAGAATCTTTGTTTGTGCTTCCCCGGTCAATGACTCGTCAATTGCGAGCATGCCTCCAGCAGAAATTTCCAGACGCGGACGTGACTTGTCACGCTTCGCAAGACCAGCCTTCAACTGATCGCCCCATACGTTGTGATAACGCTCTGGGTAGAACATGATTGGCAACCAACCATCAGCGATCTCTGCAGTTGCTTCAACGCTCTTGTCTTTCAACGACGCCCACCAGATGGGGATGTCTTTGCGCACTGGATGGTTAATGAGTTTGAGAGCTTTACCTAATCCGGTTCCTTGACCTGCAGGAAGTGGAATCTGCACAGTCTTTCCGTCATAAGAAAGCGCTTCTTCGCGAGCCCACGTTTTGCGACACACATCGATGTATTCCTTGATGCGTTGCATTGGCTTTTCGTATGGAACACCGTGGAAGCCTTCAATCACCTGTGGGCCAGATGCACCAAGTCCAAGGATGAAACGTCCGTCACTGACATAGTCACAACCTGCTGCGGTCATTGCCATCAGTGCTGCAGTACGCGAGTACACGTTCACAATGCCTGTGCCGATTTCTACGCGATTTGTTTTGGCAGCCAAATAGCCCACCTGTGAGATGGCGTCATAGCTGTACGCCTCTGCGATCCAGACCTGGTCAAGACCGGCCTTTTCAAGTTCCACTACTCGATCAACGGCTTCTTTAAACCCGCCTGAATAATTGATTCCCATTGACAGCTTCATGGTTTCCCCTTTGTAATGCGTCCCATGACCCTAGAACGAGAGACGCCTTCTGTGCGATTCGTAACACCCTGTGCCAAAACGCCTTGTCGGTGCGACAATAGAAAGGTGACTTCTGCGCCCACCTCTCAACATCTCACGGTGCGCGATGGCGTTTCCTTGCGAGCCCTCCAGTGGTCGACGCCCAATGAAAGCCCCGGCATTCCCATTGTCCTTATCCACGGACTTGCCTCGAATGCCCGACTATGGGATGGCCCTGCGCGGTTACTCAGCCAAATGGGCCACGCAGTGGTTGCTATCGACCTTCGTGGTCACGGCCTAAGCGATAAACCCGACCATGGGTACGCCATGAGTGACATCGCAGCCGATGTCAGCGATGTTCTCGATGCACTTGAGCAACAACAACGCAAGTGGGCAAACCCACTCATCCTCGGACAGTCTTGGGGCGGCAACATTGTGGTGGAGGTTGCTCACCTATTCGGGCACAAAATTCGCGGCGCTGTCGCTGTTGATGGCGGCACCATTGAATTACAAAAAGCATTTCCTGAGTGGGAAGAATGCAAACGTGCATTGACTCCACCTGCACTTGCTGGAATGTCGTACGAACGACTTCGTTCTTATATCCGCGCAGCCCACCTGGACTGGTCGGAAGAAGCAATTGATGGCCAGATGTACAACATGGAACACCTTGCAGACGGAACCATCAAACCATGGCTCACACTCGAACGGCATCTCACGGTTCTTCGCGGATTATGGGAACACTCACCTTCTTTACTGTGGAATGAAATTTCCGTACCCATTCTTTTCACTCCTGCAGCGCGCGGCAACGACGAACACACAGTTGTGAAACGAGCGCAGATTCAACACGCTCTCGACCAACTACCGAAATCTCGTGTTGAATGGTTCGACCCAGCAGACCACGATCTTCACGCCCAGTTCCCCGATCGCTTCGCCGCTGTGGTGAACGATGCAATCACCTCTGGATTTTTCTCATGACTCTTCCTCGCATTTTGGCCATCATGGGTTCTGGCGAGACCGCCCCCACAATGGTCACCACACATCGCAAACTCACTTCGCTACTCCCACAGCCTGTTCAAGCTGTTGTTCTTGATACGCCATACGGCTTCCAAGAAAATGCACCAGAGTTGGCTTCACGAGCCCAGGATTATTTCCACACTTCCATCAATGTAGAAATCGAGATTGCTGGTCTCGTACGTTTACACGACACGCACATCGCAGCAGACCCAGTGCAGATAGAACGCGGATTACGAAGAGTGGCAAATGCCGACTACATCTTTGCTGGCCCCGGGTCTCCTACATACGCACTGCGTCAGTGGAGCGGTTCTCCTATTGCAAGCATCATCTCGGGCAAACTACAAACAGGAGGAATTATCACTTTCGCATCCGCAGCTGCCCTCACATTGGGTAAGGCAACCGTTCCGGTGTACGAGGTGTACAAAGTGGGTCAAGATGTTGAACGTCTCGACGGGTTAGACATTCTTTCGTCTATCGGAATCAACGCTGCAGTTATCCCCCACTATGACAACGCCGAAGGTGGCAACCACGACACCAGATTCTGCTATCTGGGCGAGAAGCGTCTTGAATTGTTCGAAACGATGCTCGACAACGACACATACGTATTAGGCGTGGACGAGCACACCGGACTCATC
>DAISXE010000159.1:0-2502 GCA_036826015.1 Ilumatobacteraceae bacterium
GCATTGTCGCTCGGCCTTGCGCCACAAAGTGGCAAAGATGCAGTTGCAATTCTTGAAGCATCGGCTCGTGGACAAGTTGAATGCCTCATTCTTTTGGGTGCAGATCCGATGAATGACATTGCAGATGCAGACCTTGCACGTCGCGGTATCGCCGGTGCAAAGTTTGTTGTTGCGATTGATACGTTCCTCACTCAGTCAGCGGCGCACGCCGACATTGTTCTGCCTGCTGCTGCATACGGTGAAAAAGACGGCACCACGATGAACCTTGAGGGTCGCGTCACGAACGTGGTTCAGAAGATCACGCCTCGCGGTACATCACGTGCCGACTGGATGATTGCTGCTGAACTTGGTCTCTTGCTTGGTCATGACGCCAATGTCACCACCCTTGCCGATGTGCAGAAGTTGATGGGTAAGAAAGTTCCTGGCTTTGGTGCAACAACAACTTCAGTTGCCGTGAAGCGCGATGGCATTGTCGTATCGGTTCCGACACCGACGCGTACATCATTTGTCGCGCCCACCATCACGCCGCGCAACTCTTATGAGTTCCGCGTTGACGTGAGTCGAAAGCTGTATGACCGCGCGGTGGGAACAATCACCAGCCCAGCACTTGCAAATCTGGCAACAGGGGTCAGCATCACCATTCACCCGCTTGATCTTGAACGCGTTGGTGCAGCAATCGGAGCAAATGTTCGCGTGTCGAATGCACACAGCAGCATCGTGCTGCCTGTTCAGTCAAATGAGAAGGTTCCTCGCGGTACTGCGGTTATCCCGTTCAATCAGCCAGGCGCAGACGTACGTGAACTGATCCGTCATGGTGATTCAGTTGTTGACGTGAGAATTGAGTCGATGTGATGTCGTCGCTGTTTGCTATTGACCCTCTGTTAGAGGATGGCCTTTTATGGACACCGCTATTGATCATTCTGATCAAGGTCCTTGTTGTCTTCGTTGTTGGCCTCGTGGCAACGATGTTGATGGTGTGGTTTGAACGCAAGGTCATTGCAGGCATGCAGAACCGCGTCGGCCCCAATAAGGCTGGTCCATGGGGCTTGTTGCAGACCTTGGCAGACGGAACAAAGCTTTTCTTCAAAGAAGACTTGATCCCTGAACGTGCTGATCGACTTGTTTTTCGTCTTGCTCCGTACCTTGTATTGGTGCCGGCGTTCCTGGCGTTTGCAATCATTCCATTGGGCGGAGATTTCCGTGATGGAAAGGGTGGCATTGTCACCTTGTTCGGACACGAGACTCGTTTGCAGTTAGCCGACCCACCTGTAGGTGTTCTTTTTGCACTCGCAATCTCAGCAATTGCCGTGTACGGAATCATGCTTGCTGGTTGGTCCAGTGGTTCGAAGTATCCATTGCTGGGTTCAGTACGTGCGTCAGCACAGATGGTTTCGTATGAAGCGGCACTTGGTCTCTCGCTTGCTGCTGTTTTGATTGTGTCGGGAACATTGTCCACTGCAGGAATTGTCAACTTGCAGTCATCTATCGGGAATTGGAACATCGTTGCTACCGGCTTCGTCCCGTTCTTCATCTTTATGATTGCCGCAACCGCGGAACTGAATCGACCACCGTTTGACTTGGTGGAAGCCGAGCAAGAACTAGTGGGTGGATTCAATACTGAATACTCTTCGATTCGTTTTGCTTTGTTCTTCCTTGCCGAGTTCATGAACACAATCACAATGTCGGCATTGATCGTCACATTGTTCTTCGGTGGTCCACAGCCAATCTCCATCGGCGACACCACCCTCGACATTCCGTTGCTACCGAACGCAATTGAAGGAACCGTGTGGTTGCTTCTGAAGGTCTTGGTCTTCCTGTACATCTACGTATGGTTCCGTGCGACTCTTCCTCGATTCCGTTACGACCAACTCATGGATCTCGGCTGGCGAATCTTGATTCCTGCTTCTTTGGGTTGGTTCATGTTGCTGGCTGCACAGCGCGTGGGTCGTGATGCGGGCTGGGATCAAACAGTCGTCACTCTCTCCACCGCAATTGTTCTCATTGTCGGATACGTGTTGTTGCAACTGGCGTACAAGGTCAGTCGTGCCAACCGTGAGCAGGACGGAGCAAGCTTCTAATGGGTTACTTCGGCGGATTCCTCGTCACCATGCGCCAGCACGGCGCGAAGAACAAGGTGACAACTGAGTATTCAGGCGGTCGCGTCTTCCGTAAAAAGAATCGCGACACCAAGGACGAGAAGATTGAAAAGCCAGAGCGCTTGCATGGCCGTCACGTCCTGAATCGCTACGAAGATGGCATGGAAAAGTGCATCGGCTGTGAGTTGTGCGCTGGTGTATGCCCTGCGAAGTGCATCTATGTCCGTGGCGCAGATAACGATCCGGACAATCCAACGTCTCCTGGCGAACGTTACGGTTTCATTTACGAGATCAATTACTTGCGTTGTATCCATTGCGATATGTGCGTGGAAGCTTGCCCGACAGAAGCGATCACCGAGACAAAGTTGTTCGAATTCTCTTTCTTGAATCGTCAAGATGCGATTTA
>DAISXE010000160.1:0-2501 GCA_036826015.1 Ilumatobacteraceae bacterium
TCGCTGCAACTGGGGTCGGTACAAGTGTTGCGTTGGATTCACTCATCGGTGCCGGTTCGGCACCAGGAAGCACCATCGAATCACATGGAATCTCATTGGCTGGCGACCAACGCGCGGCACTTCGGCGTCATGCAACGCCTGTGATTGCTCGCACGGTAGCGAACACCACCTATATAGATCTACGAAGCGTGCACCCCGATGATGACTCCATCATCATTGATGCTGTGAACTCTTTGAAATAACTCATGGCAGTCATTGCAACCGCCGGACACGTCGACCACGGCAAGTCTTCTCTTGTTCTTGCATTAACTGGGACAGACCCAGACCGCCTTGCCGAAGAAAAACGCAAAGGCATGACAATCGATCTTGGTTTTGCACATTGCGTGACGCCTAATGGAACATCTTTAAGTTTTGTAGATGTACCTGGTCATGCTGATTTCATTCGCACCATGATTGCTGGCGTCAGCGGAGTTGACATCGCGATGCTGATTGTTGATGCCCATGAAGGCTGGATGCCACAAACGCAAGAACACCTCGATGTATTACAACTGCTCAACATACGTACGGGTGTCGTTGTCATTACCAAAAGCGACAAGGCGACCGAGATTGAGTTGACCGAGCTAGAAGAAGATATTCGACAGCGGCTGACAGATAGTTCCATTCATTGGACCAACATCATGAGCACATCCGTAGTTACGCAAAAAGGATTGCCAGAACTACTGCAGCATCTCTCGTCTCTTCTTGAAAACGAAGAACCACCTGCCCATGCAAGACCAACACGTTTGTTTATCGATCGTGTGTTCACTATTCGCGGGTCGGGAACCGTGGTGACGGGAACTCTTGAAGGTGCATCTGTCAGTGTTGGTGACGTGCTGCACGTTGCGCGCACTAGCCAAGAGGTACGCGTGAGAGAAGTACAAACTCTTGATTCATCTGTCCAAACATGCGAGCCACGTTCGCGATGTGCGCTGAACATTGTGGGCGTCGACGGCTCAGACCTTCACCGCGGCGATGCACTGATACAGCAGCAGTCATATCTCATGACATCAGTTGTTGATGTGCGCTTTACCGCTGTCTCAACACTGAAGCGTCCGGTGACTCACCGTGGAAGTTTTACTGTGCACATCGGCACCACCATGCAAAGCGTCACTGTGCGCATTGCTCACACTTCTTCTATAAGCCCCGGAGAAAGTGCCACTGTTCGATTGCGTTTCTCACAACCGCTTCCGTTGGCCATTCATGATCATGTTGTTCTGCGCGACACAGGAATAGACCAAACTGTCGGCGGTGGGCACATCATTAATCTCGATCCACAAGGGCCAGTGCGTTTTGCACATACAGATGCAACGCCCGAAGACATCCTTCAGCAACGTGGCTTTCTTTCCATTACTCAGGCACGACTGCTAACTGGACAAAATCTGCAACCCACAATTGGTTCATGGTACGTATTGCCTGCCGTTTACAACGACACTGTTCAGCATCTAAATAATCGACTTGAAAATGAAACTTCCATAACGATGACAGATCTTGCTGCATACGAACAAGACATTGTGAGAACACTGAATGATGTTGTTGTTCACAACGGTGTGGCGTCGCGTGCGAAACAAGACCCACTACTTGACCACGCGTATGTTGCCGAGTTTCAACAAGCTGGTTTACTCACACCAGACACCACAACACTTGATCGAAACATCATTCGCCAGTTAGTACAACGAAATATTTTGTTCGAACACGACAACATTGCTTTTCATGTCGACACATTGAACGATGTGCGCCCTCAGTTGACGGCTCTATGGCAGACACACCCAGACGGTTTCACCATGGCTCAACTTCGCGATGCACTTGGTATTACCCGTAAGCATGCAGTACCCCTTGCCACTTGTCTCGACAAAGTGGGTCTCACCAAACGCAATGGTGATGTGCGCTTGCCGGGACATGCCTGGTGATGGCGGAGGCGGACGGGAATCGAACCCGCCGAACGGGGTTCGCCCGTTCCGTCTGTTTTGAAGACAGCGAAGCCCACCAGGTACTCAAACGCCTCCGCCGTCAGAGTAGCGTTCGGCCATGAGTTCTGTTGCGCCAGACCTTCCTAACGGATTCGTCGTCATCGTGAAGCGTGAATGCGCCACCTGCCAAATGGTGGAACCTGTTCTTTCTCACATTGCTTCTGCCACCAACTCACTGACCGTTTATACGCAAGATGATCCAAACTTCCCATCTTCTGTCTCACCTATTCACGATGAAGATTTATCTGTCTCGTGGCACTACGACATTGACACTGTTCCCACACTGATCAAAGTGGTCAATGGCAAAGAAGTAGAACGAACATTTGGTTGGAAAGCTACTGACTGGCAACGCATCACCGGCATCGCCGACCTCGGAGCTGAATTACCCGCAATGCGACCTGGTTGTGGCTCCATGAGTGTCGACCCAGACATCGTCGACAAGTTGCGTGCAAAGTTCACCGATTCACCCGTGATTGCACGCACCGTTGAATTTTC
>DAISXE010000161.1:0-2498 GCA_036826015.1 Ilumatobacteraceae bacterium
TGAAGATGCTTGAGCGTCGACACGATCAACTGATTGAAAAGACTCTCGCATCGGGCGATGACTTAGCAGCAGAACTCGAAGAGTTTCTACGCGGCCAATCTGACGATTCCTCTGAGGACTAAGAGACCTTAAAAGACTTCGTCGTTTTCACGACGTACTTTTTCTTCGCATTCAAAACACGGAGAGTCACTTTGCAGGTACCAGATTTTTTGAGGGCAACCAGTTTTGTGCCCACAATTTTGCATGGACCACTTGCAGTCCATTTTGGCTTCTGCGATTTCGTAGTCTTCGCAATGGAACTAAGCGTCTTTGACGCACCTTTGCTGAGTTTGCTGAGGACCACAGCCGGCTTCGTTACCCCTGTCACGGATGTATCACTAGCTTTCAGGACCATCATTTCTGGGTTGGGCGCAGAGAAATGCTCAACACCAGTATCAACGAGAATGCCGCCATCAACTTTCGTGACTTTCGCTGTCGCATTTTCACCTGACACAGTGAGTTTCACACGGTCTGTAGTCACCATCGAGAGGTCTTTGTAACCACGATCAAGAGTGATGTAGGACTCGGGCAAGAACACCTTGACGAAGCCCGGAGTCACTTCGGATTTGCCAGTTGCATCTGGCGGCAAAAAGTGTGGCGACACCGCAGTAACAAAGAATGTATCCGCAGAGAACTTCCAGCTTTGAGACATACCGTTTGTAGAAATGAATGCGCCTCGCAATGCTGCTCGTAATGATTCAGAAGACACCGAACTCACTGTTGGCCCTGATTGGTTTACTACAAGCATTTTTGCGTAACCAGCTAACGACACCGGAGCAGACGTTGCCACGGAAGTATCAGTACACGTTGAGGCAGAGAAACAACCATCGAGATAAGCCTTAATTGCGGGCTTAGCCCAAATTTCTAATGTCCAACCCACATTTGCATTTCCACCAACGATTGTCTTTTGAGTATCCCCCAACATCAAAACGTCTGGTGCAATTTTTCCCGTTCGCACTTTCCAGTGATACGTATTCACAAGATCATTCTTCGTGAAGCTGCCAGTTAGTTGAATTTCCATCCAATCAATACCCAAGAGATCGCAAGGGGGATTATTTGCTTGCGAATCGTAGGAATTATTTCCACCATTGCCATGACAGTTCGAATATGGCTGCGGTGCACCCATCACAGATTTCCAGGCACGCTCCACTCCACTTCCATCGGTAATAGAAATTGCTTCGTGACAATAAGTTTGCTGATCGTAGAGACAACTAGGCCAACTTGAAGTTTGTTTTGGAGAATCAGCAATTGTGAGGTAACTATTCGGTCCCACGGAATGTGCTGCCGGCATCACCGCCGGAAGGCTGGAAGTTGTTGTACTCAAGAATGGGCTGTCATCCGGTATCGCCCCGGCAGACGCAGAAATGGAATTGAAAGTCACGAAAGACAGAAGTGAGACTGCAGTTAGTAGCGAAATAAAATTCGTTTTTCTCATAACGACGACCCTAACCAATTAGGAGCACGAATGTTCCCGCTATTGCAACACTGCGCTGCGAGCACTAAACGAAGTGAGCAACAGGTGGCCCACTTGATTATTTGATAGCTGCGAAGCCCAATTCAAGGTCGGCCAAGATGTCGGCAATTGATTCAAGACCAACAGACAAACGCACGAGTCCAGGTGCAACACCAGCAGAAAGTTGTTCTGCTTCGGTCAACTGGCTGTGAGTTGTAGATGCTGGGTGAATCACAAGGCTGCGAACGTCGCCGATGTTTGCAACATGGCTATGCAATTGCAATGCCTCTACAAACTTCTGACCAGCCTCGCGGCCGCCCTTGACTTCGAATGCGATAACTGAGCCAAAGCCCTTGCCTCCGAAGTATTTCTTCGCACGATCGTGCCATGGGCTTGATGGCAAGCCGGCGTAGTTGATGCTGGCAACAGCACCTTGCTTCTGCAAGAACTCTGCAACCTTTGCTGCGTTCTCCCAGTGGCGATCCATACGCAACGAAAGAGTTTCGACACCCTGCAAGATGCTCCACGCATTGAACGGGCTTGCTGACATACCAAGGTCACGCAACATTTGTACGCGTGCTTTGATGATGTATGAACCTGCACCAAGTGCTGGCCAATACGCAAGACCGTGATACGACGGATCTGGTTCGGTGAAGTTCGGGAAGCGGCCACTGGCTGCGAAGTCAAACTTGCCACCGTCGATGATTGCACCAGCGATTGCTGTGCCATGACCACCGAGGAACTTTGTTGCTGAGTGAACAACAATGTCTGCACCCCACTCAAGTGGGCGAATGCCGTATGGCGTTGGCACAGTGTTGTCGAGCATCAATGGGATGCCGTGTGCATGTGCAACTTTCGATACGCCTTCGATGTCGAAGATGTCGTTCTTTGGGTTTGCAAGTACTTCGCCGAAGAACAGTTTTGTGTTTGGACGAATTGCGCTCTTCCACTGTTCAAGATCGTCTGGGTTGTCAACAAACGTGACCTCGATACCCATTTTTGGAAA
>DAISXE010000162.1:0-2442 GCA_036826015.1 Ilumatobacteraceae bacterium
TCGTCTGCGAGAATGTGACATGAGTTCGTCCACACTTCTGCTCGTCCTCGACTTAGTCGGTATTGCAGTATTTGCATTATCGGGTGGACTTGTCGGCGTAGAAAAGAAGCTCGACATTTTCGGAGTCCTTGCCATCGCCGCGACTTCTGCCTTGGGTGGCGGAATCATTCGAGATGTTTTGCTCGGCCTGGCTCCACCAGCCACATTTACAGATGCGCGATATTTGTTTGTTCCACTTGTGTGTGGTGTATTCGTTTTCTACGTTCATCCAGCAGTGGCACGTTTACACAAACCTTTAATCGTTCTCGACGCTGCAGGTCTTGGCCTCTTTGCTGTGGCTGGCGCTAAGAAAGCGTTAGATGCCGGACTGAATGCTCCTGCATCTGTAGGAATTGGAATGTTGACCGCAATTGGCGGTGGCGTACTGCGTGATCTTTTGGTGAGTGAAATTCCCACTGTGCTTCATAGAGAGATATACGCAACAGCGGCTGTAGCGGGCGCAATTGTTGTGGTGGTGGGAGATTCTTTAGATCTGAATTCAACAGCGATTGTCGTTGTAGGTGCCATTGTTACGTTCGCTATTCGAGTGATCTCGAAATGGCGAGGATGGTCAGCTCCGCGTCCCGCTTAGGGTCGCACCGTTACGCGGCTTCGGCGAGGGCTTTGAGTGTGCGCAGGTTGCGACGCCAAATTGCTTTCATCACAATCTGACCACCAACGAATGCACCAATTGGTCCGCCGAGCCACCATGGGAAGACCAATTCTTCGGTCCATGTGAACTTGGTGTGTCCGTTTCCAATTGGTGACAACGTGAATTCGCCAGTGCCTGTAACAACACCTGTGTGAGTAACACCCATTGCTTTGCCAGGAACCCACGATGTGATGGTCATTTCATCGACAAGGCTGATGAATGCCACTTTTGTATCGCAGAAGAACTCTGTGCCAGTGCCGCGTGTTTGATCTGTTTTGAATCTGATGGCAACTGCGTCGGTCATCCAATCGATATGACGCTCAATTGGCTCCACCACATTCCATACATGGTCGGGTGATGCTGCAATGTCAACAGAAACTTGAATGCGCGACACGATTAAGCCTTGACTGCTGCAGCGCGCAACGCGGTTGCTGCTTGTTCTGGCGCGACCACGTTGATCATGACGCCAGTGCCGCGCTCAAAACCAGCTGTGGTGGTGAGCTTTGGCCACAAGTGTGCGTGCCAGTGGTACATACCCGAGTGGTGCGACGGTGCAGTGTGGAAGACCAAGTTGAATGCAATGTCGCCAAGAGTGGCAACGAGGTGTGCAAGCGCATCGCGAATGGCAATGCCGACACCGGTGAGTTCTTCATCGGACGCATCGGTGATGTGCTGATGATGTGAGTGAGGCATGATGAGCAATTCGTACGGGCTAGAGCTCCAGAATGGGCATACAACGGTGGCATAACCATTGTTCAGTACGAGTCGTTCACTGTCGGCTTCGGCTTCTGCTGTGGTGCACACGATGCAACCACCTTTGAAGCGTTCGAATGCGCGTTCTTCTTCCAAGATTTCGCCTGGCACGAATGGCAACCCAAGAAGTTGACCGTGTGGGTGAGCAAGTGATGCACCAGCTTCACGACCATGGTTCACGATTGCTTGGGTGTAGCGAATGTTTGGTGTGTCTGCGTGCGCTTTGAAGCGGCTACGCAATGCAGTCATCAATTCAGCGATGACTTCGTCTGAAAACATGTCGAGGCGAACATTGTGCTCGGGCGAGAAAACAAACACTTCGTGCGTGCCGCTTGCTTCGGCCATGACGTGCACCGGACCAAGGTTGCGCACTGCCAGAGAATCGTCACCTTCGAACGCGGGGTAGCGGTTTGGCACCACTCGCATTTTCCAATTGCCGTCGGCGTCGAGATTTTCAAGCAGTGGAGGATCGCTATGTGTGCTGCCTGGGCAGAACGGGCATTCACGATCTGGATCGTTTTCTACTTGTGTGGCGCGTGGCGCAAAATCACTATTGCGTTGGGCCCTGCTGGGCACCACCGTGACCCA
This sequence comes from Ilumatobacteraceae bacterium, assembly GCA_036826015.1. GTDB lineage: Bacteria > Actinomycetota > Acidimicrobiia > Acidimicrobiales > Ilumatobacteraceae > UBA2093. The sequence goes on from DAISXE010000162.1 coordinate 2,033, forward strand.
TCGGCCGGTGAGAAGGTTGAGGCGAAGTTGACTCATTTGTACTTCAGGATAGGTGGCAAATGGCCTGAAAGTGTGGCACCTCGCTACTCACCCGTAATGGTCAATGCTTATTGCCCTTTTCGTTGGTAACGACTCACGTGTCGAGGTGAACTACTAGTGAACTGCGCACCACTTCCATCACCATGGCGACTCAGAAGTGTCAAGCCGTGCGTTGATGCATGGGTATCGAGTTGTTGGGGTGTCCAATATCGCACCGACCATGGTCGAAGCCGTGTCTGACCGCCGTGAATGAACTGCACGAACTGGCCAGTGATGCGTTGTTCGTCTGCATTATGTGAACTGATGGATAACACCACTTCATTGGTGGTCATGGTGCGAACAGTCACATTGTCACCCACTTCATCTGGCAT
>DAISXE010000163.1:0-2398 GCA_036826015.1 Ilumatobacteraceae bacterium
GCCAATGATGTCAAGACATTTCAAAAACGTGCAGGCTTAAAAGCAAGTGGTCGTGTGGGTCCAAGCACATGGGCTGCCCTAATGGCTGCCGCAGCACTCAGTTAACAACTAGCCCTGGAATCGCTTTTTCCAGGATTCCGTGCTCACCATTTCTGCATAGTGTTCACGGTATTGACGTTTTAGTTTCTTGTACGAACGAGCAATCTTGAGAGCCGAACGAAAGACATCTCGTTGCACCGCAATGAAGCGTTTGTAGTCACGCTCACAGATGAAACCCTCTTCAAAACGAGGATGACGATACAAAATGCGATCGTGGCGAATGGCGAGACCTACGGCGCGCACATCAATTTGTGCGACTCCCACGCGGTCAGACTTCAATGCTTTCGGCATCCATCGCCCACCAGCGGTGAGTGGAGACAACAAGAACCCGCCAAGTCGAATGGCCTTTGCGCGTGGTGGCGTAAAGCCAAGGCTCTTCATCTCATCACTGAGTGGAAGAGCTTTTTCTTCAGAAACATGGCGCACTTCTTCGTGCTTTGCGGAATGGTCAATCTTCATCCACTCTTCGGGGCCAGCAAGGAAATCTTTCATTCCCCATGCCATGTATTCGGCACTTGCATACCTGTGCGAATACGCATTGCGGAATCCAAATCCCAGGTACCGCCACGCCAAGTGATACCACTTGTGATTTGGGAAGACCAACGTGTCGATCAGTGCAAAGTTACGCACTTCGTAATACAAAGATGATGGATTGTTCTTCAATGCAAAGTCTGCATGCCACACCGCAATGCCATTCATGGTCACGGTGTGTTTGCCTGTGTGCATCAAACCAAACGCAACGTCGTCTCCGCGCACAAAGACGGGAAGCGGATTGTCTTTTGCAATATGCATGGGAAACACGGTGAACCACCATGCCGAGTAATCAATCTTTGGTTCAAGTTGGTCGCGAATAACTTCTGAACGACTGCGAAGATCAAGCCCCTGCCCCATTGCCTTCAGTGGGTACACCGCGCGGAATTCATACGCAGATCCCGCTTCGAACTGCAGCCATGGCTGTTCTTCGCTCAACATGGCACCGTGAATACATAGGTCTGGGTCTAACGAATATGACAACAACGAAATTGTTCGCACAATTGATTCAGGTTCAAGCGAGATGTCGTCGTCCATAAACACAACATGGGTAGACCAACCAGCTTCGCGGAACTCAATGAGCCCACGCGCAAAACCGCCGGCACCACCAAGGTTGGGGTTGGGAATTACGCGAACAGGTGCACCAGCAGGAACTGATGGCACAAGATTGCGCGCGTTATCAACTACTTGAATCTGCAGATGTCCGTGCACGACTGGGCACGAATGTTCAAGTTCAACCAAACGATCGATTGTTTTCAAAACGTACTCTTGGCGATTGAACGTTGTAATCGCAACGCCGAGGTGAACATCTCGTTCTGGTGCGGTACTGGTCGACCACTCACCAGAGTGAACCACTACTGGCTCGTCTAATGCAGTGACTGACACATAAAAACTTTCAGCGCCCAAAGAACGGATGTCTTCGCATACCAAAACGTCGCCAGACTCGCTCGTCGCGACGACGGTGTCTGCTCCGTTGCTATAAGCAACTAAATCAATGCGGCAACGGCCTGTCACTTTCATCGAGACTGCAAGATCCGAGATTGCTGTCAGCCTGCTCCATCGTCCAGCAGAGAAGACTCCGAAAGCGGTATCGAAAGTTGCTGTTGAGTGAGGCGCGAGGTGAGCTCCATCGCTTCGAATATCACCTTGCGTTAACCGTACGTACAGAGACGGCTCGGCAAAGTCTGGCGCCGGTATCTGTATGCGAGCCAGGGGGTGAAACGTCACGCCCCTAGTTTCACAGGGGATTCACCACGAACGGTGGCATTGGACGGTTTTCAGAGCGACAAGACAGGTAAATTTTTGCCACTTCCAGGGCTTCTTTGATGGTGACATCCATATCGAGATAGCGATATGTACCCAAACGGCCAAGGAACGTAACGCAACTGGCTTGCTGAGCCGCCGCCACGTAGTCCCCCAGTTGTTTCTTTTCTTCCACCTGGCGGATTGGGTAATACGGGATATCTTCACCTTCGGCCAGGCGGCTGTACTCGGTGTACACAGTGGTTCCCGCATGATTTTCCCACGGTGCGAAATGCTTGTGCTCGGTAATGCGCGTGTACGGCACGTCAACATCGCAGTAGTTCATCACCGGACAGCCTTGATAATCGCCATCAGACGACGACTCAACGAAATCCAATGTGCGATATCCCAGCGCACCGAACTTGCCTTCGAAATATTGATCAATTGGCCCAGACCAAAAAACATGTTCTGCATCTGCAACATCACTAGGAGTCACAGTTGTGTTCAGCGACACTTCAATGAGTGG
>DAISXE010000164.1:0-1125 GCA_036826015.1 Ilumatobacteraceae bacterium
TACGAAGATATGGCGTCCACTTCACCAACAGATCGCACGTTGTACGTACGGCATCAATCACTCACCAAGATGATCAATGGTTGGGGCGGCAATGGTGGCGCAACTGCAGTACTAGAACACGGTGCAAACCCTGGCCTAGTTAGTCACTTCGTAAAACAAGCACTTGCTGAAATCACTACGAAGATCCTCACCGAAGGTAAAGCCGGTAACAGACAAGCCTCACTCGAGACTGCGCTTGCTCAAGGCGAGTTCAACACGTTGTCCATGCTTACTGGCACCAAAGTGATTCACATTGCCGAGCGCGATACACAAATCACCAACACACCAAAACAAGTGAATGAATTTGTAAACACGTGGTCGGTCGATGGTTTCTATGAAGAAGGTATTGCACCAGCCGAACTTGGCTGGGGCACACATGAACGCACCTTGCCGCCACGCGCATACATACACAACGATGACGGCCCGCGTAATCAGATCTGTATTGCACAACCCGGCATGAACACATGGGTACGCACGTGGGTACCAAGTGGTGAATCTCACGGCATGGTCATTCGCCATGGCGAGGCATACACAATGTGTAAACACCTCACTGTGAAAAATGCTGACGGTACTGATGCGTATCGACCTACGGTGCACTACGCATATTGCCCGTCAAACGAGGCAATCGCCAGTGTGCACGAATTGAAAATGCGTGACTGGGAAATGCAACCAAAACAGCGCCTGTTGAATGACGACATCATCAGTGGTCGCGATGAACTTGGCGTACTACTGCTTGGTCATGACTTCACAGGTTGGTGGACAGGTTCGCTTCTCTCAATCGATGAAGCACGCAAGGTTCTGCCACATCAAAGTGCCACCACATTGCAGGTAGCGGCTTCCATCGTGTCGGCTATTCAGTGGATGTTTGTCTCGCCATCTTCTGGCGTGTGCGTTCCCGATGATTTGCCGCACGAGTTCATTCTTGAAAAGGCAAAGCCATACCTCGGTACGCAATTCTCTGGTCCCACCGACTGGAACCCATTGCGCACCCGCAAGGACATCTTTGATCAGTGGGCCGACCACGCCGCCTTGCTCGACCCGAGCGACCCGTGGCAATTCGGCAACTTCCTCGTTTCCTAAGCCCAG
>DAISXE010000164.1:1225-2353 GCA_036826015.1 Ilumatobacteraceae bacterium
CTTTCGGGGGCTAACCTAAAAACCAATGACAACCGCGACCCTGCTCCTCCTTATGTAACGGCAGCAGCCGCATATCGTTGCTGTCGAAACCTCCTGCCTTCGGACAGGGGGTTTTTTCTTTGCCCCACTTCAGTTCTGACCCATCTCTTAAAGGAAACAAACAATGCCTCCACAAAACGTGACACCGAAAAAAATGCCATTCGAGAAGTACGCACCGTACGTACCCATCGTTCTCACCGACCGCACATGGCCGGACAACATCATCTCGAAGGCGCCTCTGTGGTGCAGTGTTGACTTGCGTGACGGCAACCAGGCCCTCATTGACCCAATGGACCCAGAGCGCAAGATGCGCATGTTCAAAGCATTGGTCAACATGGGCTTCAAAGAAATCGAAGTGGGTTTCCCTTCGGCAAGCCAGCCAGATTATGACTTCGTTCGTCAGTTGATTGAAGAAGATCTCATTCCTGATGACGTCACGATTCAAGTATTGGTGCAGTGCCGCGAAGAATTGATTCAACGCACCTACGAATGTTTGCACGGCGTGAAAAAAGCGATCGTGCACTTCTATAACTCCACCAATCCATTGCAACGTGATGTTGTCTTTGGTTTGGATAAAGCCGGCATTACCGAAATTGCAGTGGAAGCAGCCCACATGTGTAAGCGATTTGAATCGATGCTTCCTGGCACCACCGTGCGCTACGAGTATTCACCAGAAAGCTTTACGCTGACCGAGCCCGAGTACGCAATAGAGATTTGCACTGCGGTGATGGATGTCATTAAGCCGACGGCACAGAACCCGTTGATCTTGAACTTGCCTGCAACCGTTGAGTGCTACTCCCCCAATGTCTATGGCGATGTTATTGAATGGTTCATTCGCAACATCCCACATCGTGATTCAGTTGTGATCTCATTGCACCCACATAACGACCGTGGTTGTGGTGTGGCAGCAGCAGAGTTCGGCATCATGGCTGGTGCAGACCGTGTTGAAGGAACATTGTTTGGTAATGGCGAGCGCACTGGAAACGTGGACGTCATCAACTTGGCCATGAACATGTTCATGAATGGTGTTGACCCAGAACTTGATATGTCTGACATTGATGCACTGCGTCGCGTTGCTGAATATTGCAA
>DAISXE010000165.1:0-2334 GCA_036826015.1 Ilumatobacteraceae bacterium
GTCAATGTGGTCTTTCATGTAGCCAATGAAGTCGGCTGTGAAATCTTCTCCGGGGCTTCCACCCATACTTGGGTAATGACGTGCGAGGCGAGGCTCTAAGCCCTCAAGAACGACCCTATGTATTGCACCCGCCAATCGCAATGGAATTGCGTCGTGTACTGGTCGGTCGCTGCGGCCAGCCAAGATTGCATACGTTCGACCACCATCCTCGTAGTCATCGGCCAATGCCGTAAACAGGTCGCGGTACATATATGAACCCAATGCTTCACAGGCAGTTGATTGCGTGCGTAGCGCGCCGACCATGGGGTCTTCTGTGAAAAGTCCTGGGTGTGAAAAGGGGAGAGATGAAGCGATGTATTGATAATAGAACGGCGTTGCCCTGCATCAACATGGCAACATAGACAGGTGACACAAAAGGGTTTGTTCGATGATCTTGCTGCTCGTGGTTTGATACATGACTCCACCGACGCGGCGGCATTATCGACCCGCCTTGATGCGGAACCTATTGGCATTTACGTTGGCTTCGACCCCACTGCCGATTCGTTACATGTGGGCCACCTTCTTGGTCAACTCACCCTGCGTCGTTTTCAGCTAGCGGGTCATAGACCGTTTCCACTCGCGGGTGGCGCAACGGGAATGGTGGGCGATCCATCTGGAAAAAGTGAAGAGCGCAATCTTCTCGATCGCGACACGTTGCAACACAACGTTGAGAGAATTAAAAATCAGTTGTCGCGTCTTCTTGATTTCTCTGCTGGTTCTACATCTGCAACTTTGGTGAACAATGCAGATTGGACTGCACAAGTAACTGCGCTTGACTTTCTTCGTGATGTTGGTAAATACATCACTGTCAATCAGATGATGGCAAAAGAATCCGTAAAGAACAGACTCTCGTCGGAAAATGGTTTGTCATATACAGAGTTCAGTTACATGTTGCTACAAGCCAATGATTTCAGGCATCTTTGCGCTACACACAATGTTGAATTGCAGATGGGTGGTTCTGATCAGTGGGGCAATATCACTGCCGGTATCGATCTCATTCGTAAGTCAATGTCACGCAGTGCATTTGGTGCAACGTGGCCGTTAGTAACTCGCAGTGACGGACAAAAGTTTGGCAAGACTGCAGGTGGTGCTGTGTGGCTAGATGCGCAACGCACATCGCCGTATCAATTCCGACAGTTCTGGATGCAGATGGCAGATGATGATGCCGTGCGTTACGTTCCGCAGTTCTCGTTGAAGTCACTTGCTGAATTGAAATCAGTAATTGACGAACACAATGCTGCGCCAGAGCGACGCGTTGTGCAGCGATTGCTCGCAACTGAAATCACAACGATGGTGCACGGTGCTGATGCTGCGCGCGATGCAGAAGCCGCAGCCGACATATTGTTTGGTGCAGATCCGTCGCAAGCATCAGTTGAAGCACTGAGTGCGGTGGCCGCAGAGGTTCCAACAACTGTTGTTGGGCATGATCAGCTCGACGATGTGTTCGGATTATTGGCGTCTGCCGGAGTGGTGACCTCCACAAGTGACGCTCGGCGCACCATTGCCCAGAAGGGCATTAAGGTCAACGGCGCAGTGCTCGAAGAGGGTCAAACCCTTGCGGCACATGGGATTCTGCATGACAAGTGGGTCCTTGTTCGTAAGGGAAAGACCACGTACCACCTCTTCGTCGTCTCTCGATAAGACGCTTATCCACAGATGTGGAATTCCTGAAATTCTTCGCAAACCCCTGTTGTAAATGACTCCTAGACGGCGTTAGCATTGCAACTCGCCCCTCAAACACGTCCGCGTGAATGTGGGAGTCGGTATCACTGCCTTTGGTATATACCGATGAGCTATTGCTCCTTGAAAACAGAAGAGAAGACTGAACGATAGTGCGGGCAGCACATCGGCATTTTGCCGTTGGAGCTGTCTGTCAATTCTGGGATGGAGACCATCCATCCCTAACAAAACAAAAAAACAATTAAGTTAGGAACTGGGTCTTTGGGGTTATTCCCCCCGAGGCCCACGGACTTTCCAGAACTAACCCGGCGCAAGTCGGATGTTCTTGATGGAGAGTTTGATCCTGGCTCAGGACGAACGCTGGCGGCGGGCTTAACACATGCAAGTCGAACGAGGTCCATTCTGTAGCAATACAGAGGAAGACCTAGTGGCGAACGGGTGAGGAACACGTGAGGAACCTGCCCCGAACTTTGGGATAACAGTTGGAAACGACTGCTAATACCGAATGCCGTTACGAAGTGGCATCACTTTGTAACGAAAGAATTTCGGTTCGGGAGGGCCTCGCGGCCTATCAGCTAGTTGGTGGGGTAATGGCCTACCAAGGCATCGACGGGT
>DAISXE010000166.1:0-2301 GCA_036826015.1 Ilumatobacteraceae bacterium
TCATCCTCCGCAATCCCCATGCCACGACATTAGTGCCATGGAGAGTCAACTAGTGCTGAGCGTCTGATTCGCTTCGAATTGAGGCAAAGATGGAAACGACCAGAATCATGGTAATCACCGACAAAGACGCAACGATTGGCATGTGCCACCAGTACGACAAGGTCATCTTGATGCCGACGAAAGCCAAGATGACGCCGAGGCCGGTCTGCAGATACTTGAAACGGTCGCGCATGTCGGCCAATAAGAAGTACAGGGCTCGCAGACCCAAAATGGCAAAAGCATTTGAGGCAAAAGCAATGTACTGCTCGTTCGTGACGGCCAATACAGCGGGCACCGAGTCCACGGCAAAGATCACGTCTGTGATTTCTACCAAGACAAGGACTGCCAAAAGCGGTGTTGCTACACGCTTGCCAAGTTCGTTCACGGTCCAGAGTTTCTGACCATCAAGTTTGTCCGTTGACGGCACGAAACGATGGAAAACCTGCATTGCCTTGCTCTTTGCTGGGTCGAAACCCTCGTCGTGCGTTTGCAACAACTTGATTCCGGAGTACAGCAGGAAAAGGCCGAACAAAATCAGGGTGAACTTGAAGTTATTGATGATTGCAACACCAGCAAAGATGAAACCAAGTCTCATCGCTAGTGCGCCGAAAATGCCCCAAAACAACACACGGTGTTGATATTGCTTTGGCACTTGAAAGTGGGAGAACAACACAGCCCAGACGAACACGTTGTCGACGCTCAAACTCTTTTCAATGAGATATCCGCCGTAGTACTCGCCGCCTGCAGCACCGCCGAATTCCCACAGAATGACTAGGCCAAACAAAAGACCGATGCTGATCCATACTGCTGACTCGATGGCCGCTTCGCGCGTGTGCACCTCATGGGCCTTACGGTGGATGACCAAAATATCAATAAGCAACAGAGCACCGAGCACACCGATAAGAACTGGCCAGTGCCACCCCTCGATGGTGAGATCGACTTTTCCTGACTTTGAGGAACCGGCAGAGACAAGTTGAGATGCAAGCATCGGTAGTGGGGGTATCACGGCACCGAATCTAGTTGACTATTTGGTCACTGTCTTGGCACCGCCAATTACTGCCTGGGCAGCAGAGAGCCTGGCGATAGGCACACGGTATGGGGAGCAACTGACGTAATTCAGACCTGCTCTGTAGAACATGTCGATGGACTCTGGGTCGCCACCGTGTTCACCACAGACACCCAACTTGAGAGATCGCTTTACCTTGCGCCCGCGCTGGGCCGCCAAAAACACCAACTCACCCACACCGTTTTGATCGATGGTCTCAAATGGATTGCGCTTCAAAAGTCCCGCCTCTAGATATGCGGGCATCAGACGGCTCTCCACATCGTCACGACTGAATCCGAAAGTCATTTGAGTGAGGTCGTTCGTACCGAAACTGAAGAAATCTGCGTACTCCGCTAACTCATCTGCACGCAGCGCTGCTCTTGGAGTTTCAATCATCGTGCCGATCGAGATCTTGGGGCGCTTCACCACCCTTTGACCCTTCTTTGCTTTCGGAACCGGTCTCGAATTGATATCGGCAAGAACTTCTTCCACCCAACTGCGGGCCAATGCAAGTTCTTCGCGAGTGACGGTTAATGGAATCATGATTTCAACAATGGGTTCATACCCTTTCGACGACACTTCGTCGGCTGCTTCCATGAGCGCACGCACCTGCATTGCATACAAACCAGGCTTCACGACACCAAGTCGAACTCCACGCGTACCAAGCATTGGGTTCACTTCGGCCCATTCATGAGCTGCTTGCAACAGATCCTCGTCTTCTCTAGACAAACCCTTTGTTACCTTTTCAATCTCCAACTCATCAACCCGCGGTAGAAATTCGTGAAGCGGAGGGTCGAGCAGGCGCACAGTGACTGGTAGCCCCGACATCTCTTTCAGAATTGCTGCAAAGTCTTTCTTCTGCACTTTGCGCAACTCTTCAAACGCTGCATGTTCTTCCTCCGGAGTGCTCGCCAAAATCATGCGACGCACAACTGGCAAACGATCTGCAGCCAAGAACATGTGCTCCGTGCGGCATAGTCCAATGCCTTCAGCACCTAATTCGCGAGCCTTACGTGCATCTTCATCGGTATCAGCATTCGCACGCACAGCAAGTTTGCCTTTACGAACGACATCAGACCATTCCAGGATTGTGTTGAACTCCTTTGGTGGCTTTGATGCAGTCAGGGTTAACTGACCAAGCATTACTTCACCGGTGGTGCCGTCAAGCGAGAGCCAGTCACCTTCCTTGACAACAACGTCGCCTACCGAGAACGTTG
>DAISXE010000167.1:0-2177 GCA_036826015.1 Ilumatobacteraceae bacterium
GTGTTCGACAAGATGAGGTTGTTCATTGGTTGACGAACAGCAACAGAAGTAATTGCGACAACTCTTCCCCACTTGCGTTGCTGCATTGCTGGCACTGCGGCCTGGCACATTGCAACAACACTGAGCAAGTTCTTTTGCAGAGCATCTAAATACATTTCCTCAGCTGTATGAGCAAAACCTCCGGGAGGAGGCCCCCCACCATTTGCAATCAAGATGTCTACAGATCCCAATAGGTCAATTGCCTTCTCTACAAATTCACGTCCACCACGATCAGTCGATACATCACAGATAAATCCTTGAGCTCCATTGCCGATTTCTGCAATTGCCTTGTCGAGTTTTTCCTGATCACGACCGCACACCACCACGCGAACGCCTTCTGCAGCAAGTGCTTTCGCTGTTCCCAGTCCCAAGCCTGCAGTTCCTGCAGCAACAGCGGCAGTTCGACCCTGAATTCCTAATTCCATGTTTCTCACCCTAACCACGCCACCGAGGTAGTCTGAGGGTCACAAGGTGGTGAGACCAATGGACGAGCGTCATCTCGACGCGATCGCCGACGCAGATACGTATCCCTACTGGTACGAAGACGTCGACGAACCCGATTCGAATCCCACACTGGTACGCACGGAGAGTTGCGACCTCTGCATTATCGGTGGTGGCTATACAGGACTATGGACCGCGATTCTTGCAAAAGAACGCGACCCTTCACGCGACGTCGTATTGCTTGACGCACACGAGGTGGGTTCAGCAGCAAGCGGCCGTAACGGCGGCTTCGTTGATTCATCTCTCACGCACGGAATTGCCAATGCGCAATCTCGTTTTCCTGACGAAGTCGCAGTGCTTGAAGAACTAGGTCTCAAGAATTTCAATGCCATAGAAGAGGCCATTAAGAAATACAACATCGACTGTGACTGGGAAAGAACAGGTGCAATTGATGTTGCTTCAACACTGCACCCTGCTTCTTATCTCGACGAACTTCGAGACGACTATGCAGATCTTCGCAAACTCGGCCAACGGGTTGAATGGCTTGACAAAGACGCAATGCAAGCGCAAGTCAATTCACCCACGTACATCGGCGGACTATGGCGAAAAGACACCGCAGCGGTTGTAGACCCGGCCCGCCTAGTTTGGGGTCTGAAAGCTGCTGCCGAATCACTGGGTGTTCGCATCTACGAAGACTCAAAGGCACTCACAATCGAACGCGATGGTGTCGGCGTACTTGTGACTACTCCGCTTGGCAAAGTGCGAGCAGGAAAAGTTGCGTTGGCTACGAATGCTTTCAAACCATTGTTGAAAAGATTGGGCAACTTTATTGCGCCGGTCTATGACTACTGCATGGTTACTGAACCACTCACTCCCGAACAACTTGAATCCATTGGTTGGAAAAATCGTCAAGGTCTTAGTGACATCCCTAACCAGTTTCACTACTACCGACTCACAGAAGACAATCGCATCTTGTGGGGCGGCTACGACGCTGTGTACTTCTTTCGTGGTCGTGTTCGTCAAGAAAATGAATCTCGCCCAGAATCTTGGGCGCTGTTATCAAAGCATTTCTTTGAAACATTCCCTCAACTAGAGGGCGTGAAGTTCTCACACATGTGGGGCGGCGTTATCGACACCTGCAGTCGATTCTGTGTGTTCTGGGGCCGCGGCATGGGCGGTCGCGTCACATACGCACTCGGCTACACGGGTCTTGGCGTTGCTGCATCGCGCTTCGGAGCCGAAGTCATGCTCGACCTCATCGACGGCCGACGCACACGAGCAACAGCCACAGAATTTGTGCGCTCTAAGCCAGTGCCCTTCCCGCCAGAACCATTCCGATTCATTGGTATTCAAGCCACTCGCTGGTCACTCGATCGCGAAGATAAGACAGGCAATCGCAATATCTGGCTACGCACGCTTGACCGTCTTGGTCTCGGGTGGGACTCCTAGGCCCTGCGCCCCTACGCTCTATCTGTGCCTTCCGAGCCTTCTACCCCACACGACGTTGCCGCTGGTCTTGCCGCTAACGGATACCTCGCCGATGAAGGGTTGGTCACTGCGGTTTTTCTCGCACTGTCACTTCATCGTCCACTATTTCTTGAGGGTGAAGCCGGAGTTGGCAAAACCGAACTAGCGAAAACAATTGCGCGTTGGCAAGGTACCGAACTCATTCGTCTGCAGTGTTACGAAGGCATCGA
>DAISXE010000168.1:0-2174 GCA_036826015.1 Ilumatobacteraceae bacterium
GTCGGTATTGACATCTATATGAATGTCGACCGAAACATCGATTATCAGCCCCCAAAATAGGGAAAATCAGCAATAATTGACCAAAATGGGGCGAAAACCCACCATTTGTGTCGGCGGGCACACGAAATCCACCCTCTGATGTCCGCCCATTGGTAATTTGTCCGCTAGTCGGGCAAATAGCCCACACTTCACCTCCTGGGGGAAAACACAATGGCAAATTCACTTGCACCCAGCGCAACACAGCGCTGGCACAAATGGGTAGAACAGCATCCAGTAGGCGGCCTTGCCGTCATTGGTCTGATCGCCACACAACTTGGTACATATTTCGGCTACTGCTTCCAAGCAATCGGCCTTCCACAGCTTCCATGGCCCGCATATAACGGCGCGCTCATCGGTGGTGCTGGTACTTGGGGCAGCCCAATTTCCCAGTACTTCGCTGGTCAGAGCATGCACTTTGTCAACGGCATCGTGTTCTGCATCTTGTTCGGCGTCATTGCTCATAAGCAGATTCCTGTGAAGAGCCATGTCGGTAAGGGCCTTGTTTATGGCGTCATCATGACGATCATCAGCATCGGCTTCCTTGTGCCATACGCATACGCACCGAAGCAGGGCTACGGCCTCTTCTCCTTCGATACGCCAAACGGTTGGAAGCTTCCAGCAGGCGTTCTTCTCTGGCACCTCATTTACGGTGCAGTGATTGGTCTTCTGTACCAGCCAAAGGACAACAACTAGTCAATTCGCTCTAGCGAAAAGAACTAAACAAAGAGCCCGGTCCGAAAGGACCGGGCTCTTTGCTGTACTGAACTAGTTGATGTGTTTATGCGAACAAACGCTTTGATGCGATCTCGCAACCCTGCGACAGCGCTGCAAGCTTTGCGAACACCACATCAGGATCAATCGTTGTTGTGCCCACGTGCACGGAGAAACCGCAGTCAACGCCAGCAAGCAAACGATCAGGTGACACAACTTCGGCCCACTGACCCAAACGCTGTGCAACAAGCTCTGGGTGCTCGATGTAGTTCGACTGTGGCTCAATCACGCCAGGGCAAATGAACTTGTCGGCAGGAACACCGAGTTCCTTCAACACGCTCCACTCATGTGAGTGACGTGGGTTTGCGCCTTCAAACAACACTGTTTGTGGCTTTGCTGTCCAGACAATGTCGATGATGTCTTGAATAGGAACGTCGTGATGGTGCGGGCCTGGGTAGTTGCCCCAGCACAAGTGCATACGCAGCTGCTCTGCAGGAATATTGCGCACAGCATGGTTCAACGCTTCGATGTTGGTGCGAATCGTGCTGCGGAAATCTTCCAATGACAACTGCGCATATGCAGAGTGGCGTCCCATTGCGAGGTCGGGACAATCCACCTGCACGACTGCACCTGCGGCAGCAATTGCCTCGTATTCAAAGCGCATTGCTTCAGCAATTGCGAACACGTATTCCTCGCGGGTCTTGTAGAACTCGTTGCCGAAGAACAACGAAACAACACCGGGTGATGCGGCGCTGGTGAAAATGTCCTTGTGTCCGAAGCTCTTTGCAGCGGCAGACAATTCGGTCATGTCCTTCACCGCGGCATCACGGTCGATCACTTCGATTGCGCTGGTGCATGCGGGTGCAGAACGCTTGCGGCGACCAGGGTTTCCGGCCACTGCCTCAGCACTGCGTGGGAAGTCAACAAGGTCATCAAAGAAGTAGTTCTGAATTGACTCACCTGCGAAGCCCGACAAACGGTCCTTCACATATGTGGCGTATGACGGCTTCGACATTTCGCCGTCATTGATGATGGTGACGCCGGCCTTGACCTGCTTCTCCACAATCTCCACGATGGCCTTTGAGATGCGATCGTCGAGTGCGTTCTTGTCGACGGGAATGCCATCGCCCATTGCCCACATCAACTGAATGAGGTCGTCAGGGCGGGGAAGACTGCCCGTGTGTGTGCTGGGGATGAGATGCGAGGGAGATGCCATGGGGTTCCTAACCGTGGAGAGTGCTGAAATCTTAGGCGCGGACATCTGTCCACACTGCGGTCACGTGATGATTTCAGTGGCAGAAGAAAAGCGCCGAAACAGCGCGGCAGACCTAATCTGTCTGCGTGCAAAACATTGTGATTGTCGGAGCCTCGTTGGCCGGAACCCGTGCGGCGGAAACACTGCGCTCGAGTGGCTTCACGGGCAC
>DAISXE010000169.1:0-2159 GCA_036826015.1 Ilumatobacteraceae bacterium
GGGTTTGCACCGTGTTCTAGTACTGCAGTTGCACCACCATTACCGCCCCAATCATTGATCATCTTGGTGAGTGATTGATGCCGTACATACAACGTGCGATCTGTTGGTGAAGTGGACGCCATATCTTCGTATGGGTCCCATAGTTCAACTGAAGTATTGAGATAACGAACATTGTGGTCGTGACACCAGGTGAGAATTGTTGGTGCGTCGATATTCCATGCAAGGTCGAGCAACATGTCACCGTCGGAAAGACGCGCGCTCAAAAACTCATCGATGTTTTCCTGAGTGACGCGACCGTTTTCCCAATTCACGCCAAGCGCGATGAGATCTGCAATGCGATGTCGATTGTCGACGAAGTCAACAACAGTGATGGAGTGCGGGTCTACGCCAACGTCACGAACAAGAAGTGGGAGAGTGCACTGGGCAACTCCGCCGCAACCGAGAACGAGAATGCGGCGGGGGATATGGCTGGATTGTGAAGCGTTAATGGATATCCACTACCCCAACTCGGCAGTGACAGAGTCGTCACTGATGAGATCGTCCAGCTCTTCGCTGAACTGAGGTTCGGCTGGCACGAGCAATGACTGCCAGTCGTATGAATGTCCTTTTTGGCCACGCGTTTGCGTGCCATCGAGTTGTGCGTCCATGAGAACTCCTCCCGTGAGGGTTGGGGGTTCGCCCGTGGCGGGTGGCGCACGCCGTTGTCGAAAGACTCGGTTCGTACGACTTTGCTCGGTGCTTTCCGTTAGTGGTTGGTCCTTTCTGTACGAGTCTTTCTCGTATCAGGAATGGAAAAACTAACGCATAGAAGAGGTGAACACACGAATTTCAGATGAAAAATAAAGAATGATTAGGGGAAATGTGTCTCAACTGGTCATGAAACACCCAAATGGGGCGCCTCTGGGATACCGTGACCACCGAAATGTCCAATCCCCCCACGACCACAGAACGAGTCCAGACACCTACAGGCTTTGCCGCCTTGGGTGTTCCCCCCGAAGTAGATGCCGGTCTTGCTGCCGCAGGCTTCGCCACTCCCTTTGCAATTCAGACCGAAGCCATCCCCGTCGCTATGCGCGGAGTCGATGTGTGTGGTCGCGCCCGAACAGGCTCTGGCAAGACGCTTGCTTTTGGTGTTCCCATGTTGGCGCGAGCCGAAAAGTTTGCCCGTGTGCGTGCGCCGCGTGGTTTGGTGCTTGTACCTACTCGTGAATTGGCCTTGCAAGTTGCTGAAGTTTTGCAGCCGATTGGTAAGGAATGCGATCGTGTCATCTTGCCTGTGTATGGCGGTGCATCGCGTGACGATCAGATTGATGCACTTGAAAAAGGTGTCGACATTATTGTTGCAACACCACTTCGCCTGATCGACCTCATGAAGGCTGACGAAGTTGATTTAAGTGAAGTACAAGTTGTCACTCTCGACGAAGCTGACCGCATGGCCGACGAAGGTTTCACGCCACAAGTGGAATGGATACTTCGCCACGTCACCGGTGAACATCAAACAATGTTGTTCTCAGCAACTCTTGACGGACAGGTTGGCAACTTAGTTCGCCGATACATGAAGTCGCCCGAAGAAGTATCTATTGATTCACCAACAGACACTGTTGGAACGATGCATCACCTGTTCTTGGCGGTCCACAAAATGGACAAGGACAAAGTAATTTCTGCCATCGCAACGTCAACCGGCAAAACAGTTGTGTTCTGCGATACGAAGCGCATGTGTGACCGCGTAACGGAGAACTTGCAAGACATGGGAGTGAATGCACTTGCCATTCACGGTGATCTCACGCAGGCTGCTCGTGAAAAAGCCATTGCGCGTTTCACAAAGAACGAGTTACTTGTACTTGTTGCAACAGACGTTGCGGCGCGCGGCATCGATATTGATGACGTAGAAGTTGTTGTTCACTACGTGCCGCCAATCGACACGAAGGCTTATTTGCATCGCTCGGGCCGTACAGCTCGTGCTGGCCGCGATGGCTGGGCTGTTACGTTGGCTGAGTACAACCAGCACACCACTTGTCGCATCATCCAGCGGGCATTGCGGTTGCCAACAAATCCGCCGGTGGAGATTTTCAGCAATGACTCTCGCCTGCAAAACCTCAACACCTTCCTCTAATTTCCCGCGACACACCCCTGCAGTACAGTGTCTAAGTCGCTGACAC
>DAISXE010000170.1:0-2092 GCA_036826015.1 Ilumatobacteraceae bacterium
CGTTCAATCTCTTCAAAGGTCAACACTTCAGAACGATCGAGCCAGACCATTCCCTCAGCAGGCATGCAATACGTGCAACGGAAATTACAGCGGTCGGTCACCGAAATACGCAGGTCGCGTACGGTACGTCCAAAGCTGTCAATCAGGTCCACAGGGTCATCCTACGCAGTATTCAACTTGTGACTACTTGGCCGTGAACGGGCCTGCGTCTGGACCAAGGAACGTAACGACTACCTCGTCACCAGTTCGAAGACCATTGCCATCGGGCACAGCGATGAGTGCATTTGCAACAGAGGTTGAGGCCAACTGGTGACTTCCCTGTGCTCCGGTGCGACGCACATGTACTCGGCCATCAGAACCCCAGGTAGCACGCACTCGATCGAAGTGAATCTTGCCGTCTGGCAGGCGTGCAATGTCTTCATCTGCAATAGCCATCACTTCAGGTCGATGCGATGCAGCACCAAATCCCATCATGTTGCGCAACGCTGGTCGCGCAATCAGTTCAAAACTCATAAGTGAACTCACAGGGTTACCAGGTAGTCCAAAGATGGGAACGTTGACTCCGCGATCATTCGTCAGTGTTCCGAAAGCAAATGGCTTGGCTGGCTTCATGGCAATCTGGAACCACTGCATGTGTGCAATGCGCGAAAGTACTGCCTTCACTACGTCGTAGTCGCCCATGCTGACACCACCACTTGTGATGATCACATCACACGCGCGTTCATTCACTGCAGTTCGCAGTGCGTGCTCTAATGCGGGTTCGTCATCACGAATAATTCCGAGGTCAACAGGTGTTGCACCGGCCTCTGCAACTAAGCGCAGCAACATCAACCGATTCGATTCGCGAATCTGACCAATCTGTAACGCCGAACCGTCGTCCACCAATTCATCACCAGTTGAAATAACACCCACTGAGATTCGCGGGTACACAGACACAGTTTTTGCGTTCACGCTGGCTAACACGCCTTCCACCATGGGCGTTACCTGCGTGCCTGCGGCAATCACGGTGTCACCTACTGCAACATCGGAACCTGCCAAACGAAACGCACTGCCGGCAGGAACGCTCTTGTGAATGCGTACAGAGTCGCTTCCCACACGTTCAGTGTCTTCCACCATCACAACTGCATCACAGCCCTCGGGCAATGGAGCACCAGTCATAATGCGAATGGCAGTTCCAGGCACAACAGCAATGCTGGGCGCAGCACCCGCAGCCAATTCACCCACTACTTGTAGCTCAACAGGAACCGTGTGCAGGTCGCTCGAACGCACGGCGTACCCATCGACTGCAGTGTTGGCAAACGGCGGCACATTTTCGCCCGACACAACATCGCTCGCCAGTACAAGACCCGCAGCCACGTGGCGTGTGGCCTGCACCGGAGCCCCCACTGCGCACGCGGCGAGCACCATTGTGCGTACGTCGTGCAGTGGAGTCATGCAGGAAACGGTATCTGCAAGATAGACCTATAGGTATGTCGAATTACCGGCCACCATCATCTTCGGGTCACCATGCCGCATGGGAAGCATGGGATGGCACCCCAGGAAGTGCAGTGGATTTGCGCTGGGAAAACGAAGGCTGGACTGCAGAAGTGCAACTGTTGGCCGACAATGCCGTTGCAGTGATTCGCCTATCGGCCCAATGGGTGGTGCAGCAAATGCTGTTGTTTCGCGACATGCCTGAACCAGACCTTTGGCTCGCAACAGACGGTCACGGTCGTTGGGGCGAAATGAACGGCGAACACCGCACCGAACTTGATGGTTGTGTGGACATTGATTTTGCTGGCACGCCGTTTACAAATTCCATCATCACTCATCGTTTGCCACTTCATGTTGGCCATACAGCAGATCTATCTGTTGTCACCATCAATGTTGAAACATTGGGAGTTGTTCGCACACCACAGCGCTACACACGTCACGATGAGTTTTCATGGGAGTACACATCTCTTGCAACTGGCGCACAACATGGTGCCAACGTGGATGAACACGGAATTGTTCTCGATGAGCACGGCGCATTTCGCCGCGTTCCGTCAGAGCAATAACACAGCGGTTAGTTGCCCAATCGCTGCGTGAGCCACGCACGAAAATCTGTAGCAAC
>DAISXE010000171.1:0-2092 GCA_036826015.1 Ilumatobacteraceae bacterium
GGGATGGAACCTGCTGGTGGACGCTGCACCATACGATTTACTTCTTGCTGGTAGCGCGCTTAGCTACAGCCTTCTTTGCAGGAGCCTTCTTCACGGCCGCCTTCTTCACAACGGCCTCAGCCGTAGTCTTCGTTGCAATAGTTTTCTTTGCAGTTGACTTTGAAACCGATTTCTTCTTAGCCACAGGGCGAACCATCGACGGTTGTTTCAATCCAAGCATGGGAGCAAGATAGAAACCGGTGTAACTGCCATCTGTCTGAGCCACAGTCTCAGGCGAACCCTCCGCAATCACAGTGCCACCCCCATTGCCTCCCTCGGGCCCCATGTCAATAAGCCAGTCAGCAGTCTTGATGACATCGAGATTGTGTTCAATCACCAGAACCGTATTCCCTTGGTCGACGAGGCGCGACAACACTGTCAACAATCGACGAACGTCTTCAAAGTGCAAACCAGTCGTTGGTTCATCGAGAAGGTACATGGTGTGACCAGTGGAGCGTTTTGCCAATTCACTTGCCAGTTTCACTCGTTGAGCTTCACCGCCAGAAAGAGTGGGAGCTGATTGACCCAATCGCACATATCCGAGACCAACATCTACAAGCGTCTGCATGTGTCGCGCAATCGATGGCTGATTGGAAAAGAAATCAAGCGCTTCTGTAACTGGCATATTCAGAACTTCAGCGATGTTCTTGCCCTTGAACTGAATCTCTAAGGTGTCACGGTTGTAGCGAGCGCCTTTACACACCTCACATGGAACGTAAACATCGGGAAGGAAATGCATTTCAATCTTGATGGTTCCATCGCCTGAACAAGCTTCACAACGACCACCTTGCACGTTGAAAGAAAAACGACCTGGTTGATAGCCACGAACCTTCGACTCAGGCGCTGCTGCGAACAATTTACGAACAGAATCAAATACACCCGTGTAGGTGGCTGGGTTCGAACGAGGAGTACGCCCAATCGGGCTTTGATCCATGTCGATCACTTTGTCGATTGCACTGAGACCTTCAACTGTGCGGTGTCGGCCCGGTGCATCTTTGCTCTTATGCAGGTGTTGCATCATGGCCGGCAACAAAATGTCACGAATGAGAGTGCTCTTACCGCTTCCCGACACACCAGTCACTGCAACAAAGCAACCAAGCGGAATTTCTACGTCGATGTCTTGAAGGTTGTGTTCTCGTGCACCGCGAACTGTTATGGCTTCACGTGTAGGCGTACGGCGTACCTTTGGAACAGGTATGGAAGCTTTACCAGTTAGATAATTTCCGGTAACAGAGTTTTTTGCTTTCGAAATACCTGAAACTGGACCGCTGTAAACGACTTCCCCGCCGTGTTCTCCGGCGCCTGGTCCGATATCGACAATCCAGTCACTTTCCTTAATGGTTTCCTCGTCGTGCTCCACGACAAGAACTGTGTTTCCTAGATCACGAAGTCGTAGCAGAGTTTCAATGAGACGGCGGTTATCACGCTGATGAAGGCCAATACTTGGCTCGTCCAACACATACAAAGTTCCGACTAATCCAGAACCAATCTGGCTCGCAAGACGAATACGTTGCGCCTCGCCTCCTGCCAGCGTTCCAGCTGCACGAGACAGCGTGAGGTAATCAAGACCAACGTCAAGCAAGAATCCAAGGCGTGCATTGATCTCCTTGGTCACGCGCTCTGCAATCATTGCGTCACGATCACTCAGTGTCAGCCCACCGAGGAAATCTGCAGCATCTGCGATGGACATATCGCACACAGCAGAAATGTGCTTGTCGTTAATGGTTACGGCCAGACTCGCAGGGCGAAGACGAGCACCTTCACACACTGGACATGGCACTTCACGCATGTACGTTTCGAATTGTTCACGCGTCCAATCACTTTCGGCATCAACGTGACGGCGCTTAATCCACGGGATGACACCCTCGTACGAAGTGCTGAACTGACGAACCTTGCCGAACCTGTTCCGATACTTAACCTGCATGGCTCCTTGTTGACCCTGCAGCACAAGCTTTTGATGCTTTGCGGGCACCTTGGACCATGGTTTATCTAGGTCGATGCCCTCCTGCTCAGCAAGAGCTACCAGCATGCGATGGAAGTACTGAGTGTGAGC
>DAISXE010000172.1:0-2079 GCA_036826015.1 Ilumatobacteraceae bacterium
AAGCTCTTGAGCGTGCCGAGAACATCGGTAAACCAGAGGCGTACTAAGCGCACTCCTCGTTCTTCGACAGTGCGCAATACATAGTCGCGGTGTTGATCCAGCATGTCGCTCATCTCATCAGTCTGCCGTGAGGCGGGTCATAGGGCTACCTGAAAATGAAAACGAGGGGCATGAAGCCCCCCGTTCCCAATAAATATGGTGTGTGACGCTTAGCCGCAAACAGTCTCGAGGATGAGACGAGTGACGGTGTATGGGTCCACGTTTGCGTTTGGACGGCGGTCCTCGGCGTAACCCTTCTGGTCGCGAGCAACCTGCCATGGGATACGTACTGATGCACCGCGGTTTGACACGCCGTAGGAGTACTTGTTCCATGGAGCAGTTTCGTGCTTACCAGTGAGGCGGCTCTGAATGTCGTCGCCGTAGTTTTCTACGTGCTCAAGAACACGAGTACCGAGCTTCTCGCACGCTTCGATGATTGCTGGGTAGCCCTCACGCATTGCCTTTGTAGAGAAGTTGGTGTGTGCTCCTGCGCCGTTCCAGTCGCCCTTCATTGGCTTTGCGTCGAACGAAATGACCACGTCGTAGTCCTCTGCGATGCGGTGCAACAACCAACGTGCAACATGCATGTGGTCAGAAACTGTGAGTGCATCACCAGGTCCGATTTGGAATTCCCATTGACCAGGCATTACTTCGGCGTTTGTTCCGGAGATGAGAAGGCCAGCGTCGATGCAAGCCTGTGTGTGCTCTTCGATGATCTCGCGACCAACAACGCGTCCTGCGCCAACGCCGCAGTAGTACGGACCTTGTGGCTTAGGGAAACCACCTACGGGGAAACCGTATGGGCTGCCGTCGAGACGAAGCATTGTGTATTCCTGCTCGATGCCGTACCACATCTCTTGATCTGCGTACTTTGCTGACACTGCTGCCAAAGTTGCACGCGTGTTCGATGGGTGCGGTGATGCATCTTTTGCGAGCAACACGTCACACATGACGAGAACATTCTTTCCACCACGGATTGGGTCTGGACACTGAAACACAGGACGCAAGATGCAGTCAGACGAATCGCCTGAAGCTTGCTCTGTTGAGGAGCCGTCGAAGCCCCATTCGTCCATTGGCATGTCAGCAATTGATCCAGCAAAGTCGGGAATGACTTTGGTCTTGGAGCGGAGCAATGGTGTTGGTGACGTTCCGTCAATCCAGATGTATTCAGCCTGAATGGGCACTGTGGTGTCCTTTACTTCGAGGGATAACTCCCGTTTACTCATTACAGGATGTCACCTCGCCGTTTCTCTTCCATTGCCCAAATGTGAACGCTGTGTGAAACGGGGCCAAGGGGCAGTCCCTTTGTTCGGTAAGCCTTATGAATATTGGGCTTTACGGGGTCTGTGGTTAGTCTGACGATGTGAGTACAACCGGACCAGCCACCTCGCCGAAGGGCCTTCGGGTGGCGTTGTCCCAAATAAACCCGATTGTGGGTGACCTGCCTGGCAACGAAAGCAAGATTCAGGCCGACTACGCCAAGGCGGATGCGGCTGGCTGTCAGGTGATTGTGTATCCCGAATTGGCTGTCACGGGATACCCGCCGGAGGACTTGCTATTGAAAAAGGCATTCGTGCGTCACAACCAATTGGCTGTGGAACGCATCGCAAGTTACACGGGTGACTGTGCTGCCATCGTGGGTTTTGTCCACGCCGAAGGTGGGCACTTGTACAACGCAGTTGCCTTGTGTCGCAATGGTGGCATTCAGGGCGTGTATCACAAACAGTTGTTACCGAACTATGCAGTGTTCGATGAGGATCGTTACTTCGAACCTGGTCCCGCTACGAACGATGGAATGGCTGCCGGATTATTCATAGTGCATGGCGCAACTGTTGGTATTTCTATTTGTGAAGACATTTGGTATTCCGATGGTCCCGTTGCTGCACAAGCAGCACAAGGTGCTCGTATTTTGTTGAACGCAAATGCATCTCCTTTCCACGAAGGCAAGAATTCACAACGCGAAACGATGCTCATGGAACGTGCACGCGAAACAAAGAGCGCAATTGTGTATGTCAACCAAGTCGGTGCGCAAGACGAACT
>DAISXE010000173.1:0-2013 GCA_036826015.1 Ilumatobacteraceae bacterium
AAGTCAAGCAATGAGGAGATGTCATCAGCCATCTGTTCTTCTGTGCAGTAAATATGGCTGTCATCTTGTGTGAATCCTCGGATACGCAATAGACCATGCAGTGTTCCAGCACGCTCGTAGCGATACACGTTGCCAAGTTCGAATAAACGGAGAGGTAACTCTCGGTAACTGCGTTGACGACTATCAAAAATGAGGCAATGCATCGGACAGTTCATTGGCTTCATGTAATAAGTGCCGTTGTCCATCTCCATTGGTGGGTACATACCGTCGGCATAAAAATCTAAGTGTCCGGACTTTGCAAATAGATTCGCATTCGCCAGGTGAGGTGTGTACACAAACTGGTAATCACCATCTTGATGTCGTTGACGGCTGTAGTCCTCCATCAGTTTGCGAATAATCGCACCCTTTGGATGCCACACAGCAAGACCGCCACCTAGTTCAGATGGAAACGACAGAAGATCTAATTCATTTGCCAGTCGACGGTGATCTCGTTTTGTTGCTTCTTCAAGACGGTGAAGATGTTCTTTGAGAGCAGTGTCAGATTCCCATGCAGTTCCGTAGATGCGCTGCAACATCGGACCTTTTTCGTTTCCTCGCCAGTACGCCCCAGCAACCTTCATAAGACTGAAGTGGCCGAGTCGGTTTGTAGAAGGAACATGCGGGCCACGGCAAAGATCGACAAACTCATCAGAGTTGCGATACAGACTGACCGCGCCACCATCGCCCACTTCTGCTGCATCACTACCGTCGGCAGCACCTGAAGTAACGCGCTCGATGATTTCACACTTGTACGGCTGCGAAGAGAAAATTGCCAATGCTTCTTCTGCAGAAACTTCCGACCGTGTGAACGGTTGATTAGATTTCATGATCTCGCGCATACGAATCTCGATAGCAGCCAAGTCGTCATCTGAGAATGTTTGATTGTTCGGCAATGCGAAGTCGTAATAAAAACCATCTTCGATGGCGGGCCCAATTGTGAAATGTGCACCGGGGAACATTTGGAGTACCGCTTGGGCCAAGACATGGGCTGTGGAGTGACGAAGCACGTGACGACCGGCGTCGGAATCTGCAGTAATCACTGACACCGCATCTCCGTTTGACAGTCCAACAGTGAGGTCAACCTCTGCTCCGTTAATGGTGCCTGCAATAGCTGCCTTGGCAAGGCGTGAGCCAATAGACGCTGCAAGGTCAGCAACGGTGGCGCCACTGGCCACCGAACGCGATGACCCATCGGGAAGAAGGACTGAAATCTCTGACATGAGACCCCTATTCTACGGAGTTTGCTGGCTCGGCAGAGGTGCTAATTAGCTGATTCAATCACCGCAGTGTCTGAAGGAATGCTTTCGGCCTTCTTTGTGGCGTACGTATTGCGGTATTCCTGACCTGTGAGTTCACGAATCTCATACATGAGTTCATCGGTAATCTCGCGTAGCACCATATGGTCGTCCCTACGATCCATGTATCGGGTTACGTCGATGGGGCGCCCCACTTTGATGGTGCAAGCTCGTCCAAACTTTGGCATGAACGTGTCGGGCGGTTGGATGTCTCGAGTGCCGATAATGCCAATCGGAAAAATGGGGCATCCAACTTTCAATGCGAGCCGAGCTGCACCTGTGTGTCCCTTGTACAACATGCCGTCTCTGCTGCGTGTCCCCTCTGGATAAATCCCAAATAATTCACCACGCCGCAAGACTGCTTCAGCAGCAAGCAACGCGCCTTCACTTTTTGAGCCACCAGCGCGATCAATAGGAATCATTCCGAGCGCAGGAAATAGATGTTTTGTTTTCCACGAATCCATGTACTCGGCTTTGCCGACAAAACTAATTTGACGACCTGCAAACACCATGGTGAAAACAGAATCAAAAAAGCTGATGTGATTTGGGCACAGGATTGCAGGACCACTGGTCGGCAGATTTTCAAAACCTTCAAGTGTGATATTCCACAACTTGTGACTCACTGGAGTCAGTATTTTTCGCAAACGCTCTTGGGCTTTGTTGCCAGACGGCGTTGTCA
>DAISXE010000174.1:0-1998 GCA_036826015.1 Ilumatobacteraceae bacterium
ACATCGATGTCGAGAACTTGCGCTATGTGATCAGCCATTCCCAATATTTCAAGTGCAGCTACTGCCATCACAATGGCTCCACCATCTGGAATCTTTGAAAGCCGAGTCTGAATGTTGCCGCGCAAGTCAACAAACTGCAGATCAGGACGCATGCGCATCAATTGCGCACGGCGTCGCACTGACCCAGTTGCAACAGTTGCACCAATCGCAAGATCATCTAACGATCGGCCAATCAGTGCATCATTAGGAGTCCGACGTTCCCCCACCGCAGCAATCACTAAGCCATCGGCAGTTTGCGATGGCAAATCTTTTGCAGAGTGCACAGCGATATCAGCAGCACCATCCAACACTGCACGTTGCACCTCTTTAACAAACACACCTTGACCGCCCATCTGGTGCAGTGGAGTGGTTTGGTTTACGTCTCCATGCGTATCAACAAAAACATATTCGACAGACACACCCGGCGACGTGCGCTCAATGAGTGCGCCGATATTCTCCGCTTGTGTTCGTGCCTGAGCACTCGAGCGAGTCGCAATTCGAAGTTGTGTCATAGATGTATTCAGTCGAGATTAAACAAATCTCGCACCGCAGCGGACAAACGCTCTCCCTGAGGGGTTCCGGCTGCTTCTCGCAGACGGACTGACGGTGTGTGGAGCATCTTGTTGACGATGCCCCGCGTAATGGATTCAATCACTTCACGCTGTTCTGGGGTGAGGTCGGTGAGTCGACCAGTGAAACGCTCTAATTCAGAAACACGCACTGCTTCAACTACTTCACGCAATTGCGCAACCAAGGGAGCAGCTTGGCGTTGTGCCTGATCGAGTGTGAAGCGTTCCACTTCATCGGAAATAATGGTGCGCACTTGATCAATCTCGGAAGCACGCTGTTCGATGCCGCGTTGTGCCCATTGACTGAGATGGTCAAGGTCACGCAGCGTTACATTTGAAATCGTTGCAACTGTTGGTTCAACATCGCGTGGTAATGCAATGTCCACAATAAGTACCGGACGACTTGAGTCTGTGCGAGTACGCGAGACCAAATCAAAATCAATGACGCAATTTCCTGCACCTGTGCACGCCAAGACAACATCAGCACTTGCAAGTTCAGTTTCTAAGGAATCAAATGAGCACACACGTGCCCCAACTTTTTCTGCCAAAGCTTCGCCACGTGACTCGGTGCGATTCACCACTGTCATCGTTGCAACACCAGCGCGAGATAAAGCTGTGGCAACACCTTCACCCATTTCGCCAGCGCCGACAACAAGAACACTCTTGCCGGTCAAAGAACCAAGAATCTCTTCAGCCATTTCCACTGCAGCATGAGAAACAGATGCTGTTGATTTGCTAATTCCTGTTTCGGTGCGCGCACGCTTTCCTACTTCTAGGGCATAACGGAACAACAAGTTGAGCGCACTACGAGATGACCCCTCGTTCATTGCAACATCCCAGGCGTGACGAACTTGGCCTAAAACTTCAGTTTCACCAAGTACGGCCGAATCAAGTCCTGCTGCAACTTCGAATAGATGCACAATGGCATCGTCATCATGTTGGCTGTACAGATGCGCAGATATTTCTTCTGGGGCAACTCCACTCGTTTCACAAATGAAATCGCGAATGTCTGTATATGCACCGTGGAATCTTTCAGCGATTGCATAGACCTCTGTGCGATTGCATGTAGAAACAATGACTGCCTCGCGAATGTCATCGCGAACTGAGAGTGCATGCAACGCTTTTGGAAGTCCCGCATCGGAAATCATGACCTTGCCCAATAGATCTACTGGAGTAGTTCGATGGTTGAGACCGATGACAACGATGGACATGATGGTTACGCGCTCACCGAATCAGAATGCTCACCCGTAGGGACGGCTCGTAGACCGTTGTTGCGGGTCTGTTCGTAGTAACTCAAGATTTGCAGTTCAAGTGCAAGGTCCACTTTTCGAACATTGACTCCACGTGGCACAGCCAACACTGTAGGAGCAAAGTTCATGATGGATCCCAC
>DAISXE010000175.1:0-1896 GCA_036826015.1 Ilumatobacteraceae bacterium
GAAGTAAATCCAGCGTTAGTAGCCTTGGGGGTATGACCCCCCAGACACTTGCTGTAGCTGCTTCCACCATCTCTGCCTCCAAGATCTACGGATCTGGTGAAGACGCCGTTTACGCGCTAAACGACGTTTCTGTCGAGTTCTACGAGGGACAATTCACCGCCATCATGGGCCCCAGCGGTTCAGGCAAATCAACACTGATGCATTGCATCGCTGGCTTAGACGAACTCACAAAAGGTTCTGCCATTATCGACGGCGTCGACTTGTCCACGATGAAGGACAAGGGACTCACCGAATTACGCAGAGAGAAAATCGGATTCGTCTTTCAGTCGTTCAACCTTGTTCCTACATTGACTGCAAATGAAAACATTCGTTTGCCACTCATGCTCGGCAACGACAAAGGTGACGAGGCTTGGATTCAAAACGTCATCAATACAGTGCACTTGCAAGATCGCCTCACGCACCGCCCGAGCGAACTATCAGGTGGACAACAACAACGTGTTGCTGTTGCTCGTGCTCTTGCATCAAAGCCTCGCATCATTTTCGCTGATGAACCGACAGGCAACCTTGACTCAACTACTGGTGCAGAAATTCTCTCCTTCATGCGTAAAGCAGTAGATGAGCTCGGCCAAACAATTGTGATGGTGACTCACGACCCAGTAGCTGCCGCGTACGCAGACCGCATCATCTTCTTGGCAGACGGCAAAGTCGTGAACGAAATGACCGAACCAACTGCTGCCAAAGTTCTTGATCTCATGAAAACACTCGGTAACTGAGCCGTGTTTCGAATTGCCTTAAAGGGAATCGTCGGACGCAAAGCCCGACTTATTCTCACTTCTCTTGCTGTCATCCTAGGAACATCGTTCTTAGCGGGAACATCTGTTTTCTCCGACACTTTGACTCGTACCTTTGACAATCTTTTCTCAGACGTTTTCAAAAACGTTGATGCATACGTTCGATCATCACAAGTCATCGAAGCTGACTTTGGTTTAGAGGAACGCCAACGAATTTCAATAGACCTCGTGTCGGTAGTTGAAAACGTGCCAGGCGTTCGAGATGCATCGCCTGATATTCAGGCCTTTGCCCGCATTATTGGAAAAGATGGAAAGCCACTCGGTTCAGATGGTCAGGGACCTCCCACATTCGGCAGTATCGGTGAAGAATTTGCTGGTGCATTGTGGACAGTTGCAGACGGTAAATGGGCCACTACTTCTAACGAAGTAGTGATTGACGAAGCATCTGCAAAAGCTGGCAAGTACGTCGTTGGCGACACCGTGAAAGTGGTCGCACAATCCGGAAGTCGTGACTTCACACTGGTTGGAATTGCTTCCTATGGAGATGTGCGTTCCCCCGGTGGCGCCACCTTTGCACTGTTTGACTCTGCAACCGCATCTGAATTCCTCACAAAGCCAGGTTTCATTGATGCCATTCTCATCAGCGGCGATGGATCAGTCTCAGATACAAAACTTTCCGCAGCCATTCAAGCCGCCATTCCTGCCACCGCTAAAACAGAGACACTCACAGGCGCTCAAATCACATTAGAAACGCAAGACCAGATTGGGTCTGCGCTCGATTTCTTCGGCATTTTGTTACAGACATTCAGTTTCATTGCACTCGGAGTCGGATGCTTCGTTATTTACAACGTGTTCTCTATTAGTGCTGCTCAGCGTCAGCGTGAGAATGCATTGCTCCGAGCTATCGGTGCAAGTCGCAAACAAGTCACGCGTGCAATGTTGATTGAATCCGTCGCAGTGGGCCTCGTTGGTTCCACCATTGGCCTAGTCGCCGGAATCGGTTTATCTAAAGGCCTGAGCGCATTGTTACAAGCCTTAAACATTGATATCCCAAGTGGCGGATTAGTTGTCAAGCAAGACACCATTATTTCCACCATTGTTATCG
>DAISXE010000176.1:0-1704 GCA_036826015.1 Ilumatobacteraceae bacterium
GCAAATGGAATTGCGCGACCTTCGGCGTGACCATGTGCTTGTCCACTTCCTGCAGATGCACCAGGGTTGCCGTTCAGCATCATGCGCACCTTCTCGCGTTGCGCGTCGGTCATGACACCAAAGTTGATGCTCACGCCTCCGCCGCTTGTGAGTGGCGTCAACGCCTTGGTGACGCGATCGGTAATTTCGTTTCGCATTGGGCACCCAGCAACAGTGAGTGTCACGGTGAGCGAGACTCCCTGGCTGGAGACAGCAACGTCGTGGACCATGTCGAGATCGACGATGGAACGATGCAGTTCGGGGTCTTCGACGGGGCGAAGGGCCTCGATGACCTGCTCAACAGTGGTTGTGGACATGGGGTCTCCAATGAAAGGGGGATTTTGCACTACGGCCATAGGTACAATACCTGCGTGTCCGAAGTGAGCACTACCCACGTCATGACACCGAAGGCATTTACTGCCACCGTGTCAGCCATGACCTCTGCTTTTGGCGACCCCACACGCAGAGCCATCTACCTGTATGCCCGTGAGCATGAGGAAGGTGTCACAGCTACTCAGATCTCAGAAAAGTTCGAATTGCATGCAAATGTGGCTCGCCATCACCTCGACAAGCTTGCTGCTGGTGGGTACTTAGAAGTCACCATCGAGCGCGCAAAGGCACAAGGTGTCGGTCGCCCGTCGAAGCATTATCGCGTTGCGAGCAAAGACAGTGAATTTGAATTCTCTGTTCGCACCGACGATTTAGTTCTCACATTGCTCGGAAAAGCACTCGCTGCACTTCCTCCCGACACTGCGCACCTCATTGCAGAACAAGTCGGACGCGATTACGGCAAAGCAATGGCAACTGGTCTCACCGGACACGACGCTGCTGTTGGTCATCGTTCTTTGCGTTCAGCGATTCAAGCTGTTGCCGATGCGCTCACTGCGCACGGATTTGCTGCACACACAGACAGCAAGAACGACAAAATGCGTATCGTCACAAGTCATTGCCCATTTGGTGATGTTGCAATTGAGCATCCAGTGATTTGTGCTGTTGAACGTGGAATGGTGAAGGGAATGTTGGGTGCCATCTACGGCGACACAGACCCCGAGACAATCGATTCCATTCCTGCTGGCGATACTTTGTGCATCACCACGGTGTAATTGCCGTTTAGTCGCCCCAGTGGCGCTGTTCTAAAAACGGATCGCCATACATGTGGTAGCCGTTTCGCTCCCAAAAACCTGGCTTATCGGCATTCATTACTTCTAAACCGCGAAGCCATTTCGGAGATTTCCAGAAATACAAATTTGGAATCAACAATCGCACTGGGCCGCCGTGAATCGGTTCGATTGGTTGATTATCAAATTCCCACACGACAAGTGCTTCATCACGCGTTGCATCATCCAGTGGAATGTTTGCGGTGTAACCAAATTCAGCGTGACCCATGAGATGTGTTCCCTCTTCATGCACGCCTGCAGCAGTGAGCAAATCTCGCACGCGCACGCCTCGCCACACGGTGTCGAACTTGGACCACTTTGTGACGCAGTGAATGTCTGTAGTCAATGTGATGGAAGGCAACGCAGTGAGTTGCTCAAATGTCAACACATACGGCGTGTCAACCAAACCACCAATTGTTAGGTTCCATTCACCTGGTTCATATGTAGGCACTTCGCCAACATGCAGTACTGGAAATCGATCAGTGAGGTATTGGCCCGGTGGTAAACG
>DAISXE010000177.1:0-1521 GCA_036826015.1 Ilumatobacteraceae bacterium
TGCTTACTGCCTGGCGAGCTGCGCGCTCTGCCAACTCGGCAACGCTTTCTTCTTCGAACAATTCAAAACCAATGGTGTGGCCAAGCGAGTCATATCCCGTTTGCATGCCGCCGTCACCGTTGGCCACTGCGCTCACACGAAAAATGGTGCGTACTTGTTCGTCGGTTGCAAATACGCCATCAGAGTTTGCAATCAGAATGCGTCGCGTGCTGTCGCTGTAGCCCGCGCTCACCTGCACAATGCTTCCGTCGATTCCGCGTGCAACATCATTCGCAATGCTGAGCAGTTCAATCTTGCGTGCCTTTGGAACGGTTTGCGGCGCAATGCGTACGTTGTTTACTTGCTGGCGCTTTACGGGGCCAAGCGACACTGTGTGCGTGTGGCCATCGCCCGTGCTTGCTGCGGCTGCGGCTGCTTCAGCAGCTGCCATCAGGCCCGCTTCGCTGAGATCTGCTGTGTAGGCAAAACCTGTGGTCTCACCATTGATGACGCGAATGCCAGCACCCGAGTCACGACCGCTAGACACCTGCTCCACCACGCCATCATCAAGGCCGGCGCCCATAGAGCGTTTGTCCTCTATAAAGACCTCGGAGAACCCTGCTCCGGTGGCCCTTCCTTTTGCCAGCACCCGTGCCAAGACGGATGAATCGAACTCGTGGGAAAGATCTATGAGACTCACAAGGTCAAATCCTACTTGGGCTGTGGAGTCCAAGCCTCGGGCGGGGTCGTATTGTGGAGGGCACATGTCAGACGCATCAATTGCCTCTTCCCCCGACGAGGTGCGTGAGCACCGTACGAGGTGGTGGAAAGAAGTCCTCATTATGGGTGGCTTCTATTTCGTGTACTCCATGACGCGTAACCAATTTGGGTCCATCCAGGTGAAGGGCTCAGACGTGCCACTTCATTCGTTCAACAACGCGATGAAGGTCATTCGCTGGGAGCGCGCTGTCGGCCTGTATCACGAAGAATCCATTCAACAGTTCATGCTTCCGTACAAATGGATTCTTCAGGCATTAAATACGTATTACGGCACTGCTCACTTCGCAGTAACTCTGGGTGTGTTCTACGTCTTGTTCCGCAAGCGTAAAGATGTGTTCCCGCTATTTCGTAACGCACTTGCCGCAATGACTGGTCTTGCCATTATCGGTTTTGCACTTTTCCCATTGATGCCACCGCGTTTGCTCGATGCACCGTGTCCTGGAACTGTAAAAACGGTGGCAGAGGGTGCAACCATTGTCGATGGCGTAGTCGTGCCGAAAGCGACGTTTGGTGGTGAATGCATCCCCACCAAGTTGCGCAACTACAACGGCGCCACCAGTTTTGGTTTTGTTGACACGTTGAAAGATTTTGGTGGCCCGTGGGATTTCGATTCTGGCAGCATCGCTAAACGATCAAATCAATACGCCGCAATGCCAAGCCTTCATATTGGGTGGGCATCGTGGTGTGCGTTTGGTATCTGGCCGCTCGCGCGTCGTAAATGGGTGCGCGCTGCAGTGTTGTTGTATCCCGCGCTCACATTGT
>DAISXE010000178.1:0-1502 GCA_036826015.1 Ilumatobacteraceae bacterium
TGTGGTGGCAGAGAGAAACACTCCAATAGATGGGTACTTGGCTTGAATGCTGGCAGCAGAGACAAGGCGTGTCCATGATTGCAGTGCAGCGTCGGCAATGAGGTCGCCATTATCGATCTGAGCAAGGAATTGTCCTGATGCAGTGCGTCCACCATTTGATGATGTGAATTCGGTGCGCACAATCGTGTTGTTCGAATCTTTCATCACATAATTCGCCGTTTCGGCGATAGCGCGATCAGTTCGTGCGTCTTCAAGTAACGAAACTGTCTTTGAACCAACCGTGCGAAGCGCCGCACCGAGGTATACCTGGCAGTCCTGAGTGTCACATGTCTTTGCCCACGAATAGCGAGATTCAGACAGCGAATAACTGCGTGCGGCAACTGCTTGGGCACGTAATGCGTGCATACCGAGGCCGCCGGCAATGTCACCCCAACCAGCAGGCGATTCGCGTGGCACTACGCCACGTATGTATGACTCTGTGGCAACAAGGTTGACGGTGCGTTTGTTTCCATTGCCGTCTGGCGTTGCTCGAATGAGTCCGCGGTAGTAACGAATACGGGCTTTGTATGAACTAGTTGCTGGTTCGCAGAGCCCAATGAGATCTGCAGGGGCTACAGCAGTGGGAATTCCACTTGCAGTTGTGACGAAATCAATTGGGCCCTTCACGTTGTCGCCAATCAACGTGAACCCTGATGGGTTGTCTTTATCTGCCGCACATGTTGCAGTAGGCGAGGCGTATACGTCGTACACATTTTTAGACACCATGCGTGCAACGAGTGCGCCATAGTTTTGTGACTTGCCCGCCCACGATGCAGTGAGATTGTCTGAGACAACTGCAGTTTGTTTTCCATCCATGGTTTGTAGACGCACAGTCATGCCACCAGCAGGAATTGAACGAGCGTCAACATCTGTCAATGTGGTGAGCACACGACCACTCCCGCCGTAATAGAAATTCAAAATGGTTTCCCACGTTGCGCCAAGTTTTGTGGCCCATCCAAGTGCGCCGTACTGACTCATTCCACGACCGTGTCCGTTGCCATGACCACGAATGACGACACCGAGTGGAGGTAGGCCGGCTGCTTGTGCGACAGGGGGAGAACTTTGGGGAACAAAGGGAAGAGTGCCTGCAATGAGACAGAGTGCGACGAAGCGCTGCAGGGTTCGCCGGCTGATTCCCATAAGTCACCACGCTAGGTGGTCTCGAGTACCTCTTGGTGGCGGTCAATCTCTTCTCGCTCTTGTACTGCAACGCCTACAAGAACTAAAGCCATGCCGCATAGGTCGAGAAGGGTGGGAGTTTGGCTGAGAAAGAAAAATCCAAACACAGCTGCGCACACAGGAAGTAGTGCCAACATCACGGAGAATCGACGAATGGGGATGCGACGAAGTGTTGTTTGATCGATGCCGTATCCGATGGCGTTCGATAACAACCCGACCAATGCGCAACCGAGCAAGATGCGCACACTGGAGAATGCTGCGCCTGCATCGTGTGCTGCAAATGG
>DAISXE010000179.1:0-1383 GCA_036826015.1 Ilumatobacteraceae bacterium
CTACTCGAGGGTTTATTGCCTCATATCCCGGCGGACGCATCAATGATCCATCTGGACGAATGGTGACCGACACCAATCGATATGACTTCATTCGCCAATCCCCCGAGGCTCCCGACACCGTGAACCCAAGCTTGTGGCGTCATGCTCGCTTGAACGCCAACCACGGATTGTTTGAAGTAGCCGACGGAGTGTGGCAAGTACGCGGATACGACATCTCGAACATCACATTCATCAAGGGCACTGAAGGTTGGGTTGTTATTGACCCACTCACCACCGAAGCCACGGCGCGCGCCAGTTATGAACTCATCACCAGCCAGCTTGGGCATCGCCCCGTGACAGGTGTGATTTACACGCACTCACATGCAGACCATTTTGGAGGCGTGCTCGGAGTAACAAGCCAGGCAGAGGTTGACGCAGGCCGTTGCCGTGTGATTGCACCTGTTGGTTTCTTGCACGAAACAGTGGGAGAAAATGTGATTGCTGGACCGGCGATGAATCGTCGTTCCACTTATCAATTTGGTCCCCTTCTTCCTGCGGGTCCTACTGGCCATGTGGATTGTGGTCTTGGAAATTCTGTGCCGCTTGGGCCTCCCGGACTGATTGCGCCAACAGAAGACATCACGTTTACAGGTGAAGAGTTAGTTGTTGATGGTGTCCGCATTATTTTCCAACTCACTCCCGAGACCGAAGCTCCTGCAGAGATGAACTTTTTCTTTCCTGACTTTGGTTGGCTGTGCATGGCAGAAAATTGCTCGCACACAATGCACAACTTGGTTCCTATTCGAGGCGCACTAGTGCGCAACTCATTGAAGTGGACGAAGTACATCAATGAAGCAATGGAATTGTTCGGTGCTGATACGAAAATCCTTTTTACATCTCATAACTGGCCTCGCTGGGGAAATGAAGACCTGCTCGAGTTCCTCACTTTGCAACGTGACGTATACAGATGGATGCACGACCAAACAATGAGACTCGCAAACAAGGGCTACACAGGCATTGAAATTGCAAACATGCTGCAACTCCCCGATGAGTTCTTGGCTAATGATCACACTCGTGGGTATTACGGGGACCTCATCCACAACTCGAAGGCGGTGTATCAGCGCTATCTCAGTTGGTATGACGCAAACCCTGCAAACCTCAACAAATATGCGCCAACCGAAGCTGGCAAACGATACGTGGAACTAGCTGGCGGCGCAGATGCGTTGTTGAAGAATGCGAGAGCCGCGTTCGACGCAGGTGATTACCGATGGGTGACAGAAATTGTGAACCACTTGGTGTTCGCAGACCCAACGAATTCTGATGCAAGAAATCTGCAAGCAGACGCTCTAGAGCAACTCGGTTACCAAGCTGAATCATCAACATTTCGTAATGCGTACCTCATGG
>DAISXE010000180.1:0-1375 GCA_036826015.1 Ilumatobacteraceae bacterium
ATCGATGCAAGCGGTGCAGCCAATGCAGCAATGGAACATTTGAAGAATGCAATCGTCTCGCGTGACCTCATTACGTTCGATGGTGACGAGTTCATTGATTACCGCGCACGCCGACCAATGATGGAGTTGCGCGAAGGCGTTAACACTCGGATTGTTTGGTCATGCCCCGAGATGCGTGTTGGCAACGACGAAGATGGCAACGACGTTTTGTTATTGACCGGCCCTGAACCCGATACGGCATGGCAACACTTTGCACGCACTGTCGCAGGGCTTGCCCAACAACTTGGTGTTGAAAAAATGATTGGCATGGGTGCGTATCCGTATGGCGCACCACATACGCGCGCCGTTGGACTTTCCACTACGTCCCCCGACGCTGATATTGCTGCGAGATTGTCATTTACAAAAAACTCTGTAGACGTTCCTGCCGGAGTTGAAGCAATTCTGGAACATGCATTGCACGACATTGGTATTCCTGCAATGGGAATGTGGGCACAAATTCCGCATTATGTGGCGTCCATGGCATATCCGGCAGCAAGCGCTGCCCTCGTCGAAGCGATCTGTCTTGAAGCAGGACTCACGCTCGACACTTCTGCTCTCAGACGAGAGGCCGGAGTGCAACGTGAGCGTCTTGACCAACTGGTGTCCAGTAATCCTGAACACGCTGAAATGTTGGGAAAACTAGAGATTGCGTACGACGAAATACATGGCATTCGGAGTTCAACTACCAATGACGGTGCAGTTATACCTAGTGTGGACGAATTAGCAGCAGAGGTTGAGCAGTTCTTGCGAGACCAACAACCTGGAGGACAATCATGAAGGTAGATGGCGGACTTGGTACGGATCTCACAAAGGTTCCGAACGCAGCAAAAGAATTAGAAGCAGCTGGGTACTCCGGCGCATGGACCGCCGAGACCTCGCACGATCCGTTCTTTCCCCTCTTGCTTGGCGCAGAACACACGAGCACATTAGAACTCGGAACTTCGATTGCCGTTGCCTTCGCGCGTAACCCAATGAACTTGGCCAACATTGGTTGGGACCTTCAGGCATATTCAAAGGGTCGCTTCATGCTTGGTTTGGGTAGCCAGATTAAGCCGCACATCACCAAGCGATTCTCAATGGAGTGGAGCCACCCAGCAGCCCGTATGCGCGAGATGATTCTTGCCATTCGCGCAATCTGGGATACATGGGAGAACGGCACCAAGCTAGATTTCCGCGGCGATTTCTATACACACACATTGATGACTCCGTTCTTCACACCAGATGCAAAAGAACTCAGTCCATTTGGAACACCGAAAATCTTTCTTGCTGGCGTCGGCGAACTGATGACCGAAGTTGCTGGTGAAGTGTGCGACGGATTCCTATGTCACGGATTTAC
>DAISXE010000181.1:0-1323 GCA_036826015.1 Ilumatobacteraceae bacterium
GCTTAAAGGCGAAGACCTTGGCATACCGCTTCAGTTTGAAAACTTCCGCGACTAACTAGCCCACGCACACATGTCCCCTAGACATAAAACTAGGGAGCACATAAAATGGCAATAACAGAATCGCAGCGATACGAGATGCATTCGGTACTACGGGAGAAGTTAGGCGTGACCACAGCAAATACATTGGTCGAGCATTTGCCGCCGAGCGGATGGTCTGAGGTTGCAACTAAAACAGACATTCGATTTCTCGAAGAACGACTAACAACAAAAATCGCTACAACTATGGCAACCCAAAATAAATGGATGGCTGGATTATTCGCTTCACAAGTTGCAGCACTGATTGTTGCACTCGCGCGTTAATTAGTCTTCGCTTGGTGCTTCTGCGGCGCGTTTCTGTAGTTCGTTCACTACGTTCGCATCAGCAAGTGTTGTGGTGTCGCCAAGATTGCGGCCTTCAGCAACATCGCGCAACAAGCGACGCATAATTTTTCCACTACGAGTCTTTGGTAGATCTGGTGTGAAATAAATAGTCTTTGGCTTGGCAATTGCACCAATTTCATTGGCGACGTGATTGCGCAACACTTGCTCATCTACCTCCATGCCGCCTACCAAGGTGACATACGCAATGATTGCTTGGCCAGTAGTTGCATCATTTGCACCAACAACGGCTGCTTCAGCAACACTCGGATGTGACACCAACGCACTTTCTACTTCGGTTGTAGAAATACGGTGACCCGATACGTTCATTACGTCATCCACGCGACCCAACAACCAGAGATAACCATCGTCGTCTAATTTGGCTCCATCACCAGCGAAGTAACGGCCCTCAAAGCGCGACCAATATGCATCTTTGTAACGCTCTGGGTCTTTCCAAATGCCGCGCAACATGCCTGGCCATGGATGAGTAAGTGTGAGATAGCCACCACCATGAGTCACTATCTTTCCTTCGTCATCAAGAAGTTCAGCCCCGATACCAGGCAACGGGAACGTTGCAGAACCAGGTTTTGTGGTTGTTGCACCTGGCAGTGGCGAAATCATGATTCCACCTGTTTCTGTTTGCCACCACGTGTCAACAATTGGGCAATTACCACGCCCAATGTTTTCGTGATACCACATCCACGCTTCTGGATTAATGGGTTCGCCCACACTGCCCAGCAGTCGCAATGACGAGAGGTCATGCTTTGCAGGTTCTTCAACACCCCACTTCATAAATGTTCGAATTGCTGTTGGCGCCGTATAGAAAATAGTGACTTTGTACTTCTCGATGATTTCCCACATGCGATCATTCGCCGGGTAATTGGGAACGCCTTCATACATCACTTG